>DATHMN010000193.1:0-17319 GCA_035487135.1 Steroidobacteraceae bacterium | reverse complement strand
ATTCCTCGTTGACGCGCGCACTGCGTTCCAGCAGGCGCGAGTGCAGATAGAACACGTCCCCGGGGAAGGCTTCGCGGCCGGGTGGGCGGCGCAGCAGCAGGGAGATCTGCCGGTAGGCGACCGCCTGCTTGGACAGGTCGTCATAGATAATGAGTGCGTCTTCGCCGTTATCCATGAAGTACTCGCCCATGGTCACGCCCGAGTAGGGGGCGATGTACTGCATGGCGGCGGGCGTGGAGGCGGAGGCCGCCACCACCACCGTGTGCCCGAGCGCACCGTGCTCCTCGAGCTTGCGCACGACGTTGGCGATGGTCGACTGCTTCTGGCCGATTGCCACGTAGATGCACTTAATGCCGGAAGACTTCTGATTGATGATCGTATCGATCGCGAGCGCAGTTTTGCCGGTCTGACGGTCGCCGATGATGAGCTCGCGCTGGCCGCGGCCGATCGGCACCATCGAATCGACTGCCTTGTAGCCGGTCTGCACCGGCTGGCTCACCGACTTGCGGTAGATGACGCCGGGCGCCACCCGCTCGATCGGCGCCGTGCGCGTGGCCTTGATCGGGCCCTTGCCGTCGATCGGGGCACCGAGCGCATCCACCACGCGCCCGAGGAGCTCCGGTCCGACCGGCACTTCGAGAATGCGGTTGGTGGTCTTGACGGTGTCGCCTTCCGTCAGGTGCTTGTACTCACCGAGCACCACAGCGCCGACGGAGTCGCGCTCGAGGTTGAGCGCGAGGCCAAAGGTGTTACCGGGAAACTCCAGCATCTCGCCGTAGCGGGCATCGGCCAGTCCGTGGATGCGGGTGATGCCGTCGGTGACCGAAACGATGGTACCGACGTTGCGCGCCTCGGTGACGGACTTGAAGCCTTCGATCCGTTGCTTGATCAGGTCGCTGATTTCGGTTGCCTTGATGGCCATATGCATTCTCTCTAACGACAATTCGGAGTGCGTTACGCAGTCAGTTCGTAGGCGATGCGATCGAGGCGCGTGCGCAGCGAGCCGTCGATAACCATGTCACCGGAGCGCAGTATCGCCCCGCCGATGAGCGTCGGGTCGACTTCGCAGTGCAGCCGCACCTCACGCTTGAGACGCTCTTGCAGGGCGGCAGCGATCTTCTGCCGCTGCGCATCGTTGAGCTCCGCGGCCGAGGTCACGGTGACGTCGGCCACGCCCTCGACCTCGTCCTTGAAGGTGTCGAACAGCGCGGCGATCTCCGGCAGGTAACTCAGGCGGTGATTCTCGGACAGCGTGCGGATGAAGTTGCCGCCTTGCTCGCCAAGCTTTGCTCCCGCGACATCGATGACGAACTGCGCCAGCTGTTGCGCAGTCACCCGCGGATTGTCGAGCAGCTCCTCGACGCGCGCATCCTTCACGACCTGCGCACCGGTACGCAGCGCCTCGGACCACAACTGCAGCGACTGGCGCGTGCGCGCCTCTTCGAAAGCGGCTCGCGCGTAAGGCCGGGCGATGGTGATGCGGTCCGCCATCGTCTCAGATCTGTGCTGCGAGCTGGTCGAGCAGGGCTGCGTGGGTGCGAGCGTCGATCTCGCGGCCCAGCAGTTTGGAGGCGGCGCCGACGGCGATGCCAGCGACTTCCTTGCGCAGGCTCTCCTTGGCGCGCGTCGTGTCGAGCTCGATCTGCTCGTGCGCTGAGGCGACGATGCGCGCGCCCTCGTCCTGGGCACTGCCCTTGGCCTCTTCCACCAGCTCAGTGGCCCGGTGCTGCGCGTGGTCGATGATCTGATTGGCGCGTTCGCGTGCTTCGCGCACGATGGCATCGGCTTTGGTGCGTGCCTCGGCGAGCTCCTGCTCTCCCTTCTCGGCGTCCGCAAGCCCTTGCGCGATCCGGCGCTGCCGCTCCTGCATGTTGGCCAGGATGGTCGGCCAAATCCACTTCATGGTCGCCCACACCAGCAAGGCGAAGACGACCATCTGCACAATGAGCGTGAGATTGATGTTCACGGAGCCCTCTCCTGTCTGCGAGCCGTCGCGGTCTCAGCGATCAGTGCGCGGCCTGCAGTGCACCCAGGAACGGGTTCGCGAAGGTGAAGAACAGCGCGAAACCGATCCCGATCATGGCGACCGCGTCCAGAAGACCAGCGACGAGGAACATCTGCACGCGTAGCACCGGCAGCAGTTCCGGCTGGCGCGCCGAGCCTTCAATGAAGCGGCCGCCGAGAATGCCGAATCCGATGGCGGTGCCAAGCGCTCCCATACCGAAGATGATGCCGACGGCCAACACGGTCATGGCCTGGATGTGTGCAATGCTTTCCATTCAAATCTCCTCGAGACAAACCAATGACTGACTGCGTTAACCTGTTGAAACCCTAGTGATGCTCGCTGGCCATCGACAGATAGACCACGGTGAGCACGGCGAAAATGAAGGCCTGGATGGTGATGATCAGGATGTGAAAGCCGGTCCAGATCACGCCGAGAATGAACTGGCCTATGATTCCCAGCCAGCCACCGACGGTCAGCAGACTGTGGACCCCGTGCGAGAGCGTTAGCACCGCGATCAGCAGAAAGATCATCTCGCCCGCGTACAGGTTGCCGTACAGACGCAGCGCCAGCGATACCGGACGCGCGAGGAAGGTGACCGACTCCAGAACGAAGTTGATCGGCACCAGCAGCGCCTGCACGAAGATGTTCTTGGCGCGGAACGGCTGCAGAGTCAGCTCGCCGATGAAGCCGCCGATGCCCTTCATCTTCAGGCTGTAGAAAATGATGAGCAGGAACACGGTCAGCGACAGACCGAAGGTCGCGTTGAGATCCGTGCTCGGCACGATCTTCAGGTGCTCGAAGCCCACCCCACGTGCGGCCGCCGGAAACAGGTCGACCGGCACCAAATCCATGAAGTTGAAGAGGAACACCCAGCAGAAGATGGTGAGTCCCAGCGGCGCGATGAGGCGGCTGGTGCCCTGGAAAGTATCACGGACCTGCTCGTCAACTTTCTCGATGATCCACTCGATGACGCTCTGGAAGGTGGTCGGCACCCCGGGGGTGGATTTGCGCGCGACCCACCAGAAAACACCGAAAAACACCAGCCCCAGCACGATCGAGAAGAACACCGTGTCGTAGTTGATGACCGAGAAGTCGACGATTCCCTGCGGCTTCTTGTTCGAAAAGAATGACTGATGGTGAAGAATGTAGTCCGTCGCGCTACCGCCACCCTCAGCTGCCATCAGTTTCATCAGTTCGCTCATCACTCAGCCACCACCGCCACGCGCGCCACCGACGGAGGGCAGTGCGCTCAACAACGCGATCCAGTACACCAGGAAGGTCGCGGCGAACGTGGCGAACAGCGCCAGCGGGGCCACCGTCATGACCTTCAGCACCAACACGAACAGCACCACCACGACTGCGAGCTTTACGGCCTCGCCGACGTAGAACACGCTCAGTGCGCGCTCGGCGCTCGCACCCGCCGCGCCCCCAAACACGAGGCCCGCCATGGCGAGACTCCCGATCGTGGCAATTCCACCGCCGGCGAGAGCCGAGACCGCAGCAAGGCGACCGCTCAGGCGCCAGGCACACAGTCCCGCGATCACGGTCACGGCCGCCTGACCCAGCACGACGCCGAAGGCCAGCCGCCGCGCGTGGGGCAGATCGATCACCGACACCTTCTATATAGGTCCTGTTCGGGGGCCCAAAAGAGCCGCTTTGCTTGCACCGTGACAGGGCACGAGTGGCTTAGCATTCTTCGGCCGCTCAGTAACTTAGCTACAACGGCCAAAAAGCCGCGGGATTATAGAGACCGCCTGCGTGTGAGTCCACAGCGCACCCCGTACAGCACCCCGGCAGATTTGACATTTTTGTGTTCGCGCAAGGGGCGACCTGCAGCCCTGTGCCCGCGCTCGCGGGCGTTGGCATCGCCAGCCCGCTCAGCGCGCCGTCGGCGTGTGAATCTGCGCAGCCTCTCTAACCTGACCGGATCCCTACTGGATGTGCGCCAGGATGCCGTCGAGTTCGTCGAGGGTGTTGTAGCTGACGACAAGTTTGCCCTTGCCGCCCGCGCCCTGCTGTATCGCCACGCGCGCGCCGAGCTTATCGGCCAGTTCCCGCTCGAGGCGCGAGACATTCGGATCGCGCTCGGCGGCCCCGTCGCCTGAACCCGCCGCCGGCGGCGACTGCAGCCGCCGCACCAGCGCTTCGGTCTCGCGCACCGACAGGCCCTTCTTCGCCACCAGCATGCCCACCTCGGTCTGCTGGCGGCGCTGCGTCAGCGCCAACAGTGCGCGCCCGTGCCCCATCTCGAGCGCGCGCTTCTCCAGCAGCTCACACACTTCCGGGGAGAGCTCGAGCAGACGCAGCAGGTTGCTGACACCGGCGCGCGAGCGGCCGACGGCCTCGGCCGCCTGGACGTGAGTCAGGCCGAACTCGCTGATGAGACGCTGCAGCGAGCGCGCCTCTTCCAGCGGGTTCAAGTTCTCGCGCTGGATGTTCTCAATCAGCGCGACAGCAATCGCCGCCTCATCGGGAATATGGCGGATGACCGCGGGAATCTCCCCGAGGCCGGCCATCTGCGCGGCGCGCCAGCGGCGCTCGCCGGCGACGATCTCATAGCGCTGTCCCTGGCCGTTGCCGCCGTCCACCGGGCGCACCACGATCGGCTGAACCACGCCCTGCACCTTGATGGAGTCGGCGAGCTCAGCCAGGGTGTCGGGGTGCATGTCGACGCGCGGCTGGTAACGGCCGCGCTGCAGCACATCCAGCGGCAGCTTGGTGAGCTCATCACCGCGTGGTGGCGCGGCGGGCAGCGGACTCACCGGGGCAACGGCCTGACGCGCACCCAGAAGATCAGCGAGGCCGCGCCCGAGAGTCGGTTTTCGTTGCATCATCCGGTCCTGTCCTCACCGTGCGGCCGCGCTTCATCCGGCGCACCGGAGGGCAGCTCGCCATCGTTATCTTCGTGATCGGCCGCGCCGCCGAGCGCTTCGGGCTCGGCTGGCAGCGCGCTGACCGCCGGGTAATCGTGCGCACCGTTGGACTCGCCAGCGGCCGCTGGGGCGGCGTGTTCGCTGGTGGCGGCCGCCTTCAGCGGCTCGGCAGTGGGCGGCTCGGCCGTGGCGACTTCGGCTGCAGGCTCGGAGCCCGCTGCCGGGGATGTCGCCGCGGGCGCAGAGTGTTCCGGGACGGGCGTCGGCTCGTGCCGGGGCGCCGCCTCGGGGCTAGCCGGGGCGGTTCCCGCCACCGCTGGGCGCGTGAGCCCGCTGGCAATCTCCTCGCGCCGGATCATCTCGCCCGCCAGTGCGAGGTAGGCGAGCGCACCGCGCGATTCCTTGTCGTGAAATAGCGCCGGCTTGCCGAACGAAGGCGCCTCGGCGAGCCGCACGTTGCGCGGAATGACGGTGCGGAACACGCGATCACCGAAGTGCGTGATCAGCTGCGCGCTCACCTCGTTGGAGAGGTTGTTGCGCGGGTCGAACATGGTGCGCAGCACTCCCTCGACCGTGAGGCCGGGATTGGCCGCGTCACGGATCTGCTCGAGAGTGGACAACAGCGCCGTGAGTCCCTCGAGCGCGTAGTACTCGCACTGCATGGTGATCAGCACGCTGTTGGCCGCCACCAGCGCGTTCACGGTCAGCATGGTGAGCGCCGGCGGACAGTCGATCAGGATGACGTCGAAATCATCGCGCTTGGGCTGCAGCGCGTGGCGCAGCTTGGTCTCGCGGCCGATCGGCAGCGTCAGCAGGCGCACCTCGGCGGCGGTCAGATCCTGATTGGCGGGCAAAAGCGCAAAGCCGCTTTCGAGGGTAACCAGCGCACTCGCCAGATCGCATTCCCCGAGCAGTACCTCGCAGGCGCTGCGCGTGAGCTGCGCCTTGTCGACGCCGCAGCCCATGGTGGCGTTGCCCTGCGGATCGAGATCGATCAGCAGTACGCGGCGGCGCGTGGCGGCCAGCGAGGCGGCGAGATTTACCGCCGTGGTGGTCTTGCCGACGCCGCCTTTCTGGTTCGCGATGGCAATGACGCGCTTCATGCCGACAGTGTACTGCACTGTCGCGCCCGCGCCGCGAGTGGCGTGGTTGAGGCCCTGTTTCAGGCCACCAGCTGCTGCGCCCTGTGCCCCAGGCGCTCGCGCGCCATGTCGTCCGCGACCGCATTGGTGGTGCGGTTCTCGCGCCGGGCGCGCTCGAAAATCTCGGTCAGGCGCAGCGGAATGCGCTCGATATCGGCCAGCACCTGCGCCTCGCTCCCGCCCTGGTACTCGCGCGACACGCTGATGATGCCGCCGGCATTGATGACATAGTCCGGCGCGTACAGGATCCCCATGGTCGAGAGCGCTGTCCCGTCCTGGCCCTGCGCCAGCTGATTATTGGCCGCCCCGGCAATGACGCGCGCACGCAGCCGCGGCGACGACTGGCTGTTGAGCACCGCGCCCAGCGCGCAGGGGGAAAGCACGTCGACGTCGGCCGCCATGATCTCCTCGACCGCAAGCGGCTGGGCCGCAAATTCCTCGCACACGCGCTGCACCGCTGCGGGCCTGACGTCGGCAACCGACAGCCGCGCGCCATCGGCAGCGAGCAGAGCGCACAGGTGATAGCCCACCCCGCCTACGCCCTGCACGGCCACGGAGACGTCGCTGAGGTCGGCGCGGCCGAGGCGGAACTTCACTGCCGCGCGGATGCCGAGGTACACCCCGAGGGCGGTCTTGGGACCGGGGTCGCCACCGGCTGCACCGGGGGCTGCGCCCAGCCCGGCGACGAAGCGCGTGGCGCGGGCGACGTTCGCCATGTCGGCGGTGGTGGTGCCGACGTCCTCGGCGGTGATATAGCGGCCGCCGAGTGAATCGACCATGCGGCCGAAGGCCTGGAACAGCTCGGGCGTCTTGGCCTTGCGCGAGTCACCGATGATGACCGCCTTGCCGCCACCGAGCTCGAGGTTCGCCATCGCGTTTTTGTAGCTCATGCCGCGCGACAGGCGCAGCACGTCGCTGACGGCCTCCTGCGTGCTGACGTAGGGCCACATACGACAACCGCCTGCGGCGGGACCTCGGGCGGTGGAGTGGATCGCGATGATGGCGCGCAGGCCGGTCGCAGCGTCGTTGCCGAAGACGACGAGCTCGTGGCCGTCGAACTCGCGCATGTCGAAGATTTCCATGGCGAAAAGCGCTCCTGGCGCGCGGCGGACCTGATTGAGGATGGCATAAGGCTACGCGCGCCGGTGTGCACGGATCGTCACAAAAGTTGCTTCACTCGATGATTTATTGAAATATTCATATCACCATTACGGCATTACATGAGATGAATATTGCACCCTCCTGAGCTGGATCGTGCCGACCTGCGAATCCTGGAGCTGCTGCAGGGCGAGGGCCAGCTGTCGGCTGCCGAGGCCGCCGAGCGGCTGGACATGACCGCCTCCACCTGCTGGCGCCGCATCACGCGCCTGGAGGAGCTCGGCGTGATCAGAAAGCGAGTGGCACTGCTCGACCGCGAGAAGCTCGGGCTCGCGGTCACGGTGTTCTCGCACGTCAAAGTCGTCGCGCACGGGCGCGATGCACTGCTGCGCTTCGAGCAGGCGGTGCGCGCGCACCCCGAGATCCTCGAGTGCTACACGCTGATGGGCGAGACCGACTTCCTGCTGCGTATCGCCTGCCGCGACATCAAGGCTTACGAGGCGTTCTTCCTCGACCACCTGTCGCGCTTTCCGGGCGTGCAGTCGGTCAACTCCTCGATCGCCCTCGCGGTGATCAAGGAAACCACCGCGCTGCCACTGCATCCGGCCTGAGTGCTAGGCGCGCGCCAGCGCAATGACACAGCGCTCGGCTTGCAGTCCCGGCACCTGCAGGCTCCGGCTGCCGGTGACGCGCCAGCGCGGCGGCAACGCGGCGAGTTCGGCGGCGGGCCACTTGCCCTTCATGGCGAGCACCCGCGTCTGCGGCATGCACAGAGGTGCCACCGTGACGAGCAGCTTCGGCAGCGCTGCGAAGGCGCGCGCCACCACGGTGTCGAAAGTGGGCTTGCCCGGCAGTCGCTCGACGCGCGCGTGCACGACACTGACGTTGCGCAGCCCGAGGAGCTCGGCGGCGTGACTCACGAAGCGCAGTTTCTTGGCGGTTGAATCGATCAGCGTGAAGTGAGCCTCGGGGTTGCATAGCGCAAGTGGCAGCCCGGGGAAGCCCGCGCCGGTGCCGGCATCGGCGATGCGCGTGCCAGCGAGGTCCGGCTGCACCGCGAGGCTGTCGAGCAGATGATGCGTGATCATGTCAGCGGGCTGGCGGATCCCCGTCAGGTTGTAGCTCTGGTTCCAGCGCCCGAGTTCCTCGGTGAGGGTGAGCAGCTGCTGCGCGGCGCCGGCCGACAGTGTCACCCCCAGGCTCGCGGCGTCCTGCATCAGGCGTTCAACGGCAGTCAACTGCAAGCTCCTCGCGCGGCGCGCGCCGTGTTTGATCATACTTCGCACACCGTGAGACTGCTCTTGGTGGAAGACGATCCGATGATCGGCGAGGCCATCCGCGCGGGTTTGAAGCGCGAGGGCTTCACCGTCGACTGGGTGCACGATGGCGCCCAGGCGGCGCTGGTGCTGAAGAGCGAGCCGTTCGAGCTGCTGCTGCTCGATCTGGGGCTGCCCGGCAGCGATGGCCTGACGCTGCTGAAGTCGCTGCGCAGCCGCGGCGCGACGCTGCCGGTGCTGATCATCACCGCACGTGATGCGGTTTCGGACCGCGTCGCCGGGCTCGATGCCGGTGGCGATGACTATCTCATCAAGCCGTTCGAGCTGGACGAGCTGGCCGCGCGCATCCGCGCACTGCTGCGGCGCAGGGCCGGACGCTCCTCCTCGGGGATCGAGCACCTGGGGGTGGTGCTCGATCCGGCCACGCACCGCGTCACCCAGGACGGCAGCGAGGTATCCCTGTCGCCGCGCGAGTTCGCGCTGCTGGAACTGCTGCTGGAGCGCCCCGGCGCGATCCTGTCGCGCAGCCAGATCGAGACGCGCCTGTATGGCTGGGGCGAGGAGGTGGAGAGCAACGCCGTGGAAGTGCACATCCACGGGCTGCGCCGCAAGCTGGGAAGCGCCTTCATCCTCACGGTGCGCGGGGTCGGTTACCGCGTGCGGCCGCAGGCATGAGCTCGCTGCGCGCACGTCTGCTCGCGTGGCTGCTGGCCGGCGTGCTGTGCGTCGGTGCGGTCGGCGGCTTCATCGTGTACCGCAACGCGCTCGCCGAGGCAGACGCCTTCTTCGACTATCACCTGCGCCAGACCGCGCTGGTGTTGCGCGATGAGCCGGTCGAGTACCTGCTCGGGCCGCGCTTCGCCCCCGCCGATGCGTCCTACGACTTCGTGGTGCAGGTGTTCTCGCTGGATGGCGTGCGCGTCTATCTGTCGCGCCCGCACGCGGTACTGCCGCAGATCACCACGCTCGGGTTCTCGACCGCTGCCACCCCCGAGGGCAGCTGGCGGGTATTCGGCGTGCAGGCGCTGACGCGCGTGATCCAGGTCGCACAGCCGATGAGCGTGCGTCAGCAGCGCGCGGCGGAACTGGCGCTGCAGACACTCAAGCCGTTCGCGCTGCTGCTGCCGGTGCTGGCACTGGTGATCTGGTTCGCGGTAGGGCACGCGCTGGTGCCGCTGCAGCGCCTGACGGCGTTGGTCAAGGCGCGCCGGGTCAACGCACTCGAGCAGCTGCCGGACGCACAGCTGCCGGATGAGGTGCAGCCGCTGGTGAAGGCGCTCGATGATCTGCTGGCGCGGCTGCGCGCGGCGCTGCAGCGTGAGCGCGCCTTCGTCGCCGATGCGGCGCACGAGCTGCGCACGCCGCTCACCGCCCTGCAGCTGCAGCTCGGCGAGCTGGCGCGCGCCGGCAGCGAGGTCGAACGCGCGGCGGCGATGAACAGCCTGTCGGCGGGCGTGCAGCGTGCCAATCGCCTGGTGGAGCAGCTGCTGGCGCTCGCGCGCCAGGAGCCGCGCGCCGAGCGCGAGCGCGGCCCGCTGCGGCTCGATGATCTGGCGCGGGCGGCAGTCGCCGAGCTCGTGCCACTCGCGGATGCCCGGCACATCGATCTCGGGGTGGAAGCGGCGCAGCCGGCCACGGTGGTAGGCGATGCCGATGCGCTCATGACGCTGCTGCGCAACCTGGTGGACAACGCCGTACGCTATATCCCGGCCGGCGGGCGGGTAGACGTGAACATCACGGCGGCGCACGGCGCCAGCGGCGCGCGCCTGACGGTGAGCGACAACGGCGCTGGCATTCCCGCGGCCGAGCGCGCGCGGGTGTTCGACCGCTTCTACCGCGGCGCCGGCACGCAACCGCCCGGCAGTGGGCTCGGACTCGCCATCGTCAAGGCGATCGCCGATGCGCACGGCGCCAGCGTGCAGCTCGCCGACGGGCCGGACGGCCGCGGTTTCAGCGTCAGTGTCACTTTTCCCGGGGAAACGGCGGCGGCGAGCGGCTGAGCGCGCCTGCGTCAGTGCGCAAGCTTCTGCAGGAAACTCGCCGCCGTCAGCAGGTACTCGTCGCGGTTCTGCTTCTTGCTGAAGCCGTGGCCCTCGTCCTTGGCGATGAGGTACCAGACCTCGCCGCCGTTCGAGCGCACGCGCCACACCAGCTGCTCGGACTCGGAGGCCGGTACGCGCGGATCGTTGAGCCCGGCGGCGACCAGCAGCGGCTTCTTGATGCGCGCGGCGTTGGTGAGCGGTGAGATGCGCTCAAGGAACACGCGCGTACTGGTGTCGCGCTCGTCGCCGTACTCCTCGCGGCGCCAGTCGCGGCGGTAGCCGGCGGTGTTGCGCAGGAAGGTGACGAAGTTGCTGATGCCGACGAAGTCGATGCCGCCCTTCAGCCGCTCGCCGTAGGTGACCAGTGAGGCGAGCGCCAGATAACCGCCGTAGGAGCCGCCCATCACCACCATGCGCTCACGGTCGAAGCCCGGCTGCACGCCGAGCCAGACCAGGAGCGAGCCGATGTCGCGCAGCGCATCCTCGCGCAGCGTGCCGTTGTCGAGCGCCAGGAAGCTCTTGCCGTAGCCCGAGGAGCCGCGCACGTTGGGCGCCACCACCACGTAGCCGAGCTCATTCACCACGAACTGCAGGAACGGGTCCCATTCCGGGCGGAACTGCGCCTCGGGGCCGCCGTGAATGTCGATCAACACCGGCGCGGCCGCGGCCGGGTGCGCCGGGCGGTAGACGTACGCCGACAGCATGCGCGCATGGCCCGACACCCGATCCCAGGTGGGGTAGCGCACCAGCTCGGGGCTGACCAGCGTAGCCGGGTCGATCGGACCTGCTTCGCTGTGCGTCCAGCGCGTCAGCGTGCCGTGACTGAGGTCGTACACGTAGACATCACGCGGTCCGAGTGATCCGTCCACGGTGAACGCCAGGCGCGTCCCGACCTTGTCGAACCGTGGATTGCCGATGCGTCCCTCCGGCAGACCTTCGGGGGCGAGCTGCGCGCCCGTGAGCGTCTCCTGCACGCTCAGACGGCTGCGGCCATCCTCGTTCAGCACGTAAGCGAGGTAGCGCCCGTCGGCGCTGGCGTCGAAGTCCTCCACGTCCCAGTCCACTTCGGGACTCACGCGGCGGCTCTCGTGCGTCACCGGGTCCTTGAGTTTGAGCTGGACGAACTCGCTGTCTTCGTCCGTCAGCACATACACGCCGCGGCCGTTGGGTGCGAAGCGCGCCATGCGGATGCCGGACTTCTTGGGCTTGTCCTCCAGCGGGGTGAGCGCACCGCTGACGGTGTCCGCCAGATACAGATAACTCTCGCTGCCGGAGAGGAATTTCCACACCAGCAGCTTCGAGTCATCCGCCGACCAGTCGAGCGGATACCAGGTATCGTCGTGGCCGCCGACCAGCAGCTGCGGGGCCGCGCCACTGGTGACATCCGCCAGATAGACGTCATAGCTGAGCGAATCACGCTCATTGCCGTAGAAGGCCAGCCGCCGGCCGTCATGCGCCCAGGTGAGCGCGCCGTGGATGAACTTGCCCTGCGTCAGCTGGCGCACCTGGGCGTTGGGCGCCTGGTAGAACACCTGCGTGTTTTCATCGCCGGCCTGATCCTTGAGGAAGGCGAAGCCGCCGCCGCTCCTGGCGGCACGGGCCCATTCGATCGGATCGGGGAAGAAGGTGAGCTGCTCGCGCATGCCAAGCATGGCGCTCACGCGGTGCACCTGTGAGGTCTCGCCGAAGCGCGTCTCGATGAGGAGGCTCCCGTCCGCCTGCCAGTCGAGAAAGGTGGCGCCGCGGGACTGCAGGTAGCGCGCCAGCTTCGCGGCCAAGGCCGGATCCGGCGGCGGGATGCCATCGTAAATCAGGCTGCCGTGCTCGCGCCGCGCTCCGGCGGCGCTCTGCGCGCTTGACGGCGCGCTCACCAGCAGGCTCAGGCAGTACGCCGCGCACACGGCGGCAGTCACGATCCGAGGGGAAGATTTCCGCATGACGCTTAAGCTAACGTACGGGTTACGATGTGTACATCGATCCGCTCATCCCTGACAGACGTGCCGTTCCCTTGAAAGCGACACTGCTGCGACATCCGCACGGCATCAGCGCCGTCGACACCCTGTACGTGCGCCCGGGACACGCGGCCGCGCACATCATCGTGGACGGCGGGCGCGCGGCCTTCGTCGACGTCGGCACCAACGACTCGGTGCCGCAGCTGCTCGCCGCACTCGCCGAACTCGGCATCGAGCGCAGCGCGGTCGACTACCTGCTGCTGACGCACGTGCACCTGGATCACGCCGGCGGCGCCGGCCAGCTGCTCACGCATCTGCCGAACGCGCTGGCGCTGGTGCACCCGCGCGGCGCCGCACACCTGGCCGACCCGGCGCGCCTGATCGCAGGCTCGATCGCGGTCTACGGCGAAGCGCGCTTCCGCGAACTGTACGGCACGCTGGTGCCAATCCCGCACGCGCGGCTGCGCAGCGCCGCCGACGGCGAGCGCGTGCAGCTCGGCGGGCGCACGCTGGAGCTGATCCACACGCCCGGCCACGCGCTGCATCATCTGGCGGTGGTCGATGCGGCGCACGGCGCTCTCTTCAGCGGCGACACCTTCGGCATCTCCTACCGTGAGCTCGACACGCCCTGCGGCGCGTTCATCATTCCGACCACGACGCCGACGCAGTTCGATCCGCAGCAACACCTCGCCTCGGTCGACCGCATGCTGAGCTACCACCCGCAGTCGATTTATCTGATGCACTTCAGCCGCGTGAGCGAGGTGCCGCGGCTGGGAGCGGAGCTGAAAGAGCAGATCACCGCGCTCACCCACATCGCGCATAGCCACGCGCGCAGCGCGGACCCGGCGGCCGGCATCCGCGCCGACATGCGCGCGCTGTGGCTGCGTCGCCTGCGCGCGCACGGCTCGCGCCTGTCCGAAGCCGCGATCGACGCCGCCCTCGCTGGTGACCTCGAGCTCAATACCCAGGGTCTCATCGCCTATCTAGCGCGCGCCAGCGCGCGGGAGCAGCGCCCATGAAAACGTTTCGCGCCTTCCGCATCCACTCCGACGGCGGCAAAATCAGCGCGCGTTTCGACAATCTCAGCATCGAGGATCTGTCCCCCGGCGAGGTGGTGATCCGCGTCAGCCACTCGGACATCAATTACAAGGATGCGCTCGCCGCCACTGGCGCCGGCCGCATCCTGCGCCGCTACCCGCTGGTCGGCGGCATCGATCTCGCCGGTACCGTCGAATCCTCGAGCGATGCGCGCTATGCGGTCGGCGCCGCGGTGCTGGTCACCGGCTGCGGGTTGTCGGAGACGCACGACGGCGGCTACGCCGAGTTCGCGCGCGTGCCGGGCGACTGGGTGATCCCGTTGCCGCAAGGACTCGATGCCGTCACCGCCATGGCACTCGGCACCGCCGGCTTCACCGCAGCGCTGGCGATTCACCGCATGGAGCAGAACGGTCAGGTGCCCGAGGGCGGCAGCATCGCGGTCACCGGCGCCTCCGGCGGCGTCGGCAGTATCGCGGTCGACATGCTGAGCAGCGCCGGCTATCGCGTGGTGGCGATCACCGGCAAGGCCGCCTGCATCCCCTACCTGCAGCAGCTGGGGGCGCACGAGGTGCTGCTGCGCGAGCAGCTCGACCTCGGCGCCAAGCCCCTGGAGGCGGTGCGCTTCGGCGGCGCCATCGACAACCTCGGCGGCGAGCTGCTCACCTGGCTCACGCGCACGGTCGATTTCTGGGGCAACATCGCCAGTATCGGACTCGCGGCGAGCCCGAAGCTCGAGACGACGGTGATGCCCTTCATCCTGCGCGGCGTGTCGCTGCTCGGCATCAATTCCTCGGCCACGCCGCGCGACTGGCGTCTGGGCGTGTGGCAGCGCATCGCCACCGACTTAAGACCGCGACACCTGGACCGCATCGTCACGCGCACCATCAGCTTCGAGGAGCTGCCGGCGGCCTTTCCGGCCTACCTCAACGGGCAGGTCACCGGGCGCACCGTGGTGCGGATCGCTTAAACAGACTAGCGATTTCCTACCCGCGGGTAGGTCGCGCCCGAGTGGTCCGCGCGCAAGCGGCGCGTATAGAATGGCGGTTCGCTTTCGAGGTCCCACATGTCGCAAGCATCTTCGAGCGCCGGCGCGCGGCTGCGCGCCGCCGTAGCCGCAGAACGGCCGCTGCAGGTGGTCGGCGCCGTCAACGCCTACGCGGCGCTGCTCGCCGCGCGCGCCGGTTTCCGCGCGCTGTACCTCTCCGGCGCCGGGGTGGCGAACGCCTCCTTCGGCCTGCCGGACCTCGGCATCACCTCGCTCAACGATGTCTGCGAGGACGTGCGCCGCATCACGGCGGCGAGCCCGCTGCCGCTCCTGGTCGATGCCGACACCGGCTTCGGCGGTGCCTTCAACATCGCGCGCACGACGCGCGAGCTGACGCGCGCCGGTGCCGGCGGCATGCATCTGGAGGACCAGGTCGCGGCCAAGCGCTGCGGCCACCGGCCCGGCAAGGCGCTGGTGGCGGCGGGTGAGATGGTCGACCGCATCAAGGCGGCGGTCGATGCGCGCACTGACGATCGCTTCGTGGTCATGGCACGCACCGATGCGCACGCGGTCGAAGGCCAGGGGCCGGCGCTCGAGCGCGCCATCGACTACGTGGCCGCGGGCGCCGACATGATCTTCGCCGAGGCGCTCAAGACACTGGACGAGTACCGCCAGTTCTGCGGGGCGGTGAGCGTGCCGGTGCTCGCCAACATCACCGAGTTCGGGCAGACCCCGCTGTTCACCAAGACGGAGCTGGCGCAGGCAGGTGTGGCGCTGATCCTCTACCCGCTGTCGGCGTTCCGCGCCGCTGCCCAGGCGCAGCAGCAAGTCTACGCGGCGATCCGCAAAGACGGCACGCAGCAGAGTGTGGTCAAGGACATGCAGACGCGCGCCGAGCTGTACGAGGTGCTCGGCTACCACGACTACGAGCGCAAACTGGACGAGTTGTTCGGGAAGTGAATTCATGAGCGAGACGACCAACGCCCCCAAGGCAAAGAAGTCCGTGGCCCTCTCCGGGGTCACGGCGGGCAATACCGCGCTGTGCACGGTGGGTCGCACCGGCAACGACCTGCACTACCGCGGCTACGACATCCTCGAAATCGCCACGGTGAGCGAGTTCGAAGAGATTGCCTACCTGTTGATCCACGAGCACCTGCCCAACAAGGCCGAGCTGGCCGCTTACAAGGCCAAGCTCAAATCGCTGCGCGGCATCCCCGCCACGGTACGCAGCGCACTCGAGTCACTGCCGGCGGCCAGCCATCCGATGGACGTGCTGCGCAGCGCGGTGTCGGTGCTGGGGTGCGCACTGCCGGAGCACGAGGACCACGCGGTGCCCGGCGCGCGCGACATCGCCGACCGGCTGATTGCCTCCCTCGGCTCGATGTTGTGCTACTGGTATCACTACAGCCACGCGGGCCTGCGCATCCAGGTCGAGACCGAGGACGACACCATCGGCGGTCACTTCCTGCATCTGCTGCACCGCCGGCCACCACCGGCCTCGTGGGTGCGCGCCATGCAGACCTCGCTCAACCTGTACGCCGAGCACGAGTTCAACGCCTCGACCTTCGCGGCGCGCGTCATCGCCGGGACCGGCGCCGACATCTACTCCGCCATCACCGGCGCCATCGGTGCCCTGCGCGGTCCCAAGCACGGCGGCGCCAACGAGGTGGCGTTCGAGATCCAGAAGCGCTACGCCACGCCCGAAGCGGCGGCCGCCGACATCAAGCAGCGCCTCGCCAACAAAGAGGTGATCATCGGCTTCGGCCACCCGGTCTATACCCTCGCCGACCCGCGCAACCAGGTGATCAAGGAAGTGGCGCGCTCGCTGTCTCAGGAAGCCGGCGATATGAAGATGTTCGAGATCGCCGCCGCCATCGAGCAGGTCATGCACGACAGCAAGAACCTGTTCGCCAACCTCGACTGGTTCTCGGCGGTGTCCTATCACATGATGGGCGTGCCGACCGAGATGTTCACACCGCTGTTCGTCATCGCACGTACCAGCGGCTGGGCGGCGCACGTGATCGAGCAGCGCATCGACGGCAAGATCATCCGCCCGACCGCCCACTATATCGGCCCCGAGAACGTGCGCTTCGTGCCGCTGGAGAAGCGTAAATAACATGTCCAGCCACGACGTCAAATCCGCGGCGCGCCCCGAGCCCGATGCCGCTCTGCTGGCGATCGCCGATTATGCGTGCAACTTCAAAGTCGCCAGCGCCACCGCCTACGACACCGCACGCTACTGTCTGATGGACACGCTCGCCTGCGGCTTCCAGGCGCTCAAGTACCCGGCCTGCCGCAAGCTGTTAGGTCCGGTAGTGCCCGGCGCAGTCATGCCGGGCGGGGCGCGCGTGCCCGGCACTTCGTTTGAGCTCGACCCGGTGCAGGCGGCTTTCAACATCGGCGCGATGATCCGCTGGCTGGACTTCAACGACACCTGGCTTGCAGCCGAGTGGGGCCACCCTTCGGATAACCTGGGCGGCATCCTCGCGGTGGCCGATTACCGCGCGCGCAGCGCGGTGATGTCGGGACAAAGCCCGCTCAAGGTGCGCGACCTGCTCACCGCCATGATCAAGGCGCACGAGATCCAGGGTGTGCTGGCGCTCGAGAACAGCTTCAACCGCGTGGGGCTCGATCACGTGCTGCTGGTGCGGGTCGCCTCCACCGCGGTAGTCGCGGCCATGCTGGGTGCGAGCGCTGAACAGGTGGTGAACGCGGTGTCCAACGCCTGGATCGACGGCGGCGCGCTGCGCACCTACCGTCACGCCCCCAACACCGGCTCGCGCAAGAGCTGGGCGGCCGGCGATGCCACCAGCCGCGCGGTGCGCCTGGCACTGATCGCGCTGACCGGTGAGATGGGCTACCCCTCGGCACTGTCGGCCAAGACCTGGGGCTTCTGCGACGTGCTGT
>DATHMN010000192.1:0-41992 GCA_035487135.1 Steroidobacteraceae bacterium | reverse complement strand
CGGCCGCTCGAATTCGGCGGCCACGGTCTTGTGCGCCTGGCCCACCGCCTTCTTGCCATCCGGGTCCGCCCATTGCACGACGTAGTTGTCCTGCGCGCGCACGATCGACAGCCCGTCGTAATACTTGCCGCGGGCGAGGGCGGCGACGTTGGCGACGTGGTTGGGAGCAAACTGCGGCAACAGCTCGATGACCACGCGACCGCCCGGCAACTCCAGATAGAGCGTGTTCTGCGGATCCGGCGTGCGCCAGTCGGCCGCGGTCGCGGCGCTCAGAATGTCCGCCGCCGTGAGTGGTTTCTTGACCGCCTCCGCCGACGTCGGCGCTGCAGCGTGCGGCGCGCCGGCGGCGCACAGCAGCAGCAGGGTCAGTAACGGACGGTAGAGCGGTCGGCTTCTCATCAGATCTCCCAGCGCGCGCGCAGCGCGCAGTATGCCCGAAGGCGTACGCGGGCGAGGCCTGCGTGGGCGCGCCTGCCGCGGCCAGGATCAGACCGCTTTGACTGCCTGGATCAGCTCGGCTGCTGCCTTCTGCGCGTCGCCGTACAGCATGCGGGTGTTGTCGAGATAGAAGAGTGCGTTCTCGATGCCGGAGAAGCCGGCACCCTGGCCGCGTTTGATGACGATGACGTTCTTGGCCTTGTCGGCATTCAGGATCGGCATGCCGTAGATCGGGCTAGACTTATCGGTGCGGGCCACCGGGTTGACCACATCGTTGGCACCAATGATCAGCGCCACATCCGCGGTCTCGAACTCGGCATTGATCTCATCCAGATCGGAGATCAGATCGTAGGGGACGCCGGCCTCCGCCAGCAGCACGTTCATGTGCCCGGGCATGCGTCCGGCGACCGGATGGATGGCGAAGCGCACCTGCACGCCGCGGTCGAGCAACAGCTGGGTGAGCTCCCAGATCTTGTGCTGCGCCTGCGCCACCGCCATGCCGTAGCCGGGCACGATGATGACCTTCTGTCCGAAGGCCATCATGACGCCGGCATCGCTCGCCTCGATCGCCTTCATGCTGCCGGTCACCGCGCCGGTCGCCGCCGCGCCCGTGTCACCGAAGCCGGAGAACAAGACGTTGCCGAGCGAGCGGTTCATGGCCTTGGCCATCAGCTGGGTGAGCAGCGTGCCGGCGGAGCCCACCACCGTGCCGGCGATGATCATCGCCGCGTTGTTGAGCACGAACCCCTCGAAGGCCACCGCCAGGCCGGTGAGCGCGTTGTAGAGCGAGATCACCACCGGCATGTCGGCGCCACCGATCGGTAGCGTCATAGTGAGCCCGAGCAGCAGGGCGAGCAGGAAGAACGCGGTGACCAGCGCCGCGCTGCTGTTGAATTGTGCGGCGACCAGCACGCCCAGCCCCAGCGCGGCGACCAACAGCAGCAGGTTGAGGATCTGCTGGCCGCGGAAGCGCACGCTCTTGGTGATCAGGCCCTGCAGCTTGCCGAAGGCGATGGCGCTACCAGAGAAGGAGACTGCTCCGATGATGCCGCCGGCGACCGCCAGCGTGGAGGTCGCGTAACCGACGGTCTCGCCGCGGTACAGCTCCACCGCGGCGATCGCAGCTGCCGCCCCACCGCCCATGCCGTTGTAGAGCGCGATCATCTGCGGCATGTCGGTCATGGCAACGCGCCGCCCGCTCCAGGCCGCCAGCACCCCGCCGACGAACATCGCCGGCAGGATCAGCCCGTAGTTGGACATGCCCGGGTAGAGGAAAGTCACGAGCGTCGCGACCGCCATGCCGGCGCCCGCCCACAGGATGCCGCTGCGCGCGCTGACGGGCGAGCTCATGCGCTTCAGCCCGAGGATGAACAGCGCCGCGGTGACGAAGTAGCTCGCCTGGATTGCCAGGTCCGCGGACAGCCAGGCGGGCATCAGTGCGGCCTCGCGCTGCCGCTGCGGGCGCCGCTCGACTTGAACATCTCCAGCATGCGCTCGGTGACCACGTAACCGCCGACGGCGTTGCCGGCGGCCAGCAGCACGCCGATGAAGCCGATGGTCTCCTCCAGCGGAGTGTGGGCACCGCCGAGCGCCACCATCGCGCCCACCAGGACAATGCCGTGCACGAAGTTGGAGCCGGACATCAGCGGCGTGTGCAGGATCACCGGCACCCGCGAGATGACCTCGTAACCGGTGAAAGCCGCCAGCATGAAAATATACAGCGCCACGATTCCGGTCATGTCGCACTCCCGAGCGCCTTAGCGGTTGCGGCGTGCCTGATCTCGCCCGCGTGGGTGAGGCACGACTGCGCGAACACCTCGTCGTTCCAGTCGATGTTGAGCTCGCCCTGCTGCAGCGCGGGCTTGAGGAAGTTGTAGAGGTTGCGCGCGTACATCTCACTGGCGTTGTAGGCGAGGCTCGCCGGCAGGTTGACGGCGCCGATGATTTTCACGCCCTGATGCTCGATGGTTTCGCCGGCGCGCGTGAGCTCGCAGTTGCCGCCCTGTTCGGCAGCGATGTCCACCACCACCGCGCCCGCACGCATGCGCTCGACTGCGGCGCGCGAGATGATGCGCGGCGCGGTGCGCCCCGGCACGGACGCGGTGGTCACCACCGCATCGGCCGCGGCGATACGCGCATCCAGCACTTCCTGCTGCTTGGCTTTTTCTTCCGCAGTCAGTTCGCGCGCGTAGCCGCCCGCACCCTCGGCGCTCACCCCGGTGTCGACGAACTTGGCGCCGAGCGAGCGCACCTGTTCGCGCGTCGCCGCGCGCACGTCGTAGGCCTCGACCACCGCGCCGAGGCGCCGCGCCGTGGCAATCGCCTGCAGGCCCGCGACCCCGGCGCCGATGATCAGCACCTGCGCCGGACGGATGGTGCCGGCGGCCGTGGTCAGCATCGGCAGGAACTTCTGCAGCTCGTTGGCGGCCAGCAGCACCGCCTTGTAGCCGGCGATCGCCGCCTGCGAGGACAGCGCGTCCATCGACTGGGCGCGCGAGATGCGCGGCACCAGCTCCATGGCGAAGCTGGTGATGCCCTGCTGCTTCAGTGCCTGTACTTCGGCGCCGCGCGCGTGCGCCTGCATGAACCCCACCACCACCGCCTCGCGCCGCAGCTGGCCGATCTGGCCGAGGCTGAGCGGCTGCACGGTGAGCACGACGTCTGCGGCGCTCAGCACCGCCCCGTCCGAGTCCGCCCAGGCGACACTCTTATAAAGAGCGTCGGGGAAGCAGGCGCGCTCGCCGGCACCATGCTCAAGCAGCACGCGCGCGCCGTCTTTAGCCAGCTTATCGGCAACCTCCGGGACGATGGCGACGCGCGACTCCTGCGGCGCGCTCTCGCGCAGCGCGCCTATCGTGACGGGCATTCATGCACCTCGCTGCGAGACCTGGCTCACACAAACAGTGACGGACAAAATGTCAATTGGATGAAAGCCTTGCGTTGTTGAATTGTTGCACAAACTTGCCTTATCTTACTGCGGCCATGCAAGGCATCGACCTCGAGCAAGCCGATCACGGCTCCCTAGACGACCTGCGCATCGTGGCGACCCCGGCCGCGCGCGGCCTGTCGCAGCTCGTGCTGCGCACCGACGTCGCAGGCATGCCGCTCGAGTGGATCGACTACAAGGAAGCGGCGCGACTGTATCACCAGGAGCAGGTCGCTTACACGTGCGGCTCGCTGCTGTACGAGCTGTACGGCGGGGTCAACGCGCGCACCGGCTGCCGCACCGTGCTCGGGGTTAACTCCATCGTGGCAACGGTCGGACACACCGGCAATCCCGGTAACACCCGCCACGATTACGTGCCGCCGCTCAACAATCAGACGCTGTTCCGGCGCGACGCCTATCTGTGCATGTACTGCAGCCAGCGTTTTCCCTCGCGCGAGCTGTCACGCGATCACATCCGCCCCTTCAGCCAGGGCGGCACCGATGTGTGGACCAACGTGGTGACCGCCTGCCGGCGCTGCAACAACCACAAGGCGAGCCGCACGCCCGAGCAGGCGAAGATGCAGCTGATCGCGGTGCCGTTCACGCCCACCTACGCGGAATACATCTTCCTCAAGGGCCGGCGCGTGCTCGCCGACCAGATGGAGTATCTGCTCGCGCATTTCCCGCGCTCGAGTCCGCTGCACGCTCGCATCCAGCGCTGGCTGTCGTAGGCCAGGCACCGTGACGGCGGCCCGGCGCAGCTGTTAAGGTTGCGGCGGATTTTTGCCGCGGAGTTCACGGCGCCGTGATTTTCCTGGTCGATGCCTCGGTGTACGTGTTTCGCGCCTATCACTCGGCGCTGCCGATGCGCGATGCCGACGGCAACCCGACGCACGCGGTCTTCGGCTTCGCGCGCTTTCTCGGGGATCTCATCGAGCGCGTGCGGCCGCGCTACATGGCGGTGGCCTTTGACCAGCGCCGCGCCAGCTCCTACCGCAACCGCATCTACCCGCCCTACAAGGCCAATCGCGCCGGCGCACCCCTGGACCTGGTGGTGCAGTTCGAACGCTGCCGCGAACTGTGTCGCCATCTGGGACTGGCCGTGTTCGTTGATCCCGAGTACGAGGCGGACGACATCATCGGCACGCTCGCGCGCAGCATGCGTGCCCGCGGCGTGCGCTCGGCGTTCATTACCCGCGACAAGGACCTCGCGCAGCTGATGCGCGACGGCGACCTGTTCTGGGATTTCGGCGCGCGCGGACAGTTCGGCTACCACGACATCGAGCGTCATTTTGGCGTCGCCCCGGAGCGCTTCGCCGACTATCTCGCGCTTACCGGCGACGATGTCGACAACATCCCGGGGGTTCCCGGAGTGGGTCACCGCACCGCCGTCTCGCTCATGCATGCCTACAGCTCGCTCGAGGAGCTGTACGCCGATCTGGCGAGCGTCGCGCGTCTGAAGCTGCGTGGGGCCGCGGCGCTCGGCGCGCGCCTCGCCGAGCACCGTGAGGCGGTGTTCCTCGCCCGCCGCCTAACCCGTATCGCCTGCGACATTTCACTGGGTGAGGAGGCGCACCGGCTGGAGCGCCGGGTTCCCGACCTCGGCGCGCTGTCCGGACTGTACGATCGTCTGGGCTTTGGTCCTTTCCTGCGTCGCCAGGGTGAGCGCCTCGCGCAGCTGCCCGCGGCGTGACCCATGGACTTTGCGCGCATCGCCGCTGAGCTGCGCGCGCTCACGGGACTGGCGTGCGAGTTGGCGCCGGAGTCCGCCGTAGCTGAGGGCGGTCGCAACCGCTGCTACCGCTGGCCGGCCGGACGGCACACCCTGTTCGTTAAGCTCGCCCCGCTCGCCGGCGCGGATGCGCTCGTAGCCGAAGCCGCCGGGTTGGCGCAGCTCGCGGCCGCAGGCGTGCTGCGCGTGCCGCGGGTGTTCGCCCTCGGTCAGGCCGATGCGCAGGCGCTGCTGGCCCTCGAATGGCTGGAGCGCGTGCCGGCTGACGCGGACAGCGAGCGCCGGCTCGGCGCAGGACTCGCGCAACTGCATGCTGTGACCGGCGCGCACTTTGGCTGGAAGCGTGACAATTACATTGGCGCCACCCCGCAGCGCAACGGCGCAAGCGATGACTGGGCGGTGTTCTTCCGCGAGCAGCGTCTGCGGCCGCAACTGACGCTGCTGCGCGGCCAGGGATTCGCCGCCCTGAGCGCAGGGCTCGAGCCACTGCTCGAACGGGTCGCGCGCCTGCTCGCCGGCCACCATCCCACTCCTGCTCTGCTGCACGGCGACCTGTGGGCTGGTAACTGGCTGACGCTCGCCGGCGCTGAGCCGGTGGTCTACGACCCCGCCGTGTACTTCGGCGACCGTGAGACCGATCTCGCCATGACGCGTCTGTTCGGCGGCTTCGGCCCGGCGTTCTACCGCGCCTATGAGGCGGCAGCACCGCTGCCGCCGGGAGCCGCACTGCGCGCCGACCTGTACAACCTCTACCACGTGCTGAACCACGCCAACCTGTTCGCTGGCGGCTACCTGCAGCAGGCGCAGGCACTCAGCGAACGGCTGCTGCGGGCGGGGAGTGCCTGAGGCCAAAGCGCACGGCGATTCGGCTATCCTGCGCGGCAGGGTGTGTGGTTCAGAGTGCGGAGAATCCCATGGCCGATAAGAACATCAAATCGGTTCTCCTCGAGGAGCGCGTTTTCCCGGCGCCGCCGGAATTTACGGCGCGCGCCCGCGTCAAGCCTGCGGAACTCGCAGCGCTGCGCAAACACGCGCAGAGCGATCATGTCGGCTTCTGGTCCGAGCTGGCAGCGCGCGAGCTCAGCTGGCACAAGCCGTTTACGGTCAAGCTGGACGAGACTGACGCACCCAACTACCGCTGGTTCAGCGACGGACAGCTGAACGCCTCGTACAACTGTCTCGACGTGCACCTGGCGACGCGCGCCGACAAGACGGCGCTCATCTTCGAGGGCGAGCCCGGCGATGTGCGCCGCCTGTCCTACCGCGAGCTACATGCGCAAGTGTGCCGCTTCGCCAACGTCCTCAAGGCGCAGGGCATCCAGCGCGGCGACCGCGTGATCATCTACATGCCGATGGTTCCGGAGATCGTGATCGCGATGCAGGCCTGCAACCGCATCGGCGCGATCCATTCGGTCGTGTTTGGCGGCTTTTCTGCGCCGGCGCTGCGCGACCGCATCGAGGACACGGAGGCGCGCCTGCTCATCACCGCGGATGGCGGCTGGCGCGGCGGCCAGGCGATCGAGCTCAAGGCGGCCGCCGACAAGGCCCTGAGCGAGGGCTGCCGCAGCATCGAGCGCGTCATCGTGCTGCGCCGTACCGGCAAGCCGGTGCCGATGCGCGCCGGGCGCGACCTGTGGTGGCATGAGGCGATCGAGGGCGCCGCCAGCGAGTGTGCGCCGGAATGGGTGGATGCCGAACACCCGCTGTTTCTCCTCTATACCTCCGGTTCGACCGGGAAACCCAAGGGCGTGCAGCACTGTACCGGCGGCTACCTGCTCGGCGCCAAGCTCACCACGCAGTGGGTATTCGATCTGCGCGAGGACGATGTGTTCTGGTGCACGGCAGATGTCGGCTGGATCACCGGGCACACCTACGTGTGCTATGGCCCGCTGGCACTCGGTGCCACCGTCGTGATCTACGAGGGCGTGCCCACGGTCCCGGATGGCGGGCGCTTCTGGCGCAACTGCGAGACCCACAAGGTCACGGTCTTCTATACCGCGCCAACCGCCATCCGCGCGCTGATGAAGCTCGGCGATGAGCTGCCGAAGAAGTACGACCTGTCGCGCCTGCGGCTGCTCGGCAGCGTGGGCGAGCCCATCAACCCCGAGGCGTGGATCTGGTACCAGCGCGTGATCGGTGGCGGACGCTGCCCGATCGTCGACACCTGGTGGCAGACCGAGACCGGCGCGATCCTCATCTCGCCGCTCCCGGGCGTCACCGCGACCAAGCCCGGCTCGTGCACGCTGCCGCTGCCGGGCATCGCTGCCGATATCGTCGACGATCGCGGTAACTCAGTGAAGCGCGCCGATGCCGGCGGCTATCTGGTGATCCGCAAGCCGTGGCCCTCGATGCTGCGCACCATCTGGCGCAACAACGAGCGCTACCTCGCCGGTTACTGGGAGAAATTCAACAATCGCTACTACGTGGCCGGCGACAGCGCACACCGCGACAAGGACGGCTACTTCTGGATCATGGGGCGGATCGATGATGTGCTGAACGTCGCCGGGCACCGGCTCGGCACCATGGAGATCGAGTCCGCGCTGGTGGCGCATGCGCGCGTAGCCGAGGCCGCCGTGGTCGGCAAGCCGCACGACATCAAGGGCGAGTCGGTGTTTGCTTACGTCGTCACCCGCGGGCAACGTCCCAGCGGCGACACCAGTGCACTGGTCAAAGAGCTGCGCGATTGGGTCAGTCAGCAGCTCGGCCCCATTGCCAAGCCCGACGAGATCCGCTTCGCCGACAATCTGCCCAAGACCCGCTCGGGCAAGATCATGCGCCGTCTGCTGAAGGCAATCGCCCGCGGAGAAGAGATCACCCAGGACGTTTCCACGCTGGAGAACCCGGCGATCCTCGAGCAGTTGCGCGGCTCCGAGGCTGGCGCGCCCGCTGCTGTCGCCAAGCCGGCTCGCGCCAAGCCGGCTGCTGTCGCGCGCAAGGCGCCCGGCCGTGCGCGAAGTGCCAAGAGTGGCCGCAGAGTCAAGAGCGCCAAGAGCACGGCACGCAAGCGCGGCGCGGCCAAGCGCGCGGCCGCGCGGCGCAAGGTGACCGCGACCACAGGACGCCGTAAAGCGCGCCGCGTGGCACGCGCGGCGGTGCGCGGCCGCCGGGTGGCGCGCAAGAAGGGCGGGCGCGGCCCGGCACGCCGTCGCTGAGACTGGGCGCGCTCAGCGCGTCCGCTCGAGTGCCAGGGCGATGAGTCGCCGTTGCAGGCGCTGCGCAGGTCCGTGCGGCGCGTCCAGTCCCATGCGTTGCAGCGCCGCGCGCTGGTCAGGCCGCGGTGCGCCGTGAGCCAGCGCGCGCAGCGCCATCACGAGGCGTGCCGCGGCGCTGCCGCTGTGGGCCTCGAGGAAGCGCAGCGCCCGCGCGAGGGCGATCTCCTCGCCGCTCAGGTCGGTGCCGAACGGGTACTCGCTGAAGAAACCGCGCGTCCGGAACGGCGCGAGCGCGCTGCTCAGGCGTTGCGGCAGGTTGTGGCGGTGCGCCGGCGGGATCTGGTAGTCGGCGCGGATCTTGCCGGCCGCGCGGGCGCGGGCCAAGAGCTCCGGCTGGAAGCGCGAATCGGCGATATTGAGCAGCGCCGCGATCACCTCCTCGTCGGTGCGGCCACGCAAATCCGCGATACCGTACTCGCTGATCACCACGTCGCGCAGGTGGCGCGGAATCGTCTCCTGAGCGTAGCTCCACAAGAAATTGGAGGTGGTGCGGCCGGCGCTGGTGCGCGTGGCGCGCAGGCACAGGATCGAGCGGGCGTCCGGCAGCGCGTGCGCCATGGCGACGAAGTTGTACTGGCCGCCGACGCCCGAGACCACGCGGCCACTCTCCAGGGTGTCGGAGACCGCAGCTCCCAGCAGCGTCACCATCATCGTCGTGTTGATGAAGCGCGCGTGGCGCCGTTGCAGCACGCGCAGCTCGTGGTCCGGGCCGTACAGCTGATTGATGAACGCCACCCCGCGCATCGACAGCTGGGCGCGCTGCTCTTCCGGCAGTTCGCGCAGCGCCGCGTAAAAGCCGCGTGGCCCGAGGAAGAATCCCGCCTGCAGCACGGTGCCGTTGCGCAGCTCGCGTCCCAACAGCTCGGCCAGCTGCGCGCGGCAGCGGGCCTCGCCTAAATCCGCGGCGATCCACGCGCCGCCGCGGGCGCGCACGCGGCCGCGCTGATACTCGACCTCGGAGCGGAACACCCCGTAGCACTGCAGCTGCGCGAACTCGGCGGCGCTCAGCTGCGGACCGGCGCCCGCCTCGAGCAACAGCTCGAGGATGCGCTCATCGAAGCGCTCGCCGATGCGCTGCGAGTTCAGCAGCCGTTGTAGCGGCAGGCAGTCGTACACCCGACGCCGCAGGATGCCCGCGCGGTACAACTCGAGCAGCTGGTCGACGAACATTTCCGAAGCGGCGAACAGCCCGGCAACGAAGGGCTCGCGCCCGCCGCCTGCCACGCTCGGCGCCCCGAGCGCCTGCAGCGCCTCGCGCCAGGCGCAGTTGTGCTGATGGCGCAGCAGCAGCGCGTACGCCAAGGCATCGGCCAGCTCGCCGATGCCCACCTGCAGCGTGCCGCCGTCGCGCACCAGGCTGCTGGCGTACACACCGATGGCGTGATCGACCGTGCCCACCGCCGGATTGGGCGGGCAGAAAAGCTGGTAGTCGTACGCGGGAGCATCGACCAGAAAATCAAAGCAGTCCGTCGCTACCTGCGCGTGACCGGTCATGAAGGGCATCTGGCTGTGGGTCTCGCCTACCAGCACGATGTCGTGGCCGTCGGCGCGCGCGGCCGCGATCTGTGGCAGCAGGTCGCTGCTCACATCCGGATTGGAGCCGAAACTCAGCAGCAGCTCGCCGTTGACCGTACGCTTGGCGAGCAGGTGCGCAATGACGTTGACCCCGCGAGCCATCAGGTCGCGCGCCACCTGGGTGTAGTTGGCGCTCAGATAGTTGCGTTGCGCCTGTTGCGACTGCAGAAATGCTCCCGGCGCCAGAAAGAACTCGATGACACGCACGTTGCCGGGCAGTTGGTCGTGCTGCAGGTCGCGCGCGTACTCGGGCTCGACGTAGTCGCCGAACACGCGCGCGCTGAGCGGCTCGAGCAGGCGCGCCTCGAGTGCCGAGCGCGCGCGCGGTTTGAGCAGCGACAGCGCGGTGATGATGGTCAGGTCGATGCCGGGATCGCGGCGTGCGCGCCGGTAGAGCTCATTGACCAGCGGATTGGGCTTGCCGATGCCGAGCGGCATGGCCAGCACGATGCGCGCTCCCACCCGGCGCAGCACCGCATCGACGCACGGGCCGACGTCAGCGAATATTTCTGGCATGCAAGGTGTGGCATGCTCCCCGAAGCGCGCCGCGCGCGTCAACCGCTCTCAGTCGCCTAGGTGCAGCATGGAGAAACCGGCACTCGATCCGCACAGCATCGCTGCGCTCAATCGCAGCGGCTACCCCGAACCCTTCCGCTCGCGGGTGCTGCCGCGCGCCAAGCGCCGGCTCGGCGATGCGCTCGGCCTGACGCGCATCGGCATCAATCACACGACGCTGCCGCCCGGCAAGGAATCCTCCATGAGTCACTGGCACACGCGCGAGGACGAGTTCGTGTACGTGCTGGAAGGTGAGGTGGTGCTGCGCAGCGCTGCGGGCGAGCAGCGGCTGACCGCCGGCATGTGCGCGGGATTTCCGGCCGGCGCAGCGGACGGCCACCAGCTGCTCAATCGCAGCGAGCGACCCGCGGTCTATCTGGAGATCAGCAACCGTGATCCGGCCGACAGCGTCTACTACACCGATCCCGAGGTGGATCTCAAGGTCGAGAACGGCGCCATGACGCGCCGCGACGGCACGCCGCTGTAGCTCAGTGCGCGCTCAGGCGCAGGCTGTAGGCGACGCCGACGGCGTTACCGACCTGATCGGTGGCCTTCCAGTCGCCCTGGCCGACGCCATAGTCGATGCGGTTGATGCTGGTCTTGCCGCTCAGGTAGCCAACCGCGACACCATTCTCGGTGGCGGTGCGCCAGCTGAACGGCACGCGCGCATCGCGGGTCACGTCGCGGATGGTCAGCTTGCCGACGGCCTCGAAACCGCTCGCGGTCTTGTTGAACTGGGTGGCGAGAAAGTGCGCCTGGGGAAACTTTGCCACCGCGAACAGATCGGCGCTGCGCAGGGTATCGTCGCGCTCCTGGTCACCGGAATCGAGTGAGGTCATGTCGACGCTCACCTCCAGGCGGCTCGGCGTGCCACTCGCGGCGGCGAGATCCAGGCTCGCCGGAAAGCGCTTGAAGCGACCCTGGTTCTGCGCGCCGGCCTGCATGAAGGTGAACTCGAGAGTGCTCTTGGCCGGGTCAAGCTGATAGTGCGTGACGGCAGCGGGCGCATCCGCCCGGGCAGCGCTCAGCAGACAGCCGAGCAGCGCGGCTAGCGCCAGCGGCGGACGCAACGATCTCATGGCTTCGGCTCTCCGCCGCGGGTATGGAAAGGCAGCATGCGGCGCAGCGTGTCATCGCGCAGCCAGAAATGGTGCTTGAGGGCGGCCGCGACGTGCAGCGCGAGCACCGCGCCCAGGATCCACCACGCCAGCGTCACGTGGGTGACGACCAGCGTGTCGTACAGCACCTTGTTCTTGGGCACCAGATCCGGGAGGGTGAAGAACCCGAACCAGCTTACCGGGAACCCACGTGCCGAGGACATCATCCAGCCCGTCAGCGGGATCACCAACAGCAGCAGGTAGAGCAGTACGTGGGTCATGCGCGCCAGCGTCATCTCGTAGGGCTTGAGCGTACGCGGCAGTTCCGGAGTGGGATTGGCCCAGCGCCACAGCAGCCGCACGACCACCAGCATGAGGATGGTGATGCCGATGGATTTGTGGCGCGCCAGCAGCGCGATCTTCTTCACCCCCTTCGGCAGGTCGTCCGCCATGACGGCGAGGGTCACCTGAGTGATGATGAGCAGGACGATGAGCCAGTGCAGCAGCTGGGCGATCGCGCCCCAGCGGCGCGGGGTGTTGCGCAAAGTCATGGGCGGTAAGCTTATGCGGGTGAGGGCAGGTTGGAAACTCCCGGCCACAGGTCTCGTGCTCGCGCTCCTGGCCGGCTGCCCGCTGCCGCGCCATGCGCCGCCGCCGCCCGTGGTGGTACAGCCGCACGTTCCCGCAGCGCACAGCGGCGTCCCGTTCCAGGTCGCCGCGGCGGACTCCCTGCTGACCATCCTGGTGTACCGCGGCGGCACTCTGGCGAGCGCCGGACACAATCACGTGATCGCCTCGCACGCGCTCGCCGGCACGGTCTACGTGCCGGCTGATCTGGCGCGCAGCAGCTTCGAGCTGCACCTGCCGGTCGCGAGTCTCACCGTCGATGAGCCCGGGCTGCGCGCCGCGGAGTCGGCGGCCGATTTTCCGCCGGACATCTCCGACAGCGCGCGCGAGGGTACGCGCCACAACATGCTGAGCGCGGCGCTGTTGGATGCGGCCGAGTATCAGGAAATCGTGCTGCGCGCGCTCGCAATGACGCTGACCGCGCCCGGCGAGGTGCGCGCGCAGCTGCAGAGCAGCGTGCGCGGCGAGCTGCGCGAATTCGAAGTGACGCTCCATTACCAGCTGCAGGACGGTACGCTGACGGTAAGCGGCGCGTTCCCGCTGCGGCAGAGTACTCTGGGACTGCAGCCCTTCAGTGCGCTGCTCGGCGCGCTGCAGGTGCAGGACGAGATGCAGATCCGCCTGCGCCTGGTCGCGCATGCGGCGCACTGATCAGAGTTCCTCGAGTAGCAGCAGCACGGTGTGATCGGGGCCCTGCAGGAAGGCCGCGGCGTCGCGCTCCACCCCGGCTAGTGCCGTCAGCGGCAGCGCGCGTGCGCGCAGCTGCGCGATGCGCGCGCGCATGTCGCTCGCGTGAAACACCAGCAGCGGATGCGGGCACAGCGTGCTGCGGTGAAACGCCAGATCGAGGTGATCGCTGGTCAGCACCAGGTGCGGGTAGGGGGTCTGGGTTTCCTCGGCGGCCACGAAACCCAGCGGCTCCCAGAAGGCCTGGGCGGCGGCGAAGTCGCTCACTGGCACGCTGATCTCGGCGAAGTCACCGCACTGCGAACCGCCGGCATCTTCGGCCGCGAGCGGCGAGTAGGTGCGCGCTTCCAGCACCGCCACGTTGACCCCGCAGGGCGCGGTGAAGGCCAGTTCGTTGAACACCTCCTCGCCGACGTGCACCACGCTCGGCTCGATGCCGGCCGCGGCGAACGCGCCGAGACTCGCCGCGATCCCCGGGCGCACGAAGCTCAGCACCGGCGAGGGGCCGCTGCGCTGGTGCAGTCCCAGGCACAGCCGCCCGTCACTCAGCACCGCGTACGCATGTGTGAAGGTGTCGCCGGTGCTTGCTTGCCGGAAGCCCAGCTGCTCGTAGAACTCCAGCGCCGCGCGCACGTCGCTGCTGGCGATGCTGATCTCATGGAAGGTGCCGAGCAGCGGCAGCGGTGCGCCGGTCATCAGGCGGAAGTACCGCGGGCCGCCGATGGCAGCCGCTCGTGCAGCGAATCGGTCCAGCCCTGGCAGCGCTGCGCGATTAGGTCGGCGAGCGCCTGCGCGTGGCTGGTGCGCGCATTCAGCGCCGGCACGTACTCGTAGCGGCGGCCGCCGGCACGCAGGAACGCGGCGCGGTTCTCGATGGCCATTTCCTCGAGTGTTTCCAGGCAGTCGACCGCGAAGCCGGGGCACACCACGGTGACTTCGCGTACTCCGCGTGCCGCCATGCTGGCGAGCACGGCGCTGGTATAGGGCTTGAGCCAGTCCGCCGGTCCAAAGCGTGACTGGAAGCTGACGCTCCACTCGCCTTCGCGCAGCAGCAACTCGTCGGCGAGCAGCCGTGCGGTGCTGTGACAGCGCTCGCTGTAGGGGTCGCCCGCCTCGCAGTAGCGCTCGGGAATGCCGTGAAACGACATCAGCAGGTGCCCGGTGCGTCCGTGCGCCTGCCAGTGCGCCGCGACGCTCTCGCGCAGGGCCTCGATGTAGCCGGGGTGATCGTGGTAGTCGGTCACCAGATGCACGTCGGGCAAAGCGCGCCAGCGGCGCAGCTGCGCGCTCACCTGGTCGTGCACCGCGCCGGTGGTGGCGCCGCTGTACTGCGGGAACAGCGGCAGCACCAGCAGCCGTTCGGCGCCTGCCGCCCGCAGCCGCTGCAGCGCCGAGCGGATATCCGGCGGGCTGTAGAGCATGCCAAGCTCCACCGACAGGGGTGCGAGGATTCGCTGCGACAGCACGTTGGTAAGCTCGCTGCGCAGTTGCTCCGACAACTCGCGCAGCGGCGAGCCCCCGGCACCCCAGATGCGCTGGTACTTGCGCGCCACGCGGTAGGGACGCAGCGGCAGGATCGCGCCGTACAGCAGCGGCAGCCACAGCGCGCGCGGCAACTCCACGACGCGCGGATCGGCGAGGAAGCGCGCGAGAAATGCCCGCACCGCACGCGCCGTGGGGGCGAGCGGCGTGCCGGAATTAACCAGCAGGATGCCGATGCGTTCGGTGTTCAGCTCAGCCCCACGCACAGAAACTTGATTTCGGTGTAGTCAAGGATGCCGTACTTGGAGCCCTCGCGGCCGATGCCGGACTCCTTGACGCCGCCGAAGGGGGCGACCTCGGTGGAAAACAAGCCAGTATTGAGGCCGACCATGCCGTACTCCAGCGCTTCGGCGACGCGCCAGGCACGCGCCAGGTCGCGTGTATAGAAGTAGGCCGCGAGCCCGAACTCGGTGTCATTCGCCATGCGGATGGCGTCGGCCTCGCTTTCGAAGCGGAACAGCGGTGCGACGGGACCGAAGGTCTCCTCGCGTGCCATGAGCATCGCCGGGGTCACCTCGGTCACCACCGTCGGCTCAAAGAAAGTGCCGCCGAGTGCGTGGCGGTGGCCGCCGAGTGCGATGCGCGCGCCCTTACCGAGCGCATCTGCCAGGTGCTCCTCGACCTTGGCGAGCGCCTTGTTGTCGATCAGCGGTCCCTGATCGCTCGGACCTTTGAGACCGTCGCCGACGCGCAGCTGCGCGACCGCGTGCACCAGCTTGTGGGTGAAAGCCTCGTACACCCCTGCCTGCACCAGCAGACGATTGGCGCACACGCAGGTCTGACCGGTATTACGGTACTTGCTGGCGATGGCGCCGGCGACTGCCGCATCGAGGTCCGCGTCCTCGAACACGATGAACGGCGCGTTGCCCCCCAGTTCCATCGTGATCTTCTTCACCGTGCCGGCGCATTGCGCCATCAGTTTCTTGCCGACCGCGGTCGAGCCGGTGAAGGTGACTTTGCGCACGCTGGGGTTGGAGGTGAGCTCGGCGCCGATGGCGGCGGCATTGCTGCCGGTGACCACGTTGAGAACGCCCGCCGGCACGCCGGCGCGCGCGGCGAGCGCAGCGGCGGCCAGCGCCGAGTAGGGGGTCTGGCTCGCGGGTTTGCACACAAAGGTACAGCCGGCGGCGAGTGCCGGAGCCGCCTTGCGGGTGATCATGGCGAGCGGGAAATTCCAGGGCGTGATCGCGGCCACCACGCCCACCGGCTGACGCAGCACCACCAGGCGCTTGTCCGCCTGATGCGTCGGGATCACATCGCCATAGATTCGTTTACCCTCCTCGGCGAACCACTCGATGAAGGCGGCACCGTAGCTGATCTCGCCCTTGGCCTCAGCGAGCGGCTTGCCCTGCTCGGCGGTCATGAGTGTTGCCAGGTCGTCCTGGTTGGCCATCAGCAGCTCGTACCAGCGGCGCAGGATGGCAGCGCGCTCCTTGGCGGTGAGCCCCGCCCACGCAGGAAAAGCTTGCTGCGCGGCGGCGATGGCGCGCCGCGTGTCCGGCACCCCCATGTCAGGCACGGTCCCAATCGGCTCGCGCGTGGCGGGGTTCAGCACCTCCTGAGTGGCACCGTCCGCGGCATCGAGCCACTTGCCGCCGATGAAGGCGCGGCTGCGCAACAAATCCGGATCACGCAGTTTCATGTGGCGCTCGCTTGTGCGGCCGTGGCGCTGCCGACCAGATGACGCTCCAGGAATTCGCGCGTACGCTCGTGCGCAAGCGCCGCGGCGTCGCGGTCATAGGCTTCGCGCTGGTCGCAGTTGAATCCGTGCCCCGCGCCCGGGTAGACGTACAGCGGCGCTTGCGGGTGTGCGGCGCGGATGGTCTCGACGTCCGCCGGCGGGATGCTGTGGTCGGCGCCGCCGAAATGAAACAGCAGCGGGCATTTGGGCTGACCCAGACAGTGGCTGACGTTGCCGTAGTACACCACCGCGCAGGCCGGGCGCAGCTGCACGGCCGCGAGGTAGCTCAGCACCCCGCCCCAACAGAAGCCGACCACAGCCGTGCGTCCGGAATTCTTCACGACCGCCTGGGCGGCGGCCACATCCTTCAGGGTCAGCTCGCGATCGAGCTGCTTCACATAACCCTTGCCGAGCTGCGCGTCCTCCGCGGTGTATTGGAGCTCGATACCGCGCCGGATGCGGTCGAACAGTGCCGGCGCGATGGCGGTGTAGCCCTGGGTGGCGAAGTCGTCGGTCACTGACCGAATGTGACTGTTGATGCCGAAGATCTCCGGCAGCACCACGACCGCGCCGCGCGGCCGCCCGGCAGGTGCGGTCAGCCACGCCTGAAACTCGTGACCGTCGCGCGCCATGATGGTGGTGAATTGACCCATGGGATGGCATTCTAACGCGGCGCGCTGCGGGAGGGTTTCATGCTCGTCGGCTCCGTTGTCAGACGGGTCGCCATACTCGGCGGGGTACGCATCCCCTTCGCCCGTTCCTATTCCGCTTACGCCACCGCCAGCAACCAGGACATGCTGACGGCCGCGTTCCGCGGCCTGGTCGCGCGCTTCAAGCTCGAGGGTGTGCGGCTCGGTGACGTGGCCGCCGGCGCGGTCATCAAGCATTCCAAGGACTACAACCTGGTGCGTGAGTGCGTGCTCTCGAGCGGCCTCGACCCGCACACCCCCGGCCTGGACATGCAGCGCGCCTGCGCCACCAGCCTCGAGGCCGCCATCGACATCGGCAATAAGATCGCGCTCGGCCAGATCGAGGCCGGCATCGCCGGCGGCACCGACTCGGTGAGCGATGCGCCGATCGTCTATCCGCGCTCCTACCAGCAGCTGCTGCTGAGGAGTTATCGCGGCCGCAGCGCCTGGCAGCGCATCGCGCCGTTCTTCGGCCTGCGGCCGCGGCACTTCAAACCGGTATTGCCCGCGGTCATCGAGCCGCGCACCGGGCTGTCGATGGGGCAGAGCACCGAGCTCATGGCGAAGCAGTGGCACATCGCGCGCGCCGAGCAGGACCAGCTGGCCTATGACAGTCACCGCAAGGCCGCCGCCGCCTGGGATGCCGGCTTCTACGATGATCTGGTGCTCGAGTATCTGGGACTGAAGCGCGACAACAACATCCGCGCCGACAGCAGCGTGGAGAAGCTCGCGAAGCTGCGGCCGAGCTTCGCCAGCGACGGCACCCTCACAGCCGGCAACAGCACGCCGCTCACGGACGGGGCGAGCGCCCTGCTGCTGGCAACTCCGGAGTGGGCCGCGCAGCGCAACCTGCCGGTGCAGGCCTACCTGCGCTACGGCAAGGCCTGGGCGGTGGATTTCGCCGGCGGCAAGGAAGGCCTCTTGATGGCGCCCACCTACGCGGTGGCGGCGATGCTGCGCGATGCCGCCCTCACGCTGCAGGATTTCGACTACTACGAGATCCACGAGGCGTTCGAAGCGCAGGTGCTGTGCACGCTCAAGGCATGGGAGTCGGCGGACTACTGCCGCGACACGCTCGGGTTGAGCACAGCCCTCGGCAGCATCGACCGCGCCAAACTCAACGTGAAGGGCGGCAGCGTGGCCATCGGGCACCCGTTTGCCGCGACCGGGACGCGCATTCTCGCCACGCTGGCGAAACTGCTCGCCGCGGATGCGAGCGCCAAGCGCGGCCTGGTCTCGGTGTGCACGGCCGGTGGCATGGGCGTGAGCGCCATCCTGGAACGCTAACAAGACAGCGCCCGGTGCGCTGCCCGGAGGAGGTAGCAGACATGAAGGTTCGAGTCGGGACCGCAGCTGCAGCTGCGGGCATGGTGTGGCTGAGCACGCTGGCGCAGGCAGATTTTCAGGCGGCCTTCGGCCAGTATCAGGCCGGTAACTACGATGTCGCGCACCGGCAGTTTCTGGCGCTGGCCGAGCTCGGCGACTGCTCCTCGCAGTTCAATCTGGGCGCGATGACGCTCAAAGGCCAGGGCGTCAGCCAGGACACCGGCAGCGGCGTCGGCTGGTTGCAGGCCGCCGCGAGCAACGGCTGCCAGCAGCTGGTGGGCGAGAAGTTGACGGCGCTCGCGGCCAGACTGACACCCGATCAGGCCAAGGCCGCCCAGGCAGTGCTCGCACGCTACGGGCACGAAGCGCTGCTCAGTGAGGGCATCCTCAATCCTCCCCTGGCCTGCAGCAACATCACTCCACCGACGGTGCTGGACGCACCCAAGCCTGAATACCCGCCGAGCGATGTGCACCAGGACGGCATCGTCATTGCGGCACTGACCATCGGCGTCGACGGGCGCGCGCGCGACCCGGAGATCCTGCAGTCGGTCCCCAACGAGCACTTCGCGGCGGCGGCCATCGATGCCTGGTTGAACTGGCGTTACGTGCCCGCCAAGCGCAACGGTCAGCCAGTGGAAGCGCGCGTGCAGACCAAGTGGGTGTTCACGATCCAGGGCGCCGGCCCGCTGGCCGATGCGCCGGCCTTCAAACAGGCGCGCCCGGCGGCCTCCGCGGGCGACGCCGCGGCCGAATATCTGGTAGGCCTCACATCCACGCTCGACGATTCACTCGGGGTGTCGGCTGCCCAGGGCGGGCAGCTGCTGCTGGCCGCAGCGCGCGACGGTGATCCGCAAGCGCAGTACTGGCTCGGCAGCCAGCTGCGCACCACGGCTGAGTGCCATCCACACGCCGACGGTGGCGTGTGGCTGCGGCACGCGGCGGAGGCGGGCAACGCGTCCGCGCAACTGTTGCTGGCGCATGACCTCCTGGGCGCGGGCGCCGCGTCCGCGCAGGTGGCCGAGGCGCGCGCGCTGCTGGAAAAAGCGGCGTCCTCGGACAGTTACTACGTGCGCAAGCACGTCGCGGCAGTCCTCGCCACCTCAGCGCTCGAGGGCTTGCGTGATCCGGCGACGGCACTCGCGGTCGCCAAGCGGCTGGCGGCCGGAGAGATCCAGGGCGACCCGCAGATGTTGGAAGTTCTGGCCGCCGCGCAGGCCGCCAACGGCGACTACCGCGAGGCGGTCGCGCAGCAGGAACGCGCGCTGCAGCGGGCGTACGCGCTCGGCTGGAACACGACGGCGATGGCTGACCGGCTGAGCGCCTATCGCGCCGCTCGCCCCTGGCATGGAGACCTGTTCGCCGCTTAGCCGGCGGCGGCTCTGACACAACGGTGGCGGCCGGCCGCCGCGCGCCGCTCGCTGCGGCGCGCGCTGCCGTCGGACCGCCGCGCCCGCATTTGCGCGCCGGCCCGGCGTGACGGCAAGATGCCCGCATGAAGCCCTCGCGGTTCGCGAGCTTTCGCGAGTTCTATCCCTACTATCTGCAACAACACGCCAACCAAATCTCGCGCCGACTGCATGTCGGCGGCACGCTGCTCGCGCTGCTCCTGGCCGCTCTCGCGGTGGTCAGCGGCCGCTGGCCATGGCTGCTGGCCGTACCGCTGGCCGGCTACCTGCCGGCGTGGATCGGGCATTTACTGTTCGAACGCAACTCGCCGGCCACCTTCAGGCATCCGCTCTACAGCCTGCGCGGTGACTTGCTGCTGCTGGCGGAAGTTCTCAGCGGCCGGCGCCGCTGGTAACAGCTGCCAGACGAGTCAACCATGAGTCGTCCGGGTATCGACCGCGTCTTCGAGCGACGCCTCTCCGGGCTCGTCAACTGCGGCGAGCCACAGATCCTGCAGGGCGGCCGTAAAGGGGTCGAGAAGGAATCACTGCGCGTGCTGCCGAACGGCGCGCTGGCGCATACGCCGCATCCGCGTGAGCTCGGTTCCGCGCTCACCAACGAGCACATCACCACCGACTATTCCGAGTCGCTGATCGAGCTGGTGACGCCCGCGTTCACCGAGAGCTGGGAGCTGCTGCAGTACCTGCTCGACCTGCATCAGTTCGTCTACCGTCACCTGGGCGATGAGCTGCTGTGGGCCACCAGCATGCCGTGCGCGATCGAGCGCGACGCGGACATTCCGCTGGCCCAGTACGGCAGCTCGCATATCGGGCGCATGAAGACCATCTACCGCAACGGCCTCGGCCTGCGCTACGGGCGCATGATGCAGGCGATCTCCGGCGTGCATTTCAACTACTCGTTCCCGCTGCCGTTCTGGGAGGCCTGGGCGGCGGCACGCGGCGCCGCCGGTCACGGCACCGAGTTCGTGTCCTCCTGCTATTTCGACCTGCTGCGCAACTACCGCCGCTACGGCTGGCTGGTGTTGTATCTGTTCGGGGTCTCGCCGGTCGTATGCAAATCGTTTTTGCGCGGGCGCGAGTCGGGACTGAGTGACTTCGGCGTGGGTTCGGCGTTCGCGCCCTACGCGACCAGTCTGCGCATGAGCGACGTCGGCTACCGCAATCGCAACCAGGCGGGTCTGGCCGTCTCAGTCAACAGCCTGGACGAGTACGTACACGATCTGACGCGTGCCATCAGCACGCTGCACCCGCCGTATGAGGCACTGGGCGTCGAGGTCAACGGCGAGTGGCGCCAGCTGAACGCCAACATTCTGCAGATTGAGAATGAGTACTACAGCTTCATCCGCCCCAAGCGCGTGGCGCTCTCGGGTGAGCGTCCCACCAAGGCGCTGCGGCGCGCCGGAGTGGAGTACGTCGAGGTGCGCGCGCTCGATGTCAGCGCGTTCGATCCGGTCGGGGTCAACCAGAACAAGCTGCGTTTCCTCGAGGCGTTCGTCGCCCTGTGCCTCATGAAGGACAGCCCCCCCATCGAAGCCGGCGAACAGGGACTTCTGGATGAGAACCACGTCACGGTCGCCCGCCGCGGGCGTGAGCCCGGTCTAAGCCTTTGGCGCGAAGGACGCAGCGTATCGATGCATGACTGGGCGCGGGAGCTGCTCGACTCGATGACGGGCATTTGCGACGTTCTGGATCGCGGCGACAGTGAGCGTCCCTATTCCCAGGCGCTCGCCACCCAGGCCGCCAAGATCGAAGATGCCAGCCTGACTCCTTCGGCGCGACTGCTCACGGACCTGAAAGCGGGCGAGTCATTCTTCGACCTGGCACTGCGCATGTCCGCGACCCATAAGGCTTATTTGCTTGATCTGTACCCGCCCAACCAGGAGCGGCTGCGCGAGTTCTCCAAGGAAGCGCGCGACTCCCTGGTCGCCCAACGTGAGATTGAGTCTAACGACCGCGGTACCTTCAAGGAGTATCTGGCGCGTTATCTGGCCGACTAGCGGGCGTTCCCCGTTCACGCTCAGTCAGGTGTCATTTACATTAACATAATCAGTAACTTTGCTGCCCAAATGAAGTTGTTTTCATATTCGCTTTTGACTCAATGACGTCATAGACTTTGTGAGCCGCGTCGCACTACGGATGGTGCGCAGGCCAGATGGAAGAAAGAAAGACGTCTACGACAAGCAGGAGCGCGATGCGATGAAAAGGAAAGGTGCGGAAGGAATCCCCGCAGAGCAGCGAGTGACCGCGGCGGCGAACGAAGATTTTAATGGCACGATCAGTGGTGCCGATCGGCTGACTGGCCCGCGCAACGGCTGGGATCCTTACGAAGTCTGGCGCACGCGTGTCAAAGCCACCTCTCGCAAACAGGAGCGCGCGCGCGATCCGTTGCGCTAGCGCCGTCTGAAACCCGCTCTGGGGGGCGGCGGTTGCCCACGACGCAGTCACAGAGCACGCCGTCGGACCCACTCACCGGCACTGCCCGCGTGCAGCTGCGCTTTGCAGACCGCGAGCTCGAGCAGCAATTCCGCCTGAGCTATCGCAGCAGCGCGCGTCCCTGGATCCGCATGAGTCTGATGGTGGCACTGTCCACCGTGCTGGGCTTTGCCGTCATCGACCACTGGCTGCTGGTGGGTCCGCGGCTTGCACGTCCGGACGTATGGCGCTTCGGGCTGCAGCTGCCGCTGGTGCTCATCATGATGGTGCTCACCGGCCCACGCCTGTACGGCCGCTGGTATCAGCCCGCGATCCAGGTCGCGGCGCCGCTGTTCGGAGCCGGCACAGTGCTGATGGCGGTCGAGGCGACGCCGGCGCAGCTGCCACTGGTGGCGGCGCGCTTGCTGCTGGCCGCGTTCTACTTCTATTTCATGCTGGGACTGTCGTTCAACGCCGCGCTGCGCAGTAACCTGCTGCTGATCGCCGCTTACGCCCTGGCAGCGCTCTCGGGTGCCATCGGTACCACGGTCGCGACCTATTCGCTGTTTGTGCTGTTCTGCGCCAACCTGATCGGCGGTGCCGGCTGTTACGCGCTCGAGTATGCCAACCGCGTGGCTTTCCTCGAACGCCGGCGGCTGGCCGAGGTAGCCACCCACGACGGGCTCACCGGACTGCTCAACCGCGCGGCGCTCGAGGAGCAGGCACGCGCGCTGTGGCAGCACGCCGCCGGCGCACACCTGCCGGTATCGGTGCTGCTGATCGACATCGATCATTTCAAGGCCTACAACGACCACTACGGCCACCAGGCGGGCGACCGCTGTCTGCGCGCCGTGGCGCATGCCATTCGCAACGCGGCGCGTCGCCGGCCGCTCGATCTCGTGGCCCGTTACGGCGGTGAGGAGATCATCGCCGTACTGGTCGGCGGCGACCGCGCCGCGGCCACGGCTGCCGCTGAGCGCGTACGCCAGGCGGTCGCGGAGCTGCTGCTGGCACACGCGGCATCCTCTACCGGCGCGCAGGTCACCGTCAGCATCGGTGTGACCACGGTCGATCCGGGCGGTGACTATTCACACGAGCACAGCGTGCGGCTCGCCGACATCGCGCTGTATACCACCAAGGCCCGCGGCCGCGACGGCTGGTCGTTCCATGAGCCGGCGGAGGACAACAGCACACCCGAGGGTGCGCTGTTGAAAACGGCCAGCTGAGCCGCGCCGCCGGCTTCGCGGCGGGTCAATACCCCCGCGGAGGCATGTTCGGCGTGCGGCTGCGCCGCGACACTAGCGGCTGCGGCGCTGTGCCTTACTTGCACTGGCGCACGCCAGCCCCGATCCTCACGACATGAATGCTCTCTCAGTACGCGGACTGACCAAGACCTACCGCAACGGCGTGCAGGCGCTCAAGGGCGTCGACCTCGAGGTCGAGCAGGGTGACTTCTTCGCACTGCTCGGCCCCAACGGCGCCGGCAAGACCACGCTGATCGGCATCATCACCTCGCTGGTCAATAAGACCGCCGGTGTCGCGCAGGTTTTCGGCCATGACATCGATCGCGAGCTCGAGGCGGCGAAGGCGTGCATCGGCGTCGTTCCGCAGGAACTCAACTTCAACATGTTCGAGTCGCCGTACACCATCGTGGTCAATCAGGCGGGCTTCTACGGCATCCCGCGCCCGGTGGCGCGGGTGCGCGCCGAGAAGTACCTGAAGCAGCTGCAGCTGTGGGACAAGCGCAACGGCATCTCGCGCGGGCTGTCTGGCGGCATGAAGCGCCGCCTGATGATCGCGCGCGCGCTGATGCACGAGCCGCGCCTGCTGATCCTGGATGAGCCGACTGCCGGAGTGGACATCGAGATCCGGCGCTCGATGTGGGACTTCCTGCGCGAGATCAACGCGCGCGGCACGACCATCATTCTCACCACGCACTATCTCGAGGAAGCCGAGACCCTGTGCCGCAACATCGCCATCATCAACGGCGGCCGCATCGTCGAGCGCGACCGCATGAGCAGTCTGCTACGGCGGCTGCACGTGGAGACCTTCGTCTTCAACCTGCGCGATCCGCTGAGCAGCGCCCCGTCGTTGCCGGGCTACGCAGTCACGCTGCTCGATGACCGCACCCTCGAGGTGGAGGTGTCCAAGGAGGAGAACCTCAATGACATCTTCGCGCGTCTCTCGGCCCACGGCATCGAGGTGCTGAGCATGCGCAACAAGGTCAACCGCCTGGAGGAGATCTTCATGCGGCTGGTCGAGGGGCGCGGCGCGGCGGTCGACGCTGCCGCCGCCGACGGCGCCCGCGTGACACGCACGCCCGCGGGGGTGTCGCAGTGAACAGCGTGGCACTGCCGGAGCGCGCGCCGATCAACCTGCAGCTCACCCGCTGGATCGGCTTCAAGACCATCATCATCCGCGAGTACGGCCGCATCATTCGCATTTGGGGCCAGACCATCGTGCCGGCGGTGGTGACCTCGGTCCTGTACTTCGCCATTTTCGGCAGTCTCATCGGGCGCCGCGTCGGCGCCATGGGCGGTTTCGACTACAAGCAGTACATCGCCCCCGGGCTCATCATGATGTCGGTGATCACCAACTCCTACGGCAACGTGGTCGCCTCATTCTTCGGCGCCAAATTCGGCAAGCACGTCGAGGAGCTGTTGGTCTCACCGCTGCCCAACTGGGTGATCGTCGCCGGCTATGCGGCCGGCGGCATGCTGCGCGGTGTGCTGGTGGGCGCGGCGGTGACCGTGGTTTCGCTGCTGTTCACCCACCTGCACGTGCAGCACATCGGCGTGGTGCTTGCGGCGCTGTTGCTCACTTCGCTGACCTTCGGACTCGGCGGCTTCCTCAACGCGCTGTTCGCCAAGAATTTCGATCAGGTCAACTGGATTCCGGCCTTCGTGCTGACGCCGCTCACCTACTTTGGTGGCGTGTTCTACTCGATCAACCTGCTGCCGGACTGGGCGCGGGCGCTGTCGTACGCCAATCCCATCCTCTACATGGTGAACGCCTTCCGCTACGGCTTTCTGGGGGTATCGGACGTCGACATCGGCGCCGCCTTCGCACTGATGGCCACGGCAGCCGTGCTGCTGTTCGGCACCGCCGTGCTGCTGATGGACCGCGGGACGGGAATCAGGGAGTGAGCGCGCGCGTCGCGCTGGTGAGCGCGCGTGCAGCGCGCGGTCTCGATGAGGACATGCCCCCGCTGCTGGCGGCCTTCGCCGCCCAGGGCGCACACGCCGAGATCGCCGACTGGGACGATGCGCAAGTCGATTGGCGCGGCTTTGATCTGGCGTTGCTGCGGTCCGCCTGGGACTACACCGAGCGACTGTCGGAGTTTCTTGGCTGGGTGGAGCGGGCGGCGGCGGCCACCAAACTCCTCAATCCGGTGTCGGTGGTTCGCTGGAATTCCGACAAGCACTATCTGCTGACGCTGGCCGCGCAGGGACTGGCGGTGGTGCCGAGCACCTTCGCCGAACCGGGCGCTGACCCGGGGCGGGTGCTGCGGGAATTTCTCGCACAGGCGCCCGAGGACGACCTGGTCGTGAAGCCTGCGGTCGGTGCCGGCGCGCGCGATACCCGGCGGCACGCGCGCACCGACCAACCGGCGATTCTCGCGCACCTGCGCAAACTGCTGGATGCCGGCCGCAGCGTGCTGTTGCAGCCCTATCTCAGCCATGTCGACCGCGACGGCGAGACGGCGCTGATCTTCATCGACGGGCGCTTCAGTCACGCGATCCGCAAGGGAGCGCTGCTGCCGCGCGGCGCGGCTGCGAGTGCGGCGCTGTTCGCCGCCGAGCAGATCAGCCCGCGCCAACCAGCGGCCGACGAGCGTGCGCTGGCCGAGCGCTTGTTGGCCAAACTTCCGGTCGCGACGCTGTTGTACGCGCGTGTGGATCTGATCCGCGACGGCCGCGGTGAGCCGTGCCTGCTGGAGCTCGAACTCACCGAGCCGTCGCTGTTCTTCGCCCACTCTCCCGATGCCGCAGCGCGTTTCGCCACCGCCGCTTTGCGGCGGCTCGCCCGCTAGGCTCAGCGTGCGCCCGCCCGGCATGGGTGCGGTCTCCAGTGCCTGAGGGCTTTCCGGCGGCACCCGCCAGGAGCCCCTGCGGAGGGCTTGCCCAGGTTGCAGCAATTATGTGAGATTGCGCACACAAAATAGCGTCTAAGCCATTGTGGAAACAAAAGTTTCATCAATCCTTCACGGCGTTGACGCGCGTTCCCACGAAGCTGTATGCGTCCGGTCATGGGCCCACCCGGAGGACACGAGGCCACATGAAAGCGACCAGCTTCAACGCCTTCATGGCGCGGATCGACGCCGCCGAGTACGGTCTGTGCCGGCGCCTGAATCGCGGCGCCTCCTTCGCCCTGCCACGGCGCATCTTCCAGATTGCAAGCCGTCTCGGCGACGGCATCGTCTGGTACGCGGTGATCCTGACGCTGCCGGTGATCTGCGGCGCCGGTGCAGTGCGCCCGGCCATCGCGATGGCGGTCACCGGGGCGATCGGTGTGGCCGTGTACTCACTGCTGAAGCGCGTGTTCGTGCGCGAGCGGCCGTTCATCACCCACAGCGCCATCGATCGCGCCGCCGCGCCGCTCGACCGCTACAGCTTCCCCTCGGGACACACGCTGCATGCAGTGTCCTTCACCTGGCAGGCCTGTGCGCACTTCCCTGAGCTCGCCTGGGTGCTGCTGCCGCTCGCGGCCCTCATTGCCGCCTCGCGCGTGGTGCTCGGCCTGCACTATCCGTCCGACGTGCTGGCGGGCGCGGCCATCGGCGCCGCGCTGGCCGAGCTCGGCATGCTGTTCGCCTGACGTGAGCGGCGGCCGTGCTTCGGGCTGCGCGCTGCGCGCAGACACGGCTTAGCAGGTGCGCGTTCTGTTCGTCTCCGATGTCTACTTCCCGCGCGTCAACGGGGTGTCGACCTCCATCCGCACGTTTCGCGAGGATCTCGCCGCCTGCGGTGTGGAGACGCAGCTGGTGGCGCCGCAGTACCAGGCCGGCGCGGATGCGGACGGCATGCAGGATGCGGGCGTCCTGCGGGTCGCCGCGGCGCGCGTGCCCGGCGATCCGGAGGACCGGCGCATGGCCTGGGGAGCGCTCACGCGCACGCTCGCACAGTTGCCGCGTGACGCGTTTGATCTGGTGCACATTCACACCCCGTTCATCGCCCACTACGCCGGCGTGCGCTATGCGCGCCGCGCCGGCATTGCCTGCGTTGCCACCTATCACACCTTCTTCGAGGAATATCTGCATCACTACGTGCCGGTGCTGCCGCGCTCGCTGGGCCGCGCGCTGGCGCGGCGCTTCACGCGCTCGCAGTGTGCGCAGGTGCAGGCACTGATCGCGCCGTCCGAACCGATGCGCGCGGTGCTGACCGAGTACGGCGTCGCGACGCCCGTGCACGTGCTGCCCACCGGGCTTGCCGCCGACCGCTTCCGCGCCGGTGACGGGCGCGCGTTCCGCGCGCGCTGTGGCATCGACTCGCAGCGACCGCTGCTGACCTACGTGGGCCGCGTGGCGCATGAGAAGAACATCGGCTTTCTGCTGCAGATGTTCCGCGAGGTGCTCAAGACGGTGCCGCAGGCACTGCTTATGATCGCGGGCGAAGGGCCGGCGCGCGCCGGGCTGCGCGCGCAGGTGAGCGCGCTGGGACTCGAGCAGCAGGTGCACTTTGCCGGCTACCTCGAGCGCCACAGCGCGCTGCTCGACTGTTACGCCGCCGCCGATGTGTTCGTGTTCGCCTCGCGTACCGAGACCCAAGGCCTGGTGCTGCTCGAGGCCATGGCACAGGGCGCACCGGTGGTGTCCACCGCCGAGCTCGGCACGCGCTCCATCCTCCTGCCGCAGAGCGGGGCGCTGGTGGTGCCGGAGGAGCAGGGCGCGTTCGCCGCCGCCGTGGTGCGCGTGCTCGCGGATGCGCAGCTGCGCGCAGAGCTGGCGGCGCGCGGGCGCAGCTACGCGCGCAGCTGGTCTTCCGCCGCGATGGCGCGACGTCTGTCACAACTCTACGACGAGCTCTGCGCGGCGCCGCGCGCCGCCGGCATCTCGGCCTCAAACAGCGACCCGCTGGCGTCTTCACTCCGCGACAGCAGTTGAACCGCGCGCTTTCTCGGCTAAACTGCCGAGGTTACGCACCGCGGTTGTTGGGAGCGGACCATGGGTGCAAAGCGGGCCCTGATCGTGGACGACTCAAAGTCCGCGCGGCTGTTTCTGGCCCGAGTGCTGGAGAAATACGAGATCGACGTCGACAGCGCGGAGAGCGCCGAGGCGGCCATCGACTATTTGGCCAGTAACCGTCCGGATGTGATCTTCATGGATCACCTCATGCCGGGTATGGATGGCCTGCAGGCCGTGCAGGCGATCAAGAACAACCCGCGCACCGCCACCATTCCCATCATGATGTACACCTCGCAGGAAGGTGAGTTGTACCTCGGGCAGGCGCGTGCGCTCGGCGCGGTGGGCGTGCTGCCCAAGCAGATCAAGCCCACCGACGTCTCCCGGGTGCTCTACCAGCTGCATCTGGTGCCCGACCGGCGCAGCACCGAGCAGTCGAGCTTTACCCCCATCAACCTGCGCGGCGATGCCCATTTCGAGCCGGGGCTCGGGCTGGGTTCGAAGGCACTCACGGAGACCGCGCTGCGCGAGCATTTCGCCGAGCTGCGGCGCGCCCTGGTCGCAGGCATCGACACCCAGACCGAGCGCATCAGCGCCGAGGTGCGCGCACTGCTGCTCGAGTCGCTGCCGCCGCCGAGCGAGCCGCTCGCCGTCCCTGCGCCGCCGAGGAGCAGCAACTGGCCATGGATCATCGCGAGCGCCGCGCTCGCCGTTGCGCTGCTCAGCACCGGGCTGTGGTGGCGCAGCGTGCGCCTGCTCGAGGATTTGTCTCAGCAACTGGCACAGCAGCGCGCGCCGCTCACAGCGCCCACACTGCTGGCACCGCCGCCGCTGACGGCCGCCACCCCAGCGCCAGCCACCGTCGCGCCCGCGACCGCCGCCGGCGGCGGCGCGGATACCAAGCCGGTGATTCTGGCCGTGCCCTACGGCACCGAGGCGCTCGGCGGCGCGCGCCTCGATACGCTGCGCCAGCTGCTCTACCGGCTGGAACGCGAGAAAACCAGCGGCGTGGTGGAAGTGCGCACCTTCGGCGGACGTTTCTGCCTGGTGGGTAACGCCGGCGACGGCTATTCGCCCGCGCCCGACGAGCTGCCGTTCAGCAAGTGCGACATCGTCGGCAACGCGTCCGAGGAGGCGAACTCCCCGGCGCAGCGCACCCCCCTGGCGCTCGCCAACCTGATCGGCGAGGTGCGCAGCGCCAGCCACGACGCGCTCGAGGTGCAGGTCGCGCCGGGTGATGCAGCCAGCCTGCTGGTACCCTATCCGCAGCTCAGCGCTGAGCTGACGGCCGGTGAGTGGAATCGCGCTGCCAGCGCCAACAACCGCGTCGAGATTCGCGTGCATTGAAGGCGCTACTCCTGCCCACACCGAGCGCCGACGACGACTTCCGTCCGGCGCCCTGGCTGCGCAATCACCACCTGCAGTCCATGCTCGCCAGCACCGCCTGGCGGCGCGGCCGGGTCTTTCACCGCGCGGCGCCGTTGTTGTCGGTCACGCGCGAGCAACTGCTCGACTGTGGCGCCGGTGTGCGCCTGCAGAGTTTCATCTCCACCCCGCCACACGACAGCGGCCCGCCGGTGGTGCTGCTGCACGGCTGGGAGGGCAGTGCCGAGTCGCTCTACCTGCTGTCGCTCGCGCAGCGTCTGTTCGAGCACGGGTTCGAGGTCATACGGCTCAACCTGCGCGACCACGGCGAGACCCATCACCTCAACCGCGAACTGTTTCATTCCTGCCGCCTGCCGGAGGTCGTCGGTGCCGTGGCTGCGCTGCAGCGGCTGCATGGTGGAAGGCCACTGCAGCTGGTCGGCTTCTCGCTCGGCGGCAACTTCATGCTGCGGGTGGCCGCGGAGGCGCGCGCCGCGCGCCTGCAGCTCGCGCGCGTCATCGCGGTGTCGCCGGTGCTGGATCCCCACACGACGCTGACCTCGCTGCAGCGGGGCATGCCGGGTTACGAGTCGTACTTCGTGCGCAAGTGGCTGCGCTCACTGCGCAAGAAGCAGGCCGCCTGGCCGAGCGAATACGACTTCAGCGCGCTGGCGCGGCTGCGCGACCTGAAACTGATGACCGCGGAGCTGGTACGCAGTTACACCGAGTTCGCGACGCTCGATGACTATCTGAACGGTTACGCGCTCACCGGCTCGCGCCTGGCGCAGCTGGAGGTGCCGGCGCACATCATCACCGCGCTCGATGACCCGATCATTCCGGCGGCGGGGCTTGCCCAGCTGGCGCGCTCGCCGGCCCTGTCGCTGACCGTGACCCGCTACGGCGGGCACTGCGGTTACTTCGAGCGCTTGCGCGCGCAGACTTGGATCGAGGGGCGGATCCTTGCCTTGCTCGGCGCGAGCGGCGCGCCGGAGCCGCCGCCGCGTGCGGCCGAGCCTGTCCACGAGCCGAGCGAGAACTTGAGCTAGGGCGCGCGCCGGCGGGGGTCCGGTGCCGCGTGGCGCTTCTCTTCGAAGCGCATGATCGGCTCGCCGCTGGTCACCGTCACCGTACCCTCGATAATGGCCCCGCGCGCCACCGCGATGCTGCGCGCCACGATGTCCGCGCGCATCACCGCCGTCGTACCCAGCTCCAGTTTGCCTTCGACGACCAGTTTACCGGTGACCTTGCCGGCGATGATGGCCGCCTGAGCGTGGATTTCACCCTCCCACTCTGCCGTGACCGCCATGTGCAGTGCGCCACCGACGCGCCCGTCGCCGCGCACCGCGCCGCAGACGACCAGGGGTCCGGATGCCTCCAAGTCGCCGGTCAGGCGTGAGCCCTCGGCCACAAAGGTCGGGGACTCGCCGATCTGATCGATCAGCCGGCGCTTCGGGGGTGGGCTCATCGGCTGCTCCGCAAGGGTGCGCAGGGGTCATAATACGAACGCTGGTTCCCCAGGATGCCGACCATGGTCACATTCCAAGCAGGAAGACTCGCCCTCCTCGGGCTCCTGCTGGGCCTGGTTGCCGCCTGCGGCCGTGAGCAGCAGGACTGGCATTCGGCGCAGAGCGCCGATACCACCGAGGCCTGGCAGCGCTTCATCGAGCAGCACCCGCAAAGCGAGCTCGCGGCACAGGCGCGCCTGCGCCTCGCCCAGATGGCCGAGCAGCGCGATTTCCAACAGGCGGATGCGGTGGCGACGGTGAACGCCTACCGCCGGTTCCTCGTCCAGCATCCGAATGGTCGCTGGGCCGAACAGGCGCGGATCCGCATCGAGGCGTTCTCGCTCGGCTCCGCGCCGCGCATCGCGCCGGAGTCGGTAGCGCAGGTCAGCGCCGACCCGGAGGCGCGCGGCGTGCGCGCACTGCAGCTCGCGACCGGCAGCCTTGCGACACCCGCTCCGGCCGCCCCGGTCACTGCGCCGGCGACTGCGCAGACGGTGCTGGCGCAGCCGGGCGAGGCGGCGCAGCCGGCCATGCCGGTTTCGGACATCGCGCCCGAGCCGGCGGGCTCGCCGCCCGTCAACGGTTATGCGGTGCAGCTTGGCGCTTTCGGCAGTGCCGCCAGTGCGGATCGCGAATGGCAGCGTCTGCAAGGCCGCTTCGGAGCGCAGTTAGGCAGCCTGTCGCCACGCATCGTGCTGGCGAGCACCGATCTCGGCGCCCTCTATCGGCTGCAGGCGAGTGCCGGCGGCGAAGCGCAGGCTCGCGCGATCTGTGATTCGCTGAAAGAGCAGTCGCAGGCCTGCGTGCCCGTCGTTCCGCGTTAGAAGTCGCTATCCGCGCCGCTGGCCTAACACGGCTGAGTTTGCTGGCCACGGCAGCAAAGTGACAATTCTGGTCACCCGTCACGTGCGCCTGAAATATCTCTAAACTATTGTTTTATATGGAGTTACGAGCATGGCACGGACATTGCTCCTGCTACACCAGTTGCGAACAACTTCCCCGTGTTCGCTCCTGCGCGCCGCGATGCGATTTCCCCCGCCTCGCGGCGCTTTTTTTTGGTGATCGGAGGGGAGACGGGGCACGCGCTCGAGGGGGATCGAAAACCGAATACCCCGCCTCCCACTCCGGTCGTTCTGCGGTCCTGACTTACTCCTGCAGCGCCGCGGCGAGCGGTGCTGCGGCGGGACTGGGCACGTCCTTGTGCCCCTGCATGGCCGCCAAGTTGTGCAGGACAAAATCCGCTTGCGGCGCGAGCGCGCGCGCGCGCGCCAGGTCGTGTTGGGCGGCAACCGCATCAGCCGACAGCCAGTTGAGCACCGCGCGGTTGGAATAGGCGAGCGCCGCGCTGGCATGTTCTTGCCGCGGCGTGCGCTGGCTCATGAGCACCGAGCCGGCATCGTCGCCTTGTGCGGCTTGCACGGCGGCATCGCACGCGACCCGCGCCGCTGCCAGTTGCCGTGTCATGGCGTAGGCCACGCAGCGATTGGTCGCGACGGCCGCAGCATCGAGTTGTGTGCCGTCGGCAGCCTGGCTGAGAGCGCGGGTGGCGGCGGAGAAATCGCCGCCGGCCGGCGGCGCACCATCGGCGTGGCTGCTGTAGGCGACGAGCACGAAGGGGTCGGGCGCGTCCGCAGCTTGCACCGACGTGCTGAGCAGACCGGCAGCGAGAATGCCCAAGGTAACGGTGTGTGTGCGGCCGGTGCTGTGGCGGTGGCGACTGAACATGGGTGGCTCCTGGACTTGTGCGTGGCGCGCCCGACCAATCTCAGCGCGCGCCTGCACGATACGAACCGCACACCCCGCCCGACAAACGAAAAAAATTTTTGACACACGTGAGCGCTCCTCAAGCGGCCTGGTACTGCGACACGGCCCAGTGCGTGAGCGCCTTGACCGGCGGCCGATCCGCATCCTTCGGCCGGCTCACCAGGTAATACGCATCCGCAGTGCTCAGTTCGATACCGAACACGCGCACCAGGGCGCCCGAGCGGATCCACGAATCACATAACAGGGTCGGCACCAGCGCAATGCCGAGGCCGCGCTCGGCGGCGCGCACCACGGCGATCATGGTGTCGAGCTCGATCATCTGTTTGGGTTCCGGAGACGCCAGTCCCACTTCCTCGGCCCAGCTGCTCCAGGCGAACGGCCGGGTGCGGTCGACGATCAGCGGCAGGGCGCTGAACACCTCGCGCCCGAGGCGCGCGACGAGGCTGGCGTGCTGGCGGGCGCACACCGCGGTGAACGGACAGGAGAACAGACGCACGCTCTTCATTCCCAGCGGCGCCGCATCGGCCAGCAGGATCGAGACGTCCGCGGTCGGCGGGTGGCTCGCAGGGCGCGGATCGCGCGTGTCCAGTTGCACGTCGATCGAGGGGTGCGCTTCGCAGAACTCACCCAGCCGCGGAATGAACAGTTCGTTGGCGAACAGCGCCGGCAGACGCACGCGCAGCGTCTGGCGCCGGTGGCGGCGAGCAAACTGCGCCAGGGTGCGGTCGAGTGCCTCGAGCAGCGGCTCGACTTCCTCCAGCAGATGATGTCCCGGGAGTGTCAGCTCCAGCGAGCGTGTCTTGCGCTCGAACAGGCGCATGCCGAACAACGTCTCCAGCTCCTTCATCTGATGACTGACCGCCGATGGGGTCAGGCACAGCTCGTCCGCGGCCAGCTTGAAGCTGCGCTGACGCGCGGCGACGCAGAACGCCCGCAGGTTCCTCAGGGGTGGCGGCCGGGAAAGACGCAGCACGGAATCCTCCTCCAACACACCCTTGAGGAAGCAAGTTCCGTGCCCCATGCAGACCCCCTGGAACGGGCCGCAACGGCTCCGCCGGCAGCCTGGCTGCCTCGGGGCGGTGCCGCCCCGCCGATTGCGCACCGGCACGGTGCGCGCGAGCGGCTAGAATCGCGTTACCCACACGGCACGCCCACGAGCGTCGGACAGGCATGGAATTTCGCGACTATTACAAGGTCTTGGGCGTGGAGCGCAGCGCCAGCGCCGAGCAGATCAAAACCGCCTATCGGCGGCTGGCGCGCAAGTACCACCCGGATGTCAGCAAGGAGAAGGACGCCGAGGCGCATTTCAAGGAAGTGCAGGAGGCCTACGAGGTGCTGCGCGATGCGGAAAAGCGCGCCGCCTACGATCAGCTCGGCAGTGAATGGAAATCCGGCGAGCAGTTCCGGCCGCCGCCGGACTGGGGCAACGGCTACGAATTCTCCGGTCGGCCCGCCGGAGCGCGCCGCGCACGCGCGCGCGCCGGCGGCGAGGAGCAGATGTCGCAGGAGGAGTTCAGCGACTTTTTCTCGTCACTGTTCGGCGGCGGTTCGCCCTTCGCGGGCGCAGCGCAGGGCGGTGGCCGCGATCATCACGCACGCGTCGATATCACCCTGGAGGAGGCCTTCCACGGTGCGAGCCGCATGCTGGAACTCAAGCGCCCGGCGGTGAAACCGGACGGCTCGGTGGAACTCGCCTCGCACACCGTGCGTGTCAGTATTCCGGCCGGTGTCACCGAAGGACAGCTCATCAGGCTGGCCGGCCAGGGTGCTCCCGGCGGTGATGGTCACGCGGGCGATCTCTATCTCGAGGCCCACATCCTGCCCGATCGCCGCTATACGCTCGACGGCCGCGACGTGACGCTGACCTTTCCGTTGGCGCCCTGGGAGGCGGCCTTGGGTGCGGCGGTGACCGTGCCGACCCTGGGCGGCGAGGTCTCGATGCAGATCCCGCCCGGCGCACAGTCCGGACAGAAGCTGCGGCTGCGCGGCCGCGGACTGCCCGGCCAGCCAGCGGGCGACCAGTATGTGCAGCTGAAAGTCGTGCTGCCGCCGGCGGACACGCCACAGGCGAAAGCCCTGTACGAAGAGATGCGCGCGAAGCTAGCATTCAACCCGCGCGCCCACGAGACGAGGTGATGTCATGGTACGCGTGACACAGGTGCTCGATGCCCGCTTGCTTGGTGACGGCGACTGGATCGCGGCCACGGAGATCTGCCAGCTGTGCCGCCTCGATCTCGAGGTGGTGCTCGAGCTTGGCGAACTCGGAGTGGTGAGCCCGCGCGAGCAGCGCCCCGGCGAGTGGCAGCTCCCGGCGACCGCGCTGCCGCGTCTGCGCATCGTCGGCCGGCTGATGCGCGATTTGGGCGTGAATGCCAGCGGTGCTGCACTCGCGGTCGAGTTGCTCGAGGCGCAGCGCGCGCTCGAGCGCCGCATCCGGCGTCTTGAACGTCTCGGCACGGACTACTGACCGAAGCTGTCGCCGCCGGCGCGCAGCCAGTCGATCTCGGCGGGCGTACTGGTGCGTCCCAACACCGCGTTGCGGTAGGGGAAGCGCCCGAACTTTTCGATGATCGAGCGGTGATTCTCCGCCGAGCGCAGCGCGCCTTCGAATACCTCCCGCAGCTCCGGCGGCGCTTCACCCAACAGCCGCCGGTACGCGGCCAGCGATTCCTCCTGCACTTCGACGGCTTCGGCGTGCTGCAGCGGCAGGTAGAAGAAGATGCGCTCCACCACGTCGAGCGCCGCATCCGCTGCCGATTGCATCCCGGAGAGCGCGAGCGCGAGCGCCTGCGCATCGGTGGCGAAGGCGCGCGCATTGCCACGGAACATGTTGCGCGGGAACTGATCGAGCAACAGGATCAGACTCAGCCGCCGGCGCGGGCCGTCGGCCCAGCTGTCGAGCTTGCCCGCGGCGGCGCGCGCATGCAGCTCGCCAAAGCGTGCGCGGATCTGCTGGTCGCGTCGCTGGCGCCGCTCCGAGGACTCATCACCGAACCAGAAGCGCAGGCGGTTGTTGAGTCCCTCGGCCGACAGCGGCAGCCGGCCGAACCAGAAGTCGCGCACGCTGCGCGCCTCATCCACGGGGCGTGCTCGCGGGCGCTTCCGGCCGGTCGGCTTCGAACAGCTTCTCCAGCTGCTGCGCGGCGGCCCGCGAGGTGGCGAGGAATTTCTCGTCGTCACCTTTGACCTGGTACTGCGCCGCGAGCGTCTTTTCGTCGTGTATGCGGAAGCGCCGCACCGCTTCGCGCGCCGCGGCGGGTGTCTGGCCGAGCGCCTCGAGCACCGCTGCCGCCATCTCCAGGCTGGAGGCGTAGGTTTCGCGCACGATCGCCGTGACGCCGGCGTCCATGAGCGCGAAAGCGTGCTGGCGATTGCGCGCGCGCGCAAAGATCTTGAGCTTGGGAAATTGTTCGCGCACCAGCAGCGCGGTGCGCACCGAGGCTTCGGCGTCGTCGATCGCGAGCACCAGGATGCGCGCAGTCTCTGCGCCGGCGGCGCGCAGCAGATCGAGTCGCGAGGCGTCCCCGTAGTACACCTTATTGCCGAAGCGGCGCACGAAGTCGACGTGTGTCTGATTGCTGTCCAGGGCGGTGAAGGACATGCCTTTGACCAGCAGTACGCGCGCCACGATCTGACCGAAGCGGCCGAAGCCGGCAATGATCACCGGATTGTCGCGCTCGTCGATCGCATCGAAGGGCGCGGCGGCGGGCGCGAGCCAGCGTTTGCTCACGGCCTCGTGCGCGAGCAGCAGCAACGGGCCGAGCATCATCGACAGCGTGACTGCCAGCACCAGCAGGTCGACGGTCGCTGCCGCAAGAATCTGCTGGCGCGCCGCCAGCGTGAACAGTACGAAGGCGAACTCTCCGCCGGTCGGCAGCGCAAATCCCAGGCGGCGCGCCGACTCGCGGTTTTGGCCCGCGAGCCGGCCGATGAAAGTGATGGCCACGATCTTGATGGCGAGGAAGGCCGCGGTGAGCGCCAGTAGAGTGAGCGGCTCGGAACGGAACAGACCGAGATTGGCCGCCATGCCCACCGAGATGAAGAACAAGCCGAGCAGCAGCCCTTTGAACGGCTCGAGGTCCGCTTCCAGCTCGTGACGGAATTCGCTGTCAGCGAGCAGCACGCCGGCCAGGAAGGCGCCGAGCGAGGCGGACAGCCCGGCGAGATTGGCGAGCAGCGCCGTGACGATCACGGTGAGGAGCGCCGCAGCGGTGAACACTTCGCTGACATGCACCCGGGCAACGATGCGCAGCGCGGGTCTGAGGATCAGCCGGCCGCCAGCGACCACCACCACCGCAATCACGCCGGCGAGCTTCAGCAGCGTCAGCCACCAGGGCCCGGCGCTGGGGTGCATCGCCGGCAGCGGTGACAGCAGCGGCAGCACCGCGAGCACCGGCAGCACCGCCAGATCCTGAAACAGCAGGATGCCGAAGGCGGCACGCCCGTACTGCGTGCGCAGCTGGTTGCGCTCGGCCAGCAGCTGCAGCACCAGCGGCGTGGAGGAGAGCGACAAGCCGAAGCCGATCACGCAGGCGGCGAGGGGAGTCTGGCCGAGAGCGTAGGCGCCCAAGCCGAGCAGCAGCGCGCACAGCCCGACCTGCGCGGCGCCGAGGCCAAACACCGTGCGCCGCATGACCCACAGGCGCGTCGGCTGCAACTCCAGTCCGATGATGAACAGCAGCAGCACGATACCGAACTCGGATACCTGCATGATGCGGTCGATCGAGCCGATCAGGTTCAGTCCCCAGGGGCCGATGACGAGACCGGCGGCGACGTAGCCCAGGATCGAGCTCAGGCGCAGCAAGCGGAACAGCGAAACCGCGATGACGGCCGCGGCCAGCAGGATGGCGGTCTGTTGCAGAGTGATCATGCGTGCCGGGGATTCTCGCAGGAATGTGCCGCGCCCAGCACTCTTGAGTTCCCGCCGGGCCACCCCCATGCCTGCGCGAATGCTCGATCACGAACCGCTCTCGGTCCCTCCCGCCAGCGATCCGGCGGCAGTGGAACCGCTCGATGCCTATTCCGCCGCAGTCGTCGGCGCAGTCGATCTGGTCGGCCCGGCAGTGGTGAGCATCTATGTGGGCGGCGCCGCCGAGGCGGCCCAAGCGCGTGGCGGCGCCGGCTCCGGTGTGGTGGTGACCCCCGACGGCTACCTGCTGACGAACGAGCACGTCGTGCAGCGCGTGCAGGAGGCGCGAGTCGCATTCGTCGACGGGCGCAGCGTTCCGGCGGTCGTGGCCGGACGCGACCCGGCCACCGATCTCGCCGTGCTGCGCGCCCAGGCAGGCGCGCTCCCCTACGCACAGCTCGCGAGCGCGCAGCGTCTGCGCGCGGGGCAGCTGGTGGTCGCGGTCGGCAACCCGTTCGGCTTCGAGTCCACGGTCTCCGCGGGCGTCGTGAGCGCCCTGGGGCGCTCGCTCCGCAGCCGCCAGGGACGGCTCATTGAAGGCATCGTGCAGCACACCGCTGCGCTCAACCCGGGAAACTCCGGCGGACCGCTGGTGGATGCGGCGGGCCGGGTGGTGGGCATCAACACTGCGATCATCGCCGTCGCCCAGGGCATCGGCTTTGCGGTGCCGGCGGGCACCGCGCAGTGGGTGCTCACCGAGATCCTGACCCAGGGCCGCGTGCGACGCGCGTGGCTCGGAGTCGCGGCGCGCGACCGGCCGCTCGATCTGCGCCTGGTGCGTGCGCTCGGACTGAACGGCTCGCGGGCCGTAGAGGTGCTGTCGCGCGAAGCCGCGGGACCTGCGGCGCAATCCGAGCTGCACCCCGGGGATCTCATCGTGGCGGTGAATGCGCAGCCGGTCGATGGCATCGATGCGCTGCACCGGCAGCTCGGGCGCGTGCCTCCGGGTACCGAGCTGACGCTGTCGGTCATCCGTCGCACGCAGCTGCTGAGCGTCAGTCTCACGGCACGAGAGCCGCCCTGAGGCGGCATCGCGGCGGCGGTTCGCGCCAGGGCCGCAGACTTTGCCGCGCCTCGGTGTTGCAAGTCTTCGGCCGCCGCCGCACCACAACCTGGGCCCTGCCGCGCGCTTCTTAGCCTCAGACTATTCGCACAGGCTCTCGAGGTACCCCTGCGCTGCCGCTGACAGGCGCTTACGCGCCAGCGCGCGCGCCTTGGGGGCGTCGAGAATGTATTCCAGCGGCCCGGAAACCAGCATCTGGCGGATGCGCGGGTGGTGCGCCGAAGCGCGCGCCATCCTGTTTAGCACGCTGAAGCCGCGGCTGATCGTGCGTCCCGAGGCGCGGTTCTGCTCGATGGTGCGCGCCAGGTAAGCTCCAAAGCGCGCATACAGAAAGTAATCGTCGTCGCCCACCTGGAAGCGTGCCTCGGCAAAGAAATCGGGGAAATTTCTTTCCAGGTACTCGTTCAGGCGTTGAAGGCGGAGCCCAGGGTCGCTGTCAGTCGACACTTTGCGCTGCTTCATTTTCGCTGCCAACACCTCGCTGAGCGGCAGGATCTGCGCTGGCGCGCATGGTGGGGTAGCGCGCGCTACGATGCAAGCAGCGAGCGGCCATGACTGAACGAAGTTCACCAATGTCACCGAGCTACTTCCGCAGCGCGCCGGCGTTTCGCCGCTGGCTGCAGCGAAATCACGCGCGTGCGCACGAGCTGCTGGTCGGCTTCTACAAGGTGACCTCTGGCACGCCGAGCATCAGTTGGGCGGAATCCGTCGATGCGGCGCTGCGTTTCGGCTGGATCGACGGTGTCCGCAAACGCATCGACGCTGAACGCTACACCATCCGCTTCTCGCCGCGGCGCAGCGGCAGCATCTGGAGCGCGGTCAACGTCCGCCGCGTGTTGGCGCTGCAGCAGGCGCGCCGCATGGCGCCGGCCGGCGAACGCGCATTTCGCGCGCGCCGGGCGCACCGCTCGGGCCGCTATTCCTACGAGCAGCGGCCGCGCGTGCTGCCGGCGCCGTATGCCGGCATGCTGGCCCGCAACGCTGCGGCACGACGCTTCTTCGAGCAGCAGATGCCCTCCTACCGGCGCGCCGCGATCTGGTGGGTGCTCTCCCCCAAGCGCGTGGAGACGCGCCACCGACGTGCGCAGCTGCTCATCGAGCGCTCGGCGGCCGGCGAGTGGGTGCCACAGTTCATCCGCCGCCAGGCCCCGCGCGGCTAGCCTCGGCCGTCACCCAGGCATCACAGGCGAAGCGGTAGAGCAGGTGCGGACGTAGCGGGTGGCCTGGGGGCAGGCGTGGGTGCTCAAAATCGCCGCCAGGGTCGCGCCGCATGCCGAGGCGTTCCATCAGCGCGCGCGAGCGCAGATTTGCCGGCACGGTGAAAGCGACGACTTCCGCCAGCGCGAGCGTCCCGAACGCGTAGCGCAGGCAGGCACGCGCGGCTTCAGCGGCGTAGCCGTGCCCCCAGGCCGTGCGCTTCAGGCGCCAGAGGATTTCCGTGCACGGGGTGAAGGCGGCCGCAAAGCTCGGCTCCGCCAGGCCGACGTAGCCCAGAAATTCCTGCTGCGGCTCTGTGGCCAGCGCCCACAGCCCCCAGCCGCGCTCGGCGAGCATTACCGCCGCACGCCCCGCCAGCGCATCGCTCTCCGCGCGGCTGAGGCAGGCGGGCATGAACTGCATGACCTCCGGGTCGTTGTTGAGTGCGGCGAACGGCGCGAGGTCGTCCGCGCGCCACGGCCGCAGCTCAAGCCGCGCGGTGTGCAGGACCGTCATCGGTGCTTGCAAGGCCCTCGCGGGCCGGTATTATCGAACGCATAGTGATGGTGTAAGACAGTCGCGCGTGCGGGCAGCGGTCGCAACCCTCCCATGCGCATGCCGGCTGGCCTTTCGCTCTGCTCTTGCCAAAGAGCCGCAGCGATCTCCTTCAGCGCAAGACTTGCCGATGTGTCTGCCTGGAAGCTGCGGACTTCGTGTCCGCGGCGCGGTCATGCCTGGAGAGATCACCATGTCATCCCGTTCGACGGGACTCTATAAGGAAGCCTACGAGCGCGACAGCTGCGGTTTCGGTCTGATCGCGAGCCTCGACGATGCGCCGAGCCACTGGCTGGTGCGGACCGCCATCGCCTCGCTCAATCGCCTGACGCACCGCGGCGCGATCGCCGAGGACGGCAAGACCGGCGATGGCTGCGGGCTGCTGCTCAAGCGCCCCGAAGGCTTCCTGCGGGCGCTGGCGGCTGAGTGCGGCATCGCGCTCACGCCGCGCTTTGCTTCGGGACTGGTCTTTCTCGCGACCGAGGCCGCTGCGGCCGAGGCAGCGCGTGGCGCGCTCGCTGCGGCGCTCGCCGCCCAGGGTCTGGAGGTCGCCGGCTGGCGGCAGATGCCGCTCGACCGCGCGGCCTGCGGCGCGGAGGCTCTGCGCACGCTGCCGACGATCGAGCAACTGTTCGTGAACTGCCCGGCGGAATTCGACGAGCCGGCCTGCAACCGCCGGCTGTTCATGGCGCGGCGGCTGGCGGAGAAGGCCTGTGCCGCCGATCCGGCCTTCTATATCCCGAGTCTCTCCGCCAGCACCATCGTCTACAAGGGCATGGTGATGCCCCAGTACCTGACGCAGTTCTATCCGGATCTGGCCGATCCGCGTCTGGAGAGCTCGGTGGCCGTGTTCCACCAGCGCTTTTCCACCAACACCCTGCCGCAGTGGCGGCTCGCGCACCCGTACCGCTACCTGGCCCACAACGGCGAGATCAACACGGTCCAGGGCAATCGCAACTGGGCCATGGCGCGCGGGCCGCTGTTGCGCTCGCCGCTGTTGCCACAGCTGCAGGAGGTGCTGCCGCTGGTCGCGCTGAGCGGCTCCGACTCGCAGAGTCTCGACAACATGCTCGAGGTGCTGCTGATGGGGGGCCTCGATGCGCTGCATGCCATGCGCCTGCTCATTCCGCCGGCGTGGCACGGTCTCGACGCGCTGGATCCCGACCTGCGTGCCTTCTACGAGTACTACTCGGTGCACATGGAGCCCTGGGACGGCCCGGCCGGCGTGGTGCTGACCGACGGCCGCTACGCGCTGTGCACGCTCGATCGCAACGGGCTGCGGCCGGCACGCTTCTGCATCACGCGCAACCGCATGCTCACGATCGCCTCCGAGGCCGGCGTGTGGGACTACCAGCCCGAAGACGTGGTGCGCAAGGGCAAGCTCGGACCCGGCGACATGATCGCCCTCGACCTGCAGACCGGCACGCTGCTGTCGTCTGCCGACATCGACCAGCTGCTGAAGAGCCGTCACCCCTACAAGGCGTGGCTGAAGCAGGGCGTGCGCTATCTGGAGAGCGATCTGGTGGATCCGCGGCTCGCCGCCGAACCGATGGATCGCGCCACCCTCGGCCTCTACCAGAAGATGTTCAACGTCAGCCAGGAAGAGCG
>DATHMN010000191.1:0-26347 GCA_035487135.1 Steroidobacteraceae bacterium | reverse complement strand
TCGCCGACTACGTGACCAATCCGTCGCTGCCGGTGCTGTTGCAGGTGTTGTTCGGCTCGGCAGGAGTGCGTGCGCCGAATGTTTATCCGCGCACCGACCTGGAAGCGGCCTTCCTGACCGGCATCAAGGGTCTCAATCAGCCAGCCAACGTCACTCCGGCCGAAGAACTTCGCCTCAATACCAGTACGCCTGTCACCCCGCTGGCTTCGCAAAATGATCTGGGTGTGCTCGGCGGCGATACGTCCGGGTTCCCGAACGGCCGTCGCCCGATCGACGACGTGGTGACCATCGAACTGCGCGTGGCGATGGGAATCCTGCTGTCGCCCTTCGATGGCAGCTCGGCCGATCCGGATCCCGCGTCCGATGCGTCTCGTCAATTGCATTACACCGACGGGGTCGAGCCGAATCCGAACAACTACCTGCCCGCTTTCCCATACCTGAATACCGCGCTCGCCGGCTCCCCGACCAGCGCCAACGACTAAGAAGGGGTACTGCGATGAAACGCAAATTGGCAATGATGGGTACGGCCGCGCTGGCGGCCGGCCTGGTCACCGCGTGCGGTGGGGGCTCTGATGACACGGCGACGACTTCTGCGCCCGTGTCCAATCAGGCACTCGATACCGCTCAGGTTCTGGCGCAGGCGCGGACCACCTCGGAGACCGCGTCTCCCTTTGCGGTGAACGATGGGGCGCTGGTGCTCACTGACACCAGCGAAAGCAGCGAACCCGCCAGCGTCAACGGGATGTAATTCCCATCGACGTCCCGCTGACATCCGGCAGCCCTTCTCGGCGTAGGCGCGCAGGGCTGCTCGGCCGGGCACTGCTCGGGTTGGGGTTTGCGGTCGCCGCCCCGGCATGGACTTCACCGTACGTGCCGCGAAGTGACGCGCAGGTACTGGTCGAGTTGCCGGCCGGCGCCCGCCACAGCGCCGTGGAGACTCGCGATCTTGCCCGGTCACGGCTGGATGTCGCTCTGCCGCTGTCGCAGTTCTACATTTCCCGGGCGCGCGCCACCGGTGATCTGCGCTTTCTGGGCTATGCCGAGGCGATCCTGAACCCGTGGCAGAGCCGCGTGCCGCTCCTGCCTGAGGTGCTGGTCCTGCATGCGACCATTCTGCAGAGCCGCCACGCATTTGCTCCGGCACTCACCGAGCTCGATCGGGCGCTACGCGTGCAACCCGAGGATGCGCAGGCGTGGCTCACGCGTGCGACGGTCCTGCGTGTGCTGGGTCGCTACGATGAGGCGCTGGAATCCTGCCGCCACCTCGCCGTGTCCGCCGATGCCGCGATTACCGCCTTGTGCAGCGAGAGCTTACGCAGTCTCACTGGTCATCTGCAGAGCGCCTACGCGACCGTCGCCGCGCTCGGGCAGCAGACGCTGCCGCCCGAGGCACGCGCGTGGCGCTACTCGGAACTCGGTGAGATGGCTGAGCGCCTGGGGAACGATGCGGAAGCCGAACGCTGGCTCAAGGCTGGATTGCAACTGGCACCCGAGGATTTCTACTTGCGGGCAGCCTGTGCGGATTTGCTGCTACGCCACGGGCGGGCTGGGGAAACGCTGCAACTGCTGGCCGGCTACGAGTCCGTCGAGCCGATGTTGCTGCGCAGCGTCATTGCGCACAAGCTGCTGCGGGACGGCTCGAGCGAGCAGGCGCAGGCCCGGCTGGCAGCCGCGTTCGAACTCGAGCAGCTGCGCGGTGATGCGGTGCATCGGCGCGAACAGGCGCGCTTTTTTCTCGACGTGGAGCCGCAGCCGTCGGCGGCATTGGCGGCCGCACAGGAAAACTGGCGCGTTCAGCGCGAGCCCGACGACATCCTGATCCTGCTGCGTGCCGCGCGAGCCGCTCATCAGTCGCAGGCGGGTGAGCCGGCTCGCCGGTTCCTGCAGCAGCAAAGCCTCGAAGACGCGCGCCTCGGCGCGGCGACTCTATGACACGCTGCTTGCGCTTTATGGCGCTGCTGCTGCTTGCGTCGGTAGCGCCGGCGCACATCGCCAGCAACGGTTTTCTGGTCGCGCGGGTAGAGGGCAGCACGATCAGCGGCTCGATTGAATTGGCGGTGCGCGATGTCGAACTGGCCATCGGCGTCGATGCCAACCGAGACGGCAAGGTCACCTGGGGCGAATTACGCGCGAGCGAGCCACGGCTCGTGCACTACCTCGAGCAGCATGTATACCTCTCCGCCGAATCTCGCAGCTGCCCGTTGCAGTTTCAGGCCCTGCGAGTCAATGAGCGGGTGGACGGCACTTATGCCTGGTTGCCATTTTCGGCCGACTGCGGGATGGACGTGCGACAGCTGAGCATCCGCTACTCGGCTCTCGACGACATTGATCCCTCGCATCGCGGGTTGTTGACGCTGACAGCGGGATCTGTCGTGCAGACAGCCGTGCTCGGCGGCCTGGACGGAGCGGCCATTTTTTCGCTGTACGCGCCGGCCCGCTGGGGCGCCTTTGTGGAATACCTGCGGGCGGGTATCTGGCATATCTGGAGTGGCATCGATCATCTGCTGTTCCTGCTGTCGCTGCTGCTGCCGGCCGTACTGCTGCGAAGAGGCGATCGCTGGGAGCCGGTGCCGCGTCCGTGGCCGGCGTTCATGGGCATTCTCAAAGTGGTGACCGCGTTCACCCTGGCGCACTCGATGACGCTTTCACTGGCCGCCCTGGATATCGTGCGCTTGCCAAGCCGGCTGACTGAATCCGTTATCGCTGCATCGATCATCGTCGCGGCGCTCAACAACATATTTCCCTTGGTCACGAACAGCCGGGCGCGAATCGCGTTCGCATTCGGCCTGCTGCACGGTTTTGGCTTCGCGTCCGTGCTGGCCGATATGGGATTGCCCAGCGGTGCCAGGTTGCTATCGTTGCTGGCATTCAATCTCGGCATCGAAACGGGCCAGCTGGCGGTGGTGCTGACCGTGATGCCGGTGGTGTACGCACTGCGCTCTACTGTGTTCTACCGTCGAGCCCTCCTGCCCTGGGGATCGGCGGCGGTCGCATCGATAGCCCTGGTCTGGTTCGTGCAGCGGGCTCTGTTGCCCTCGGGCTGAGCCGGCACGCAGGGGAGCGGCGGCTGATGAAACCACTCGCCAGTTAGCGGAGTCTTCTGCTTGTTTACCTGCGGACTGAGCGCGCCTGCGGATCGGTGTGCGGGCTGTGGGAACTCTGCAGAGAGAAATCGGACGCTGCACTCGGCAGGCCAGCATCGCGCGAGTTCGCGGTCCCGGCGGTGCGTGCTGATTGTTCTGAGTTGTGAGCAGCGTCTGATTCCGGAGAGGGAGTGCGCGTTTGCGCCAACCATTATGACCAATGACGGTAACGGCGCGCGCCGGCTTCGTTACCCTTTTTTACGTGATCCGGCACATACCGACATTCTGTTCAGTGGCAATACTGCTCCTCAGCGGATGCGGCGTATCAGAGGTATCCAGCGGCACTGGCGCTGCACCGTCAACGCAGCAGAGCAGCGGTGGCACCTCGAGCCGTCCGACGGGATTTCCATCTCCGCCCGGTCCGCAGGGGCAGCAGCCGCTGCCGCCGACTGCTGCGGTCAATCCGGCCGGAATCTGGGACCTTCAGGACACGGTCAACGGTAATCCGTTGACCGAAGCAGTATTGATCGGCAATGGCATGTATCTGGCGCAGGCCACTGCCGACCAGTTGGGCTGTCAGGATCTGACGGCAGGCACCTACACCATAGGCGGCGAGACGTTCACCGGCAGTGGAGTCAGCAATCTGCTCGCCGGCTGCATGACCGCAGGCGGACAAAACTACTTTTCCTGGAACGTTACCGGCTGGGTCACCGGCACCGAACTTGACCTGGAGTTCGCTACCGGCACCAATATCGTGCCGACGCTCGGCGCCACGTTAGACCCTCTGTACGGCGAGGCGTCTAGTCTTACGCGGCTGGCGGGCACGTGGAACGACGGCGGCAACACGATGACCGTGAATACGGACGGGACCTTCGTCGAGCTGCAGACCAGCGGCTGCGCTTTGAACGGGGTGTATACGATTTTGGACGCCACACACAATCTGTACGGCGTGTCGTTTCAGCTCAGCGGCTGCACCGCGCCCCTCGCCGGGATCCCGTTCATGGGTCTGGCGTACGTCGATGATACCGATCCCACCAATCTGCAGATCCATGAGGGTGCCAGTGGTCCGGATGCCGCCGACAGCAGCAACACCGTTGTAGTGTTCGACGTCATCAGCCAGCACTGAGGAACCTTCAGCGCGGCGCGAGCTCGGATCGGCGGACTTCCCGGCGCCTGCACCTCGCGCACCTTCGCTTGCTCAACACGAGGGTCGCGACAGTCGCTGCCTTAACAGCTGCTGATGACCTCTGCCGCAGCGATGCGTGTCGCACCGGGGCATGCGAAAATAGTCGCGGACTTCAAGCGGAATTCTCGCGGACGTAGGTCACCAGGGCTCGAAGCCCCGCGCGCCGAATCCGCCGAATGTTCACAGTTGTCGTCGCCCACCGCTCGGCGAGAGCTGCCGCCGACCCGCGGGCCATATAGTTGTGGCCCGGTGAGCGCTGCCGTTGCAGGACTGTCTGGACCAGCACGGCGCGGGTACGAGCGTCGAGAGTTGCAAGGACACGCTGTACCAGGTGAATCGTTGGGAACTCCTGCGGCAGCGTTTTGCCGTCACACAATAGCGCGGCGATCTCCTGCTCCGAGCGGCTGGTAACTACACAAGCCTCCGCGGCCGGCGGTCGAGTCGTGCCGCCCTGCGTGGGTACGCTGGGCGAGATTTCCGGGTCAGGGCGCAAGACCGGCTGAGACTCAATGAGTGTGGGTTTCGGTCCCCGGAAACACGGCAGTTCCGTCGGACCACTTGGGCACCAGAACGAAGAAATAGGTCATCGGCCCCACATCCTGGGAAAATACCGGAGCAGCGGTGGAATTGGCGCCCCAGAGCGCGCCGTCGGTATGCGGCATGAAAAACATCACGTGGGAATACCAGTGACCGCCGTTATCGGTGATGTAGCCCTGCTTGGACATCATGTAGGACATCGCGCCGGGTTCGGGATCGGCAACGCGGTGCGCGGCGAGTGCCGCGCGGGTACGCGCGGCCATCTCGTCCTTGGAAACACCCGCCAGCACCCAGCGCGTGGTCTCGAGATAGGCAGGCAGCACGGAACGCACGGCCGGGGGATTCAGACAGATGGCCACGCGGATCTTGGGATTCCAGAACTCGGCGTTGTCGAAGGTGTTGACCCAGGATCGCTGCACCAGACATGTGAAGCCGTTCTTGCCCTTTACCGTAGTCTGGTAATCGTGGCTTCCCAGCGTCAGGATCTCGGCGTCATTCGCGATCGAAGCCGGTGCGGCGCTGCGTGCCAGGGCGATCTCCTCGGCGGGGCTGGCCATGCGGAATGGCTCAAAGGAGGTCGGGGGCGGGTAGGTGGCCTGGGGGCCGGCGGCGCCGGCCGGTACCACCACGCCCAGCAGCATCAGCCAAGCTCCGCCTGCCGCCGCGATCATCGTGCGCATGAAGGCCTCACCTTGTCGTTCATAATCAGAATGTCAGAGTCAGGTTGCCGAACAGGTATCGTCCCAGCGCATCGTATACCTGTGGATAGGTATTGTTGTTCACGAATGGCGGGCTGAAGTAGTCGGTCGACAGGACCGGCGGATCCTTATCCAGCACATTGTTAACACCCACACGCACACTGACGGTCTTGTTGATCACGTAGGAGGCCGTCAGGTCGATGTATGAATAACTCGGAATCCTCGACCAGGGCGGATAGGTCTGTCCGCTCAGGAGTGGATTCGGGCTGTTGGTATCTTGGAGCACTTTGGCCAGGTAGCGCCAGCGGACACCGAAGCCCAGGCCGTCGAGGGGCGTGTCGTAGTTGACCGTGAATGTGCTCTTCCATTTCGGCTCTGGCACCCCGCAGGTATTGCCATAGTAGCCGGCGCAGTTGTAGGACTGCACGCCGAGCGCGCCACCGGGCTCGGTGATGAACTGCGCCGTGTAGGTTCCGGCGTAGTAGAAGCTGAGCCGCCCCAGCCGGTTGAGGTCGTACTTGTAGTTGGCAGTGACGTCGACGCCGCGGCTCTGCAGCGCACCCAGGTTCATGGTCGGGTCATTGATGTAAGCGCCGCTCGAGGCCCACAAGGTGCCCGCGCCATCGCGGTGGACATTATTGCAGAACGTCGAGGTGTCGAATGCCAGGCAGTCCTGCAGCTGCAGGGCAAAGCCATAGGAGCTGATGACGTCCTTGATGCGAATGTTGAAGTAGTCCACCGTCAGGCTGAGGTTCGGTACGAAGTTCGGCGTGAGCACGAAACCGAATGAGGTGGTATCCGAGGACTCGGGCTTCAGGTGAGGGTTGCCGCCGACCAGGCCGTTGTACTGGGCGGCCGGGCTGGGCAGGATCTTGCCGTACTGTGCTGCCGTGACCCCGGTATGGGCACACTGTGCCGGCGTCGCGGTGGGAAAACCTGTGGTCGATCCGGCGCACGGATCGTAGGAGCCCTCCAGAGCCAGGCCCCTTTCGATGAATAGCTCCTGTAAGTTCGGCGCGCGCACGGCACGCTGGTAGCTGCCGCGGAAGCGGATGTCACTGCTCGGTGCCCAGTTCAGACCGAACTTGTAGGTATTGGTGTTGAATCCCTCGCTGTAGGAGGAGTAGCGGTAACCGGTCTCAAATGACAACTCCTTGGCGAAGGGCTTGTCCGTGATGAGCGGCATACCGCCTTCGAGGTAACCCTCCCAGACTTGGAAGCCGGCATTGAGCGGGAAGATCGGCCCGCCCGTCCCGAGCAGGTCCCAGTTCTGCAGCGGCCCGTCCGGGTCCAGCGTGGCGTACTCCGAGCGGAACTGTGAGCCGACGTTGATCAGCAGACCGTCCTCGGTGCCAGGCACTTTGAGGCCGTACTTGCCGAGGTCGCCGGTGATGTTTCCGTCCCACACGCGTTCCTCGGTGGACCCGGTGATGGACGACTCGGTATCGACGTAGTTGAGGGCCGCCTGCGTCACCCCGCCGATCTGGAAGATGTTGTAGGGCACACAACCGGACGCGCCGCTGGCGCACACCGGCTGGCCTTTGGAGTTCGTGGTCACCTCCAGTGCATTGGCGAGCGCGGACTTGGAGAAGTTGCCGGTCGCGTAGCTGGAGAAGGCCGTCTGGCCTTCCATGGCATAGGTATCGAACTTCCAGCCGGGGGCGATCTCACCCTTCACGCCCACGACGATGCGGAAGGAGGTGTGGTCGAGCGTATTGTCGCGCGTGCCGCCCTCGACGTTACGCCGGCCGAGAAGGAACTGCGAGTACTGCTGCCCCGGAGCGCACAGGATCGACTGCTCCTGTGCCGACAGGAACGGATTGCTGCAGTTGACCTGTACGGTACCGTTCGGCAGCCCGGCGTACGCACCGGTGAGATTGATGCCGCCGCCCTGTCCGATGAAGGCACCGCCCGGTGCGATCTGTGCGCTCGAGTTGTCCTGCATGAACATGAATTCGTCATACACCTGAACTTTGTCGGTGAGATCCAGGTGCAGAAACTGGCCGGCGGTCCAGCGCTCATCGGGACGCTGCCAGAAGTTGCTCGGCGCATAGTTGTACTTGTATTGGTCGCCCCAGGGGATGAACTGATTGCCACCCGCACCACCGATGGTGTAGCTGTTGAAGGCGTTCGGCCCGTTGAAAGGAACGAACCGTCCGGGGTAGGAGGTGCTCGATCCGCCGCAATGGAACGGGAAACCGTTGTTGATCAGACCGCCGGTCGCGCTGGTGTTCATATCAGGCGAACAGGTGCTGAAGTCGCGATCGGCGCCGAGCAGCGGGTTCAAGCGCCGATAGCCAGCGTAGGCGGTGAAGTTCCCGGCGCCGTCCGCGAGGTTACGGCCCCAGATCAGGGTGATATCGCGACCGGCGCCGTCGGTGACGGTGTGCGAGGGTTGTGGAGAGCCATCAGCGGCGAATATGGCGCCAATCGGGTTGTCGTTGGTGTGATTGTAAATCGCGGCGTTGGCGTCGATCTTGAAACCTTCGAAATGGTCGTTCATCACGAAGTTGACAACACCTGCGACCGCGTCCGCACCGTAGGTGGAGGAAGCGCCACCGGTCAGGACGTCGACGCGCTCAACCAGCGCTGCCGGAATGTTGTTGAGATCGGCCGACGCTGTGGCCGTGGTCGGATCGCCGGGCATCAGGCGCCGGCCGTTGATCAGCACCAGGGTGCGCTGCGCGCCGAGGCCGCGCAGGTTGACCGTCGCCTCACCGGTGGCGCCGTTCGACAAGTCGCCGCCCATGTCGGCCATCACCTGCGGCATGGTGTTGAGAAGATCTTCGATTCGGGTCGCGCCCGACTGTGCAATCTGCGCAGAACTGACCGTCGTCACCGGACTCACCGACGTAAGGCCAGGTTCGATGATACGCGAACCGGTGACCACTACCTCGGCGATCGGCGCGGCTACGGGAGCGTCAGCGGCCGGTGCGGCCGGACCTTCCGCCTCCGCGTGCGCGATGGGCGCTGCCACCATGGCGGCAGCGTTCGCGAACAGGGCGCAACGGACAGCGCGACGTACAACGTCGTTGTTAACCATTAGAGTATTCCTCCCAAAAAGATGCGCGGTACCAAGGCGTTTTACGTACCCAGGGCCTGCCGAGATTTATGGAGCTGTGACGCTCGCTGGGACGAGGCAACCAGCGACAGGCACGGTTGCCATCGCGGCAGGGACGGTTTGCAGCTTTTGCGTTATCAACTGACCGCCCGACTCGCTGTGCTGCAGGCTGCACATGCGAACTCTTTTGCCTACACACCACAGCGCAATCCGCACGCTGCGCGCTGTTGCCAAGCCTGTCGTTGTCCCCATACATCGATGAGGGGCAAGACTAGGGTTAACCGCACGCGTGAGCGTGGATATGTGATGAACCTGTCTGCTGCCGGGCCGAAGGTGTCTAGGCCACTGCCGATCGGCAAGTGACGCCGCTCGCCGTACGATGCAAGCGGAACGCAGCGCAGCCGCACGCGCCGCCGTCGTGCGCGAGAAGAGACAAACTGCGTTGCGAGCGCAGGGACGAACGGTCCCGCTTTTGGGACGGCGGTGGTCGGGCCGCAGCGTTAGTTTTAGTTCTGTGACGATGCGCACGCAGCCAGACCCGGAGCGACACCGCTTCGACCCTCGGCAGAGGGCATTCATCACAAAAATCCTTTTCGATCGAGCCTGATGTTAGTTTGGCCGCGCAATGCTCGCGGATAAGATCGTCCAGGCGTCCGAGATGTTTGCTGTCCAGGACCTGACGACCGGACAGTTGATGAGACTGAGTAACGCGGCGAACTGCGCCGATCAGCTGAGCGCCTGTCCGTTGCGTTTCGTCCTGAGCGATGAACTCACCGCGCTTTGCGCGGAGCTCGCTCTCTCCAGGGGGGCGCCAACCATCGCCTGCGCGGACCTGCTACGCGTTCCGGCGCAAATGCTGTGGATGGAGTGGTGCAATGCGCCGTGGATGAAAGTCCTGCAGCGGTTTGGGATCAGCGAAGACGGCGAGTCGCCCGCAGATCAGGGGCGTCGTGGGGCGCTGATCCGAGCCACCGCGGATGGACGCCGTGGCAGCGTGCGCACGTTCTGGACGGTTGGGGGGGAAGGCGCGGACGTCCTGGCCAGCAGCATGGAGGCCTATTTTGATTTCGACACGCAGGAACACCAGGTGCCCGAACCGCCGGACGATCGGAGCTCAGTCGGGATCAAGGTAGATGACCAGGACTCCGCCAGCGGGGTGCTGGCGCGGTGTTTTCGCTTTCGCTTTGAGCCGACCTGGAAGCAATACTATGCAGGGGTCACGGGGGCAAAAAAACGCGTGTTGCAGCAGCACGCACTCGGAACGATTGCGTTCGATATTCCGGTGCTGCTGAGCTTCCTGCTGTTGTCGGTTTCGCGCACCGGTCTGCCGCGGCAGCAGCGCTCGCTGGAGCGTCTCAACAAACTGCGGCGTCGGGCGGGCAAGAAGCCGCTGCTCGATCACATTCAGGTACATGCGCCGCTACTGCCGGAGTACCTGGCGGCGAGAAATTCGCAAGCTGATGGCGGCAGACGAGGTCCGCGCTTACATCATGTGCGCGGCCACCTGGTGAGGCGCGGGGGCGTGCTCTTCTGGCGGGTTCCGCATCTGCGCGGAAGTGTGCGCTGTGGGCGTGTCCGCACGCGCACCATCATCTGGACGTTTGACAAGCACCCGTCAGACACGCGCGAAGGGATCCCCGCGGCGAAGGTCAACGGTGCACATTGACAAACGCGTGGCGCGCAGGCGGCAGACCACCGCCGGGTGCCCGGTGCAAGACCTCGCGCGATGCCTGGCGCACTTCTGAACCGGAGTGGGGCGGTGTTCAGCCGCCGGCCGTGCTGGGTGACACACCCTTGGGGCCGAGCGGCAATACCCGCAGGATCTGCGCGCGATACTTTGCGCCCGAGCGCAGGCAGGCGCCGCAGGCCATGGTAAAGGTGTACGTGCCCCGCCCGGAACGCTGCGCATACGAAATGGCGCGGACATTGAGCAGCAGCGAACGTTCGATGCGTACGAAGCCGTTCGCTGCCAGCACCGCCGTCAGGCGGCTGATGGCATCGCGGCTGATGTATTCGGCACTGCCCGCACGCAGCTTCACGTAGTTTCCATCCGCCTGGATGTAATCGATATTCTCGGGCTTCAGCACGTAAAGTCGCTGAGCGCGCTCACCGATCAGGATGGGTTGCAGGCCGGCGCCGGAGGGCGGCGATGAAGCACTGGGACCCATGCGCTCCTCACGGGTCTGCTCACGAATTCTGAAATGGATCGGCGGGGCGATTTCGGACCCGGCAATGTCACTTTCATCACGGTAGGCGCTCACGGCCTCTAACCTAAGGGCACTTGCCATGGCTTCGCAATGTGGCGGCGAATGACCGGCGCGATTCAGCGCGCGAGTGGCGAAGTGCACGCCTTAAGAGGCGATTCCGGCAGCGCTCGCAGGGTCTGTCGATTCCGGTGACGTACCCGGCGTCGTGAATTTCGCGGGAGCTGCCATCACCATGGCAGACCCGCCGCGGCGATAGGCGGCAAGGCTTCAGGCAGCGACCGGCGGTGATGCGTCGGGGGCCGACGCGCCGTCAGGTTCTCGCCAGCAGGAAGGGCATCAACCGGTCGCGATACCTTCGGCTCAGGGTAAGTCGCGTACCACGTTTGAGAACGACTTCGTAGTCGCCGTGGAACGAGGGACGCAGCTCCGCGAGATACTGGACGTTGATGATCGTCGATCGGTGGATGCGTACGAAGCTCGAGCCGCACAGCCGACGTTCGAGTTCGCCGAGTGATTGGCTGCAGGTGTGACAGCGCCCATCGGCGTAGATTCGAACGTGCCGGGCGGCCGCCTGAACGAATTCAATGTTGCGCAACGACAGCACCACGATCTTGCCTCGATCGGTCCACAACAGCCGCGTGGGATCCTCTGCGAGGCAGGGCGGCGCAATACCGGTCGAGCGCTCGCTGGCCGCGATCAGTTGCTTGGCGCGGCGCAGTGCTCTTGCCAGGCGATCCTCGTCAAAGGGCTTCAGCAGGTAATCGACCGCGCCCACCCCGAATGCGTCGATGGAGCGGTCCGGGTGAGCGGTAACGAATATCACGTGCGGGCTGCATCCCTGGGCGTTGAGGCCCGCCAGCAGCTGAAAGCCATCGAGCTCGGGCATGCGTATGTCCAGCAGCAGCAGCTGAGGCGCTAACTCGCGCGCCCGCTGCCCGGCCTCCGCGGCCGACTCGAAGGATCCGACGATACGGATGTCCGGATCCGTGCGCATCAAGCGTTGCAGCCGCTGGCGCGCGAGTGGCTCATCATCGACGATCAACGTCTCGATCGGCGCACTCATGCAGGCAGTTCCCGGAAGGCCGCGCCGCGCCGCAGGGGCAGCAGCAGCGTTGCGACCGTGCCGCCGCTTGAACCAGGATCGAGGGATAGCTGCGCGGCATCCCCATAAGCAACCCGCAGTCGCAGCGCGACGTTCGAGAGACCGCGCCCGTATGCCTGGGGGGGCAGCGTTGCTGGTATTCGCGGGCGCGTGTTAGCCACCCGGATCAGCAGATGCTGCTCGTTTACGCCGATGACGATGCTGACACCCAGAGTCGGCCCGCGCTGCCGGCGTCCGTGTTCAATTGCGTTTTCCACCAGCGGTTGCAGAACCAGCGACGGCACCTGGATGCCCAGAGCCTCTGGGCTCACCTCGGTGGAAAGGAGCACGGCATCGCCGAAACGTACTCTCTGGATATCCAGATACGTCTGCAGGCCGGCGAGTTCAGTCGCGAGTGTGACCCACGGCGCCTGGCCGCTTTCGAGCGCGTGACGCAGGAAGTTTCCGAGCTGCACGACCATCGCCGAGGCCTTGCGCGGATTCTCCTCGATCAATTCCGTCAGCGCGTTGAGCGAATTGAATAGAAAATGTGGCTGTAACTGCGCTGACAGCAGCACCATTCGCGTGTTCGCGTAGGCGCTGGCAAGCTCGGCCGCCTGCACGGCCTCGGTGTGTCGGCGATTGATCACCAGCGTCAGGAGTATCGCGCACAAACCCAGTGCATAAGGGGTGAAAAAATGCAGCAGCAGTGAAATGAACCAGTGCGGCACCCAGAGGAAATAAAAGATCATGTGCAGATTGCTGTTCATCTCTGCCACTTGGCCGTCGATGAATCCGGCCGCCAGGTCGTCCACGACCTCGCTCCACACCAGAATTCCGAGCACCAGTAGTGCGTTGACGAGCAGCACTCGCAGGCGCGCCGGCCAGGGGTCTGGCCATCCCATGGCGATTACGATGCGGTAACAGACGACGGCCAGGAGGAAGACAGCGACATGCTTGACGGCCAGACCGGTCGTACTGAGCATGTAGGTCTCTTCGACGCGCGTGCCACTCCAGTGCCGCAGCCAGATCACGACGAGGCACGTGACCACCAGCCAGACTGCGCCGCCGACGATCCAGATGACCGGCCAGGGTCGCAACTCTTTGGTGGCTGCGGATCCCGGGGCCGCCGGCGTGATCGGCAGCTCAGCCGGTTCGGGACGCACGGACCTTGATATTTTCGGAGGCGGTCCCCGGTCAATACCGGGCCTTAATGCGCCGCCTGCAAATCGAACAGCTTCTTCGGACATGGCCGCATAGTAAGCCCGCCGAATGACGGGCGACCACAAGGATGTGCAGGCGCGCTCGTGAGACGGGGTCACGCCCGGGTCTGGCGACTGCCTGGGCGAGAGAGCGGGGCCCTGCCGCTACCGGACCTTCTTGAAGAAGATATGTCGCATTACAGGATGGCGATCAGCGCAGGATATGCGCCCGCAGCGCTAGTGGGTGACAAATGCCCGCTCGATCACGTAGTCGCCAGGCTCGCCGACCCTGGGCGAGATCTGGAAACCGCGCGCATCGAGCAGTCTGCAGGTGTCGGTGAGCATCGCCGGACTGCCGCAAACCATCACGCGGTCGCGTGCGGGATCCAGTGGCGGCAATTGCAGATCCTCGAACAGATGGCCGGATCTGATCAGGCAGGTCACGCGACCCTGGTTGCGATGAGGTTCGCGGGTCACCGCCGGGTAGTAGTTCAGCCGCTCGCGCACTCCGCTGCCGAGGAGTTCGTGCTGGTAAAGGCGTTCGATGTGGTGACAGACGACCGCCGATTCGCGAATCCAACGGACGCCGTGGACGAGCGTCACGTCCTCGAAGCGCTCGTAGATCTCCGGATCTTTGATGAGACTCAGAAAGGGAGCAGCGCCGGTACCGGTGCTCAGCAGGTAAAGGCGCTTGCCGGGGCGCAGGTCATCCAGCAGCAGAGTCCCGGTGGGCTTGCGGCTGACGAGTACCTCTTCGCCAACTTCGATGTGTCTCAGTCGCGAGGTCAGCGGGCCATCCGGCACCTTGATGCTGAGGAACTCCAGATGCTCTTCGTGATTGGCGCTGGCGATGCTGTAGGCGCGCAGCAGCGGCCGCTGTGCCAGGTTGAGTCCCACCATGACGAACTGACCGTTGCTAAAGCGGAAGCTGGCATCGCGTGTGGTCGTGAAAGTGAATTGCGTGTCGGTCCAGTGCCGGACCGCGAGAACCCGCTGAGTTGCCAATCCCGCCACTAGATGCCCTGCATGCTGACGAAGTACTGCCTGCGATCATAAATGGCGCGGGCACGCGTAAGGCGCCAAGGCGTCATAGCCTCATAAGCGATGGTTATGGCCCCAAAAGCCGCGGTGGCGCCTCGCTCGGGCGCTACGCCAGTGGCCGCGATACCAGCGGGGCGGGCGCGGCTTCGTGATCCATGAATACCGAAACCATCGCCCCGTCCCGCAGGTAGGTCACTGGCTGCTCCGCGCTCGCAGATCCAAATAGCAACGCTGCCGCGCAACGGCGCTTCTCCATACCGCGCAGCGCAATCATCGAGACTCGGGCGCGGCGCAATACCCGCAACCCGAGAGTGATGCCGGTGCGGAACTGCACGCCATTTGCCGCCCGAGTCGATTGCGTGAGCCGCACCAGCCGCGTGGCCGAGCCGGGCAGACTCCCGGGCTCGTTGAAGCCAACGTGCCCGTTGCGGCCAACGCCGTGCAGAGCCACGTCAATCCCGCCGAGTGCCAGAATGCCGCGCTCCACGTTCTCGAGCGGATACCGCAGGCGTCCACTGCGATCGTAGAAGCGCAGAAACTCGCCGACGCCGTTCGGTGCGACAAATTCTCTCTCCAGTTCGGCCGCGAGACTGCGCGGATCCTGGCAGCCGAGTCCTGCGTACTCATCCATCTGTATGCAGCTCACACGCGACCACTCGACCTGCGCGCCAGCTGGCCCACGCAACAGCGCGTATACCGGGCGAAAAGTGCGACCGGCGGAGACACTGATGACGGCACGCGGTTTGCGGGCCAAGAGGGAGCGCAGTAGCCGCACGAATTCGTCGGCCACGACCTCGGCGAGGCCCTCGCTAGGGCATACCCGCAGACGGTTTGAGCTGCGCCGGAACCATAGCCGCGACAGCGTGGCGTCCAGCTCCCATGCGGGCTCGAGGGGGTGAGCGCGGGTCGCTAACACGGGTGCGAGTCGACGCTTTTCAGGCGCAGAGTCAGCAGGCGCTCGATGAGGTCACTGCCAATGTCGGTTTGCCACAATGCCAGTCCGTTCGCCTCGCCGGTGAAACTGGCCTCTCCGTGTACACCCCCGAGCGGATAGCCCGCGGCAAGTCCGATGCCGAATACCCTGGGAATCGGCCGCCCCGAGGCATCAAGCACGCGACTTTGCCGGTCGACGAGCGGACGGCGAGCGGTTTCGCACAGCAAGGCCACCGGCCGTTTTTCGCAGTCGAACAATGGCAGCGCGCGCGGCTGATAGCCGAGCGCAGCCACGATCAGATCGGCGTTCTCTAAGACGCGCTGCGCCTCGTGATGGCCGGCCTGCTCTGTGAGCTCGAGCAGCCGCAGACGCGGATCCCGTTTCAGCTGACCCAGCTCCAAGTGGCGCCGCAGCAGGTCCCGCGCGTCACTGCGAAAGCCGGCGAGCGGGAAAACGCGGCCGGTCTTTCGGCAGACATCCTCCGGACTGAACGTCTCATAACCGTCCTGAAGAGCCGACTCCACCGACGGGTAGGTCAGGTGCAGGCGATTGCGGTGCAGCACGGTGACCGATTCGCAATCGCGGAACTCCGGGTGCAGGTCGTGCAGGCAGCGATGTGCGCTCGCCAGCGCGCTGTGTGAACCGCCCACGATGGCGATGCGCCGCAGCGGCCGGCACGGCGTGATTTCCTTCAGCCGATGGCTCATGTCATGGCTGAGGAAGTCAGCGGACTGGAGTAACTTCGGTGCGAAATGCGGCAGCAGCGGCGCGCCAGCGACCTGTTGCGTCTGCAGCCGCTGCAGCGGCTGGTGAGCGCCGGTCGCGAGTACCAGAGTGTCGGCGTGAAAAATCGCGCCGCGTCCATCCACGCGCCGGCAGAAGGTCATCCAGGAGCCGTCGGGCTGACATTCGGCGCGCAACGCCGCGACTCCCGTCGAGAACGGATCCTCGCCGCTCGCCCGCAACGTGTCTCGCAGGGTCAAGGCGATCTCGGCGAGAAACTCCCCTACCAGCGACAGTCGCACGGCTCTGCCGCGCTGTGCATACAGATCGCGCCCGGGCGGGCGTGCGATGAGCGAACGAAACAGTGATGGTTCTTCGAGGTCGAGCGCCCTGAGGAAGCTGTCGGCAAGACTATCCGAGCGGATCGCATAGCGACCGATCTGGCCGGAGCCGATCCTCGCGCCCCGCTCGAGGACTCTGAGTCCGCCAGCCATGAGCGCGGCCAACCGGCCGCTGCGCTGAGCGGCCACCAGCAGTGCCACGCCCGCAGGGCCGCCACCGACGATGAGCGAACCGAGTCGGCCGGAGGGGACCGCCGCGGTCGTGATTTCTGAAACTGCGTTCAAGGCGATAACGATTCGGAGATGAGGGGCGAGTTCTCTTTAAAGACGAAAGACTGCCGCTTCGAACGCCGTCGTCACAATGGGAGCGAGTGTGATGACAGTCACAATTGAGCGCTTCGGCTTCCAGAATCGCTCAGCGTCGTGGCCAGCAGGCCGCGGTTTCTTCAGTCGCCGGAAAAAGCACGCACCGCTGCGCCAGCCACGCCGCTGCGCTGCCTTGCCGTCGATCTGCCTCGAGCGGTCATCGACAGACGACCACGAGCGACTGAGGGTTGGGGCGGAGCCGTGCCGCGGGGGCGACCGGAGTGCAGCGCCAGCGTGCGCCACCTTTGCCCCACTGCCTTGCCACAACTGCGGGCGACACTTCTCCACAGCGCGGGACTGGCAGTCCGCGGGGAGTATCGCCGATGTCGGATCGCTTGCAGCCTCTCCTTGAACTGGCGCGAAGATGGGTGTTCGTCCCGCTGCAGAAGTTCGCGGCGCGGCTCGGTGCGCACACGCCCGTTCTGCTAAGCGCGGCCGCGCGCCGGCGCCGGCGGCTCGCGCTGATCGTGCTGCTCGCAGCACTCGGCTACGGCCTGTATCGCTGTCCGCCCTTCGCGAGCGTGCACCGCGGTGAATTGCTGGTGCGCAGCAACGTGTTCAGCAACGCCTCGAGCGCCTATACGGCGGGCACGGTGCTGGTGCTTCCCGGACTGCAGCAGGTGCGGCGGTTTTCCACGCGCGATCAGGTGTATCGCGCGCTCGAGAGCGCGAGCGCCAGCGGTCCTGCGCCGTTCCAGTCCAACGAGGGTCTCTCGATCGGCGTCGACCTGACGGTGCGCTGGGCAATTGATCGCACGCGAATTGCACAGCAGGCGCGGGAGTTTCCCGACGACCTGAACGCCGACCTGGTGCAGCCGGCGGTCGAGGGCGTCGTCTATCCGCTGTTTGCGCGTCACTCGGTGCGCGAGATCTTTTCCGCACAGCGCGCGCAGATCAGCCAGGAGATCGCCGCGGCTCTGGCGCCGAAGCTCGCCTCTGTCGGACTCACGCTGCGCGACGTCGACATGGGAAAGGTCGACCTGCCGCCCGACTACCGCGCCGGCATGGAGAAGCTGCTCGCGCAGGAGCTCGAGACCGAGAAAGTGCGCTACACGCTGCAGCTGAAGGAAGCTCAGGTCAAACAGTCACAGCTGGAAGGGGAAGCCGACAAAGTGCGGCGGGAGAAGGCTGCCGAGGCCGCCGGCCAGGAGCAGGTGATCGCCGCCCGGGCGCAGGAGGAGACCATGAAGCATATCCTGCCGTTCAAGCAGAAGCAGATCGAGCAGCGCCGGCTCGAGGCCGAAGCGGAAAAGGTGGCGCGGATCCGCACCGCCGAGGGTGCTGCGGAGGCTCACCGCATCGAGGCGCGCGCTGAGGCCGACTCACGGCAGAAACTGGCCGATGCCGAGGCTTACCGGCTGGACCTTGTGGGGAAGGCCAATGCCGGGCAGATGGAGCGCGAAGGCGTGCTACTGGCGCGCTATCCGCTGCTGATCGAGAAAACGCTCGCCGACAAGCTGTCCGACAAGGTGCAGGTGATTATTGCGCCGACGCCGGAGGCCGGTCAGTTCATCGGCAGCAATCTGCTCGGCGCAGCGCGCGCGAGCACGACGCCGGTGGCCGCCGCTGCGCTCGCGGTCGACGCGCGCGCCGCGGGCACTCCCTGATGCTGCTCGTTCTCACTGCGGCGCTTGCCATCGTCGTGCAGGACCACGCGGCACTGCGCAGCGCGCCGCGCGCGAACGCCACCGAACTGTCGACCCTGTGGCAGGGTGATCTGGTCGAGCTGCGCGGTGAGCGAGCTGGCTACCTCAAGGTCTATAACTACCGGCGCGAGCGCGGCGGATATCTGCGGCGCGAGAGTGTACGGTCGGTCGGATTCACCGCGGCAGAGGCCCCGGAACTGCTCGCTGTGCTGAGGTTCCTGCGCGACACGCCGGGAGCGGAGGCGCTCGGCATCAGCTATGGCGCGGCCTATCTGAAAGCGGTGCCTGCGCAACAGCTGAGCGCCGAGCCGTTCGAGGCGATCGGCCGCATGGCCGAACGACTGGCAGACCAGGCCTCCGGAGGCAGCGCACGCGCTGCGGTTGCCGCACACTTGGAGGTGGTCGAGCAGTTCGGCGTGCACATGCACAGCTTCGAGCGCAACGGCCGCATCCAAGTGTGTTACGACGGTGAGCTGTACCGCCAACTGCTGAGGCTGCGCGGCGCGCCCGCCGAAGCGCGGGCGAGCGCCGCGCTGGGCCTGACGCGGCCGGACTGTATCGACCCCGCTCTCGGGCCGCTCGCCCGCAGGGCGCTGGATGATGTCCGCCGCGAACTGCTCGAGTCCGTTGACCTGCGCGATGTGAGCGCGCAGACCCGCAGCCGGGTGCATGCGCGGCGGGCTGCGGTGTGGGCCACCGTCGCCTATGAAGAGGCGCGCGTCGGGCAGTCCGCCACGGCCTCCGCACGGCGCGCGCTGGATGAACTGCTGGCCGTGCGCGCGGACGAGCTCGGCGAGGACCGCCGCGCCGAATACATCGATGCCGGCGTGCGCGTCGGTGTCATCCGTTTTGCGGCGCTCGATCCGGCACCGCTCGCCGGCGGTTTCACCCTGACAACTGCTCGCGGCGCGCCCGGACAGACCTGCATCATGCTTGCGGCGCGCACGGCGCCTGGCGCGGTGCTCGTGCGCCGCTGTACCTACGGTATCGTGTGGCTGGCCTCGGCACAGGTCACGGCGCAGGGGCGCGCACTGGTGCTGGCGGTGCAGCCGCTCGAGAGCTGGCGTGAGCTGTGGGTCTTCCATCCCGGCGCCGACGGCTGGACGATTGATGTGCTGTCGCCAGGCAGCGATGAGCCGGAAGAGGGCTACGTCGAGTTCGCAGGCTTCGCGCCGGCGACCGGGCGTCTGCTGGTGGCCCGCGAAGTGCAGGAGCACGGGCGCTTCAGCCGCCGCTTCGAGGAGCTCCGGCTGAGTGACTTGGCGCTCGTCAAGCAGGCCAGCACGCCGGAGTTGCTGGCGGATTTCGGCCGCTGGCAGGACATCGCCTGGCGACGCGACACGCTGGCGCTGCGCTGAAGCGCACTTCAGGGTAGCGGGACTGCGGCCACGGGCTCCTCGCCCGCAGCGGCCTGCGCGGCGAACTGCAGTACACTCTGCAGCGTCGCATGATCGATCGGCTTGGTGAGATGGTAGGCAAAGCCGGCGCGGCGCGAACGCTCGCGATCGATCTCCTGTCCCCAGCCGGTAAGCGCCACCACCAGCGGGCGCACGCGCAGCCGCAGCGCATGGATGCGCTGGGTCGCCTCGAGTCCGCTCATGCGTGGCAGGCCGATATCCATGAAGATGATGTCCGGCTCGAACGCCTGCGCGGCATCGATGGCTTCCACTCCGTCGGCCGCCTCGCGCACCTCGTGTCCCAGCAGGCGCAGCAGCGCGCCGAGTGACTGCGCACAGTCGGCGTTGTCATCGACCACCAGAATGCGGTAGACCTGTTCGCTCGCCGTGTCCGGGGCGAGCCGCGCGGGTTCGGCTGCTGGCGCGGCTGCCGCCAAAAGCGGCAGTCGCACGATGAACTCGCTGCCACGGCCCACTCCTTCGGAGCGCGCTGTGACACTGCCGCCATGAAGCTCGACCAGCTGTTGCACGAGGGCGAGCCCGATGCCGAGGCCACTCTCGCCATAACCCGGCTCACGCAACTGCGAGAACATCTCGAAGATGCTGTTGAGCGCCTCCGGCGGGATGCCGATGCCGGTATCGCGGATGCGCACCACCGCCTCGTTCGCCTCACGCGTCACGCTCACCCACACCTTGCCCTCACCGCGGGTGTATTTGGCGGCGTTGGCGAGGATGTTGGAGAACACCTGCGTCAGCCGGTCACGGTCGCCTTCCACCACCACCGGGACCTCCGGCGCGTCCACGAGAAACTGCAGGCGCGCGCTGTCCGCGGCCATCCAGCTGGCTTCGAGCGCGCCGCTTAAGAGCGGTGCAATTGCCAGCGGTTCGCGCCGCAGGCGTGCCTTGCCGTGGGTCACGCGACTCACATCGATCAGATCATCCACCAGACGTACCACATGCGCGATCTGGCGCTCCATCATCTCGATGGTGCTGATGAGTGCCGTCGGCGAGGGCGAGTGCTTCATGAGCTGTACGCCATTGGCGATCGGCGCCAGCGGATTGCGTAACTCGTGCGCGAGGGTCGCCAGGAAGTGGTCCTTGCGGCTGTTGGCCTCCGCCAGCTGCGTGACACTCAGGCGCAACTGCGTCTCCAGCTGTTTGCGCTCGGTGATGTCGATCGAGACACCGATGAAGCGGCGTGGGTGGCCCTCGCTGTCGCGTTCGACGATGCCGGTGCCCTGCAGCCAGCGTGCCTCGCCGTCGCTGCGCACGATGCGGTACTCCACCGTCGGCCCGGGGCCGGCGGCCGCGCGCGTCGCCGCCTGCGCGGCCAGCATGCGCTCCCGATCCGCCGCGCTCAGCAGCGTACAGAAGGTGCCCGCGGGCCATTCGCGCCGGGTGGCGTCGAGCCCGGCGAGCTCGCAGGCGCGTGCGTCGAACTGCTCGCTCGATCCGCGGGTGAAATCGATGACCCAGGTGGCAGCGCGGGAAGCCTCGAACGCCAGCTGCGTGTGGTACTGCCGTTCCTGCAGCTCCGCCTCGATGCGTTTGCGCTGGGTGATCTCATCGACGATGGAAATGAAATACTCCGGAGTGCCGGCGCGGTCCCGCACCAACGAGACAGTCAGCATCACCCAGACGATGCTGCCGTCCTTGCGCACGTAGCGCTTCTCCATGGAGTAGGCGTCGATCTGCCCGGCCAGCAGCAGACGCGCCTGCTGCCAGTCGCTCTCCACATCGCTCGGATAGGTGATATCGGCGAAGGTGCGCTGCAGCAGCTCTGCATGGGCATAACCGGTGATCCGGCACAGCACCGCGTTGACTTTGAGCCAGCGGCCATCGGGTGCCACGTGGGCAATACCGACCGCGGCGTTCTCAAAGGTGGCGCGGAAGCGTATCTCGCTCGCGCGCAGTGCGGCCTCGGTGCGCTCGCGCGCGGCGATCTCGTCGCGCAGGCGCAGGTTGGCCGCCTGCAACTCCGCGGTCCGCGCCCCGACCACGTCCTGCAGCTCGATCGGTGTGCGCAACGCCAGTACCCGAGGGAGTGCTGCGAATATCAGCACTGCGGTCGTGGCTGAGACCAGTCCGGTGGCGAGCTTGATCAGGCCGTCGACCACATAGTCCGGGTGCCAGACCGTCCAGATATTCATCAGGTGCGTCGTACCGCACAGGAAGATGAAGGTCGCAAAGAGCGCGGCTACCCACCAGTACGGCAGGACCGCGCGCCGGCGCCGTACGAAGTACACGATCGCAAGCGGTATGGCGTAGTAGGACGCCGCGATCAGGGCGTCAGCGCCGACGTGCAGCCACAGCACATCCGCACGCCAGAGATAACAGTGGCCGTGCGGTATGAAATTCGACGGCAGCAGCCAGTCGAGAAACTTGCTCATGAAACCCTCGGGGCACCTGGCACAGGCGCTCTTTAATAAATGCGTCCGCAGCCCGGATGCAGGCGCCGGCGACGGTACAGCCACGCTCTCGTACCACAGGCGCTGGAGTCCGGCAAACCGGGCGGCCCAAGCCAGAAGGTCGCGCGAGCAGAAGCGCCAACGCGGACTTGACCATGGGGACGAGCTGCCGCCGCCGATCTGACTTCAGCGCTGAATTTCGACCAGTAGTACCCAGGCAGCGGAGACGCTTGCAAGCAGCGACAGCAGCGTGCCCGGAACGATCCAGTAAATCCCGCTGGGCGAGCCTGCTGCCATCTGAATGCCGCCGATCAGGAAGCTGAGGGCGGGGAGTTGATTGAGGAGAATGCGCAGCGGCAGCGCATGGACGGACTTGCCGCTCGCGAACAGCGCGCGGGTCTGACCAGCCCAGGTAAGAAAACCGGTGGCGGCCATCTCAACTCCATAGGCAAACGTGCTCTGACCGGGCACCAGTAGCAAGGTGGCGACCACGAGCACGCACAGAAGTGCGCCCAGCGCTTCGAGCGCGCGCGCCGGCAGGTGGGAGTACTTGAGGATCTGAGTGAGATTGATCGAGACGGCCACGAACAGCAGACCGAGCAGTGCGGCCGAGGCGCCGACCTCGGCGACGAGAAAGTTATCCCAACCGGCAGTGACTTCCAGATGCATTCTTTGATGGGAAGAGCGGGCAGCGGGAGACAATGCCATGCTTCCGCTGCGACCGCCATGCGCGCCACGCCGCTGCCGCGGCAGATAGGCGGACGACGGTCTTTCAGGTAGTTTTCACGCGCATGGCAACCACAGACAGCGGTGTGTGTTGGCGCGGGGCGGCGGTCCTGGGCCTATTGCTAGCGAGCTGCGCCTATGTCGCGATTCAGGATCTCCCCAACGGCCAGCATGTGCTCACCAGCAAGGCCAAGTCGGGTGGCTACGCAGTCAGCCGCCAGCAAGCGGTGGAGGATGCCAACGACTACTGTGAGCGCTCGCGCCAGCACGCCACCGTGCAGAGCTTTGATGACTTGCCGGCCGCCGGATTAGACGCGCCGCACAGCAGCCGACTGCTTTTTACCTGCAACGATTGAGGAGCAGTGCTTCTGCGCGCGTAGCGGCTACCTAGAACCGCAGTGCCTTGGCGGCTGCGACTGCGCGTGCCGTCGCTGCGGCAGCACGAGTCTGCGCGCCGCGCTCGTATGCGACACTTCGCGGAGGATGCGCAGGCAACTTCCGCTTTTGCTCATGTCGGCGTGGGCCGCCGGTTGTACCCACGTCAAAGTGCAGAACATGCAGAACGGTCAGCACTCGGTGACCGCGGTGGCCCCTTCTGGTGGCTACTCGGGCAGCCGCGAGGCCGCCATCGAGCTTGCGAATGAGTACTGCGAGAAGACCGGTCAGGAAGCCGTGCTGGATGGCTTCTACGACAAGTCAGAGCTCGGCCGTAAGGGCGAGCACAGCAGCAGCCTCATCTTTGACTGCACGCCCCGCAAGAAGCTCGTTTTCTAAGCCGGCCGGCCTCGGCTGTCAGCGTCGGCTCACACGAGCTTACGCGTTCGGCGGATGGTCGCAGCACAGTCTTAACGGTTAGCCTGCGGGCCATCTTTGCGCTCAGGAGCTAACCATGACGGTCTTTAAACCCATTGCAAAAGCGTCATTCTTATTGATGGGCATCATGCTGTTCGCCTCTGGTTGCGTCGGCGTGGTCGAGCCGCGCGAGGGCTACTGGGACCGCGATCATCATCGCTGGTGGCATGAGCATGCCTGGGTAGAGTGCGGCCCTGGAGAGGCTCACTGCCGTTGAGGGATGCGCACGGCTGACAGCCGGGTAGCAGAAGGTTCGGCGCCACGGACGGTGCCGCAGGACGCTCATGATCCGCGATTGCAGCGAGGGCAATCGCGTATCACTTACAGCTGCTTCCTGGTGTCGGCTTGCTCAGTTCCTGGGTCGTGCGACGCACCGCACCCCTTGACTCGTGTCGCCGGCCGTCGCAATGACTTTAAAGCGCGCATGGTCGGTAATCTCTTGCGCACCGCCTCCGCTCATTGTCTGTATTCGTGCGTCCGGCTGACACTTCCACAGGCTCGCCCGCCGAGCACTTAGCTGTTGCGCTCCGCCGGTGAACGCAGTGCGTTGAAGGAGTAAGCTTCAGCCACTCGCATACGGTGCGTTCACTCGAGGTGGATCTCATGAAGAATTGGCTGTTCCTGGTCTGTGCGCTCGGGCTTTTCGCTGGCGCTGCCTACGCGCAGGACGCCGCACCGCCCGCGGACACCAGCAATGCCCGCGCCGCCTGCAAGGCGGACTACCAGAAACTCTGCCAGGGTGTACGGCCCGGCGGCGGCCGCGCCGTCGCGTGTCTGAACGATCATATGGACCAGCTGTCGCCCATCTGCAAAGACGCGATGCAGAAGCGCGCCGCGCAGCAGGGCAACGGCAGTGCTCCGCCGAGCTCAGCCGATACGCCGAGCAAACCGCCGCAGTAGCGGTCAGATTTTTAGAGATCAGGCACGAAGCAGGTGACGCGGCCGTGCCGCGCCGCCACGGCTCGATGTCACGCGCCCGGATTGCCACCGTCTGCTGGCCCGCGTTCCTGCTCGCGGCGGCTTGGGCGTGCGGGGATGACGACACCCCGGATCCGAAGCGACAGCAGACTGTACCGCCGCGTTGCCAGGAAGCGGTGGTCAATCCCGTCACGGGATTTGCGGAATGTGTCAAACCGCGTGGCGCTCCCGTCGAGCCACCTCCGCCGCGGCCGCCGCCGAGCGCGGAGGAGTGCGCCCGGCACCCGGAGCTGAATAGCCCAGAGTGCCCGCAGAGCCACTGAACCGCGCGTTGCGGGCGATCACGGCACGCATGAGCAATCTTTGCCAGTCGCGTGATATTTGATCGTTTGCCGGCACCGTGACCGCTGACTAAGGTAGCGCCGCCGAGCAAGCACTGGCAACGGAGCTGACACCATGGACACGGGTTTAACTGTAGCGATGCTCGCAGCCGTCGGCATTGCGCTGGCGGGCGCGGCGCCCGCCACTGCGGGTCACACGGCCGCTGTCACGCAGCCGCCGCTGGTCATGCGCCTGAGCAAAGACGAGTTTCGCATCGCCTTTGGCATTGGCGCACCCGGCTGCGCGCGCGGCTGCAGTGGTGTGATTCGCTACCGCGTCGACTGGAAAACCGAGGACGGTGCAGTCATCTCGGAGTTCAAGCGCGTCGGTTACAGTGTGCCGCCCCATGCGAATCGCACCATCACCGTCGACCGGGCGTACTTTGATACGGCCGAAGGCGCGCACACCACCAGCGTGGTGCGCGTGGTCATCGACCGCATCACGTGCACCGATGGCGGGCAGGCGATTGCGGCACAGGTGGCCTCGCTCGCCGGCCGCCCCTGAAGGTCAACTGCGGTGTAGCAGCGCGCGCGCGATGAACAGCGCGCCGAGAACGAGAAAAATCCCGCTCGCCACGCGGTGGATGGTCTGGAGCGGAAGCCGTGAGGCGAACGCCTGCCCGAGGAACACCACCGGCGCATTGGCGAGCAACATGCCGAGTGTCGTGCCGGCGACCACGGCGAGCAGGTTGGCATAGGCCGCGGCGAGCGCGACGGTGGCGATCTGCGTCTTGTCGCCGATCTCGGCGATGAAGAAGGCCACCGTTGTCGCCACGAATGCGCTGGTGCGGTTCATGGGTGTCGCACCTTCCGCGACTTTGTCCGGCTTCAGCGTCCACAGCGCCATGCCGAGCATGCTGACCCCAACCAGCAGGTCGAGCACCGTGGGCGTGAGAAAGCGGCCGAGGCGGATGCCGATGAGACCGGCGAGCAGGTGATTGGCGAGCGTCGCACACAGCACCCCGGCGAGAATCGGCCACGGTCGCCGGTAGTGCGCGGCCAGCATGAGCGCAAGAATCTGGGTGCGATCGCCCATTTCCGCGATCGCCACCGTCGACAGCGAGACCAGGAAGGACTCCATCGGATGTCTCCAAGCCGAGCGGGCGTTGACCACGGCAAACGTCCCGGCCGCTCGTGCCCGGGCTCTGCCGTTGGTCTCGCCATGCCCGAAGGCCTCGTACGCCACGGGCAGTGCGCCCAAGTGTGTTGACGTACGACCCGGTGCTGCCCGGGCGGCTACTCCCCAAGGAGTGTGCGGCTTTTTAACCGAATCTGGCGCCCCCTGGCAACCGCCCGGCCCGCGCGCCCCGGGCAAGCCGGGTTTCGGCCGGTTCTGTGAAGGACGCCCGGGCTGCTGCGGTCACCCGTTACGGGAGCGGCGCGTTCTCTCCTGTAGCCTCGTCAGATGCCTGCGGTGTATTCACAGGAGTGATGCATGAGCCGCTGTTCCCGGCCCCGGATCTGGATTCTCGCCATGTCGGTTGCCGCGACGCTGGGCGCAGCGCACGTCCGCGCGGATGTCGTGACGGCCGTTCAGACCCTGCGCGCAGGTGGCTGCGG
>DATHMN010000190.1:0-2588 GCA_035487135.1 Steroidobacteraceae bacterium | reverse complement strand
GAGCATCGTGGGTTCGATCAGCTACGAGGGGCTCATCCTCCACTTCGACCAGAATCCGCAAGTCGGAAAGCGCATCATCGATAAGTGCCTCATGGCGGCGCGCGCGCGCGAAGCCGCCCGCAAGGCGCGCGAGACCGTGCGCAAGGGTGCGCTCACCGGCGGCGGTCTGCCCGGGAAACTCGCGGACTGCTCCGAACGCGATCCCGCGCTCACCGAACTCTACGTGGTCGAGGGCGATTCGGCAGGCGGCTCCGCCAAGCAGGGACGCGATCGGCGTACGCAGGCGATCCTGCCGCTCAAGGGCAAGATCCTGAACGTCGAGCGCGCGCGTTTCGACAAGATGCTTTCCTCCGCTGAAGTGGGTACGCTCATCACCGCGTTAGGTTGCGGCATCGGCAAAGACGACTTCGACATCGGCAAGCTGCGCTATCACCGCGTCGCGATCATGACAGATGCGGATGTTGACGGAAGTCACATACGCACGCTGCTACTCACGTTCTTCTATCGGCAGATGCCGGAGTTGATTGAACGCGGGCACATCTACATCGCGCAGCCGCCGCTCTACAAAGTGAAGCGCGGTAAGCAGGAAACGTACGTCAAGGACGACAACGAGCTCAATCAACTCCTGCTCAACGGCGCACTGGAGAACGCTGGCCTGCACGTCAACTCGCTCGCGCCACCGCTTTCAGGTTCCGGGCTGGAATTGCTCGCACGCAAGTACATGGAGGTTCAGGCGATCGTCAAGCGCTGGTCGAAGCGTTACGACGACCGGCTGCTCGAGCAGCTTATTTACATGCCGGAGGTTACGCCGGCGAATTTCGACCGCGCGGACTGGCTGCGCGGCTGGGCGGCGGATCTGAATCAGCGGCTGAATGCACTCGCGGATGGCACGCGCACGTATCGCGTCGAAACGCGCACGGCGGCTGACGGTCACGCGGCGCGTGTGATCGTGCACAAGACCGAGCACGGTACGCCGACACACAAGTACCTGCCGCGCGAGTTCTTTGAGTCTGCCGAGTACCAGCGCATTGCAGAACTTGCGCGCACCCTGGCCGGTTTGATCGGCGAGGGCGCCTTTGTCACGCGCGGCAACGAGCGCCATGAAGTCGGCTCTTTCAAGGAAGCGATGAATTGGCTGTTCGAGCAGGTGAAGAAAGGTCAGTCGATCCAGCGCTACAAAGGACTCGGAGAAATGAACCCGGAACAACTGTGGGAGACCACGATCAATCCGGAGACGCGCCGCCTGCTGCAGGTGAAGATCGATGATGCCGTTGCGGCGGATGACATCTTCACGACCCTGATGGGTGATCAGGTTGAACCGCGCCGGGAGTTCATCGAGAAGAACGCGCTGTCGGTCATGAATCTCGACATCTGAGCCAGTTCGCCCTGAGGGTGAAGTCGCCACGCGTGAGCTGGTACGCACAGCGAGCACCGAGCAGCGCTGCAAGAAGAGAACGAGCGTCTCTGCGCAGGGCAACGGCACAATGCAGGCCGGGGCAGACAGCGCGCGCCCCGTGGTGCACGCATACCGGGTCGCGCTCACGGTGCTGCAGTTGGAGCGGCGTTAACCGGCTCGATTAACTCAATAAAAATACAATGCGAGCTAAATATCGTTGTATTAGCGCAAATTGGTAGTCATTCGCCTTCGGGGGTCAGCTCGCGCACCTTCGCCTCGATCCAGCCCTGAATCTCCTCATTCACCGCGCGCACCTCGCGCCCTGCAGGCGAGACCGGTGAACCGAGCACCACGCGCACGCAGCCGGGTTTTTTCATCCATCCGCGCCGCGGCCAGTAGTAACCGGCATTGTGTGCCACCGGCACGATGAGCTTGCCGGTCTCCTGCGCGAGCAGTGTGCCGCTGACTCCGTAGCGGCGTGTCTCGCCCGCGGCCATGCGCGTGCCCTCGGGAAAAACCATGATCCAGTCGCCTTCATCGAGGCGCTCCTTGCCCTGCTCGATGACCTGCGACACGGCCGAGTGACCGGCCTTGCGATCGATGGCGATCGCGTGCATCTGGCGCACGCCCAGGCCCACGACCGGTATCCACAGGAGCTCACGCTTGAGCACCCACACCTGACGCGGAAAGACCACCATCATCGCCATGGTCTCCCACGAGGAGGAGTGCTTCCACAGCGCGACGTGGCAGCCCTCCGGCAGCGGTGCACCCTCGATCCGATAACTCAGCCCGCAGCTCCACTTGAGCACCCACAGGACGCCGCCGGCGTAGATGCGTACCAGCGCGAAGCGACGCGGGAAGGGCAGGAACAAGCACAGGAGCACGAACGGGATGGCGTAGAAAAACGTCCAGACGAACAGAAAGCACGTGAAGAAGAGCGAGCCGAGGAACTGCACCGGCCGCGGGCGCCGCCGCGCAGCGTCGCTGGCGGTCGCCGCGCTCAACCGGGCAGTCGCGAGAGGTCCGCGACTCCGCCGAACAGTGCCTGCAGCTGCGCGAGGAGGCTCAGCCGGTTCGCGCGCAGGTGCGGGTTCTCATCCATCACCATCACCGAATCGAAGAAGGCATCGACCGCGGGCCGCAGCTGCGCCAGCCGGCCCAGGGCCGCCGTGTACTGCCGCTCGGCCGTGGC
>DATHMN010000189.1:0-7326 GCA_035487135.1 Steroidobacteraceae bacterium | reverse complement strand
CGCGGCGCTGTTCTTCGTCGCCGTCGGCATGCTGTTCGAGCCGCTGGTATTGGTGCAGCACCCGCTGCAGGTGCTGGAGGTGTTCGCCATCATCGTGCTGGGCAAGTCGCTGGCCGCGCTCGCGCTCGTGCGGCTGCTGCGCCGCCCGCTGCGCACGGCGCTGACCGTTGCTGCAGCGCTCGCCCAGATCGGCGAGTTTTCCTTCATTCTCGCCGTCATGGGCGTCAGCATGAAGCTTCTGCCCCCGCAGGGGCAGAGCTACATCGTCGCTGGCGCGATCCTCTCGATCGTCGTCAACCCTCTGGTCTTCCGGCTGCTCGCGCGCCGCTCGACCTAGGTGTCCCTGTCAATCCAGCGCAGGCGGCGCGGGCCAAAGAAGACCCCTGGCGTGCGCTCACGACTCCAGGCCCTCTTGTGCTGCGTACGCTGTGCTGCCACCTGCGCGTCCTCCGGCGGTGCAGCGTCCCGGGACTCGGCGGCCTGCCGCCGCTCGAGGACCCACTGATCGTTGAAGGGAGTGCTCATGTCCTTTCATCCCGAAGAAACGTCGCTAGTCCCGAAGAAACGTCGCTAGACGCGGCTGCGGCCGGCCAGGAACGTGACGATGGCACCGATCAGAAACACGATGAACAGGATCTTCGCGATGCCGGCTGCGCCGGCGGCGAGGCCGCCAAAGCCCAATACGGCCGCGATGATCGCGATGATGAAGAAAACGACTGCGTAGTGAAGCATGGGTCCTCGCTCGGAGCTTGGTTATTGATGCTGCTCCCGGGGCGACACTGTGGACCCCGTCGCGCGTGCCGGGATCTGGACAGCGACTGAAGCGCGTGTAGGAATCCGGCTACGCCTGCAGGCCTAGCCGGATTGCGTATGGCTCATTCTTGTCCCTTGGGCGTGTAGCTGAATTTCTGGCCGGCGACGGTGGCCTGATACATGGCGCCACCCTTGACGATGGTGAACACCGCCACGCCCTTGTAGTACTTGCCGGAGGTGCGCGCGTCCTTCATCCCGCCGCTGGCACCGGAGTTCGCACCATTGGTGCCGACACTGCCACCGGCCGCGGCGGTGATGGCAACCGCGCTGACATCGGCGCCAAACTCGAAGTTGCCCTGGGTGAATTCGTCGTAGGCGCGCTTGTCCTCGAAGAATACGATCTGGCTGTAAGCCTGGCCGCCCGCCTGCAGGCCGACACTCACCTGAGTCATGGAGGTGTCACCGGTGTAGTGGTTATGCGCAAACACGCGGCCGTTACCGTGCGCGGCGCCGACCACGAAACCGCCCTTGCCGATGGTCGGGAACACGGCGTAGCCGTAGCAGTTGCTGAAGAAGCCGGCGCTCGCGCCCGCGTTCTTGAACAGCGTCGCCGTATCCGAATAGTCATCCGCAAAGCCGCGCGCGCCGCCCAGCAGCAGCAGCGCTCCCAGTGCCCAAAGGTATGCATATCTCATTCTCAGTCTCCTGTTGTCCTGTCTCTTCCGTGAAACACCATTAACCTGACTTACGCAGTGTCGGCCCACTGCCCGAGCCGCCGAGCGGCGCGACCGCGACCTCGGCGGTCGTGGCAACGGGCAGCAACTCGACGCGCGCGCCATTTACCGCTGCCACCGCAGTGAGTGCGATGTGTGCCGCCGGGGCGGTCACCGAGATGGGGTCACTGAGCGGCTGCTGCAGACTCGCCAGCTCGGCCGGCGGCGCGGTCTCCTCCGGCGTCAGCAGCAGGCCCCAGCGCCGCGCGGCGAGTCCGGCAGCAGTGCGGCTGGTGAATACCGTCAGCGGAGTGCCGATGAGCAGTCCAAGCAGCACCGGCGTCAGCCACCAGAAAAACTCGGGCGTCTTGGCGAGGATGATCGCAGCCCAGATGAGTCCGAGCAGAAAATGCCACTTCTGGCGCCGGAAGGCCTCCAGGAAAGTCACACCGCGGTCGGAACGCACCTGCGAATTCCACGACACCGACTTGCCGAGCAGCGTCTGCACCACGAACGTTGAATGGAACAGCATCATGGTCGGCGCCAGCAGTACGCTGAAGAGCTGCTCCACGAACAGGCTCGCGGCAAGGCGCAGACGCCCGCCGAAACCGCGCCGCAGCTCCGGGTCGCGCACCGCGAGAGTGTAGCCGAGGAACTTCGGCAGCAGCAGCACGAAGAATGTCACGATGAACAGCACCGCCGTCTCACCCGGGCGGATCTCCGGCCAGCGCGGATACAGGCTGCGGAAGCCGGAGATGAAGTACTGCGGTCTGCGGCCGGCCTCGATCACGCTCAGCACCGAGCTGAGCAGCAGCAGCCCGAGCCACATAAGCGAACTCGCATACGAGACAATGCCGGTGAACAGGTGCACCCTGCTCAGAAAATGCAGCCCCGGCCAGGCCAGCAGCCGCGAGTGCTGCAGGTTGCCCTGCGTCCAGCGGCGGTCGCGCGCGGCAAAGTCGAGCACGTTCGCCGGCACTTCCTCCCAGCTGCCACTCAGGTCGGGGAGCTGGCGCACTTCGAAACCGCCACGACGCATGAAGGCAGCCTCGACGAAGTCGTGACTGAGAATGTCGCCGCCGAGCGGCGGCTTGCCGGATAGATGCGGCAGCCTGCAGAAGCGCTCGAACGGCCGCAGCCGGATGATGGCGTTGTGCCCCCAGTAGTTGCTCTCGCCCACCTGCCAGTAGGCAAGGCCACTCGAGAGCATGAGGCTGTTCAGGCGCGCGCCGAACTGAATGAGGCGCGCAAACAGCGTCTCACGTCCGACCGGCAGCGGCAGCGACTGCAGGATGCCGATGCGCGGATGCGCCTCCATCACCCGCGCCATCGTGACCAGCGCCTGGCCGCTCATCACGCTGTCGGCATCCAGCACCACCATGCACTCGTAGTTCGCGCCCCAGCGGCGCACGAAGTCGCCGATGTTGCCGGCCTTGCGCTCGCTGCGATCCACGCGCCGGCGGTAAAACATGCGCCCAACGCCCTGATGACGCGCGACGAAGCGCTGCCACATGGCCTCCTCGTCCACCGCGATAGCGGGATCGGCAGTATCGGAGAGCAGAAAGAGATCGAAGGCACCCTGCTCGGGCTGCGCAGCGAGTGAGTGCCAGATGGCTTCGAGGCCCGCGCCCACGCGTGCCGGATCCTCGTTGTAGATCGGCATGGCGATGGCCACGCGCGAGCGCAGCGTTTGACCGGCCAGGGCCTTGACGTCGATGCCCGCGCGATCACGCCCGGCAATCTGCACCGCAAAGCCGGCGATGGCGGTCCACAGCGAACCTGCAATCCAGGCGAACAAGCCGAAAAACAGCGCCAGCCCCACCAGCTCGACGCCGCTCAGGCCGTTCGCTTCGAGCACGTCGAGCAGCAGCGCGCTAGCAGCAGCGGCGGTCGCAAAGGTGAGACCAAAGAACAGCGTGCGCCGGATGCGCACCCGCCAGCGCATGCCGGCGCCCACGACCGGCTCGCTCACGGCGTCCATTGAGACACCCAGGTTTCCGTGAGGACCTCGCCGTAGAGTGTCAAGTAGACCTTGAGGTCGACGGGTTTCTTCGCCTTCGGGGTGACGACGAACGCCGCGCGCCACGCGCCGGTCTGCGGCACGCGCTGCACCGTGAGCGCCTCGATCTGGCCATTGTCGGCGCTCGCCTCGGCGCGCACCGGCTGCGCGGCCATCAAGCCATCGAGCTGGCCGCCGGCAAAGTCAATCAACATGCGGCGCGCGCCCGGTCCGAAATGCCCCTTGTTGTCGCCCATGCTCGGCGGACCACTGCGCGTCGCGATCGCGCGCCCGCCGGGCGGCCACTCGGGCTCGTAGGCGAAGGCCGAGAGCAGGTAGGAGAAGCTGAGTGACTTGCCGGCAGCGACCGGCTGGGCCGGCACCCAGTAAGCCACGATGTTGTCGTGGATCTCCTCATCGCTCGGGATCTCGACCAGCTCGACGCCGCCCTTGCCCCAGTTGCCGAGCGGCTGCACCCAGTAACTCGGGCGCGTCTCGTAGAGCGCCTCGACATCCTCGTAGTGGGTGAAATTGCGATCGCGCTGCATCAGTCCAAAGCCGCGCGGATTCTCGTCCGCAAAGCGATTCACGCGCAGCTCGCGCGGGTTGGTGAGCGGACGCCAGATCCACTGTCCCTGTCCGGTCTGACTCATGAGCCCGTCACTGTCGTGCACCTGCGGTCGGTAGTCATCGCCGCGCCGACCGCCGTTGTCCTCGTTATAGAAGTACATGGAGGTGAGCGGCGCCACGCCTAGTTTGGCGATCGCGCGGCGCGGAAACAGCTCACTGTGCACCTCGATTTGGGTGATCTCGCCCGGGCGAATCTGGAATTGGTAGGCCCCGGCCACGCTGCGGCTGTCGAGCAGCGCATACAGCGTCATCTCGCGCTCAGTCGACTTGGGACGCACCAGCCAGAAGTCAGTGAAAACCGGGAACTCTTCGCCGCTCTGCGCCGCCGTGTCGATCGCCAGTCCGCGGGCCGAAGCGCCGTAGTGCTGGTTGCGGCCGAGCACGCGGAAATACGAGGCACCGAGGAACACCAGCAGCTCGTCCTTGTAGGCCGGCGTCTGCAGCGGGTAATGAATGCGGAATCCCGCATAGCCGAGGTTGGCGGGCGCCTTGGGCGGCTTCAGCAGCTTGCCGAAGGTGAAGAAGTGCGGGTTGTATTCCACCGCAGTCGGCCCGTCGGCCGTCACCTCGAAGATGTTGACGCGCTGACTGACCCGGTAGCCACGGTGAAAGAACTCGACCTCGAACAACGACTGCCCGCGCCACAAGGCGCTCGCTGTGCGAAAGCGGATGTCGCGGTACTGGTCGTAGCTGAGGTCGGCGAGACTCGCCGGCAGCGCGGGTGACATGGAGCGATATTCGTGAGCCGCACGTTCCTGCGCCAACTGTCGCACTTTGGCGAAATTGAACGGCTCGGTCTCTTCGGCGGGCGGCAGCGACGGAGGCTTGGCGGGCGCGCTGTGCGCCGCCGGCGGCACGCGCGCCGGCGCGCCGCCGGGCGCGGCAGGCGAATTAGGCGAGAACATAGCCAGCGCCAGCATCACGGTGGCAATCACAGCAGGTTTCCGCGCACGATGGGCGAAATACTCACACTCACAGGCGGCATCGCGGCAGTCTGCCAGCGTCAGCCCAGCGCCTTATCTGAAACAACTGTCAGATGACGCCGACAGGCATGCTGCGAGCGTGCACGCCTGGTGTTATGTCGCAGTTTCGGCGCGCTCACCGTGCACGGCACGCTCCGCTCTCGCCGGCCGCCGCGGGCCGCTGTCATCAGTATCGTCATAGCGCCTCAATCTATGGCACGTACAGTTTAGCTCCTGTTTTGCTATGTTGCGCGCACCGTCGCGCGTGCTCGCCCCTCATGGCAACCAACAACCCGAAGAATCCGGCCCTCCTTGCCCTGTCAGTCGGCGCGCTCGGCGTGGTATTTGGGGACATCGGCACCAGTCCGCTCTACACCCTGAAGACTGTGCTGGATCTCAGCGGCGGCCGCAGTGCCGAGACCATCCTCGGCATCGTCTCCCTGCTGGTGTGGACACTCATCGTCGTGGCTACGATCAAGTACGCCGGCTTCGCGATGCGCATCGATAACGACGGTGAAGGCGGCATCCTCGCCCTCATGGCCCTGCTCGGTGTGAAGCGCTACAAGCGCCCGGCCATCGTCGCGCTGGGACTTTTTGGTGCCGCGCTCATCTATGGCGATGGCTCCATCACACCGGCGATTTCCGTGCTGTCGGCACTCGAGGGCCTGGAAATCGTCGAGCCGGCGCTGCAACGCTACATCCTGCCGCTCGCCGTGGCGATCCTGCTGTTGCTGTTCGCGGTCCAGCCCATGGGTACCGCGCGCATCGGCCGGGCATTCGGTCCGATCATGGCGCTCTGGTTCGTCACCATGGCGCTGCTCGGACTGTGGGGCATCGCGCGCCATCCGGATATCCTCTGGGCCCTCAACCCCTGGCACGGCCTGCATTACCTGACACACAGCGGCAGCGGCGGGTTCCTGGTGCTCGGCGGCGTATTCCTGTGCGTCACCGGCGCCGAGGCGCTCTATGCCGACATGGGCCACTTCGGTGCCCGGCCGATCAAGCTCGCCTGGTCGGGGCTGGTCTTTCCCAGTCTGGTGCTGAACTATGCCGGCCAGGGCGCCATCGTCCTCGCCGGGGAGCCCACTTCGGGGAACATCTTCTACCGTCTGTGTCCCGGACAGTTGCTGGTGCCGATGGTGGTGCTCTCGACCATCGCGACGATCATCGCCAGCCAGTCGATCATCACCGGCGCCTTCTCCATGACCCGCCAGGCGATCCAGCTGGGCTGGATGCCACGCGTCAAGGTCGTGCAGACTTCCGACGAGGGTTATGGCCAGATCTACGTCGGTTCGGTCAACTGGGTGCTGATGCTGGTCACGATCGGGCTCGCCCTCGGCTTTCACAAGTCCGACAACCTCGCCGCAGCCTATGGCGTCGCCGTGTCCGCCACCATGCTGATGACCACTTGCCTGCTGTTCATCGCCATGCGCGAGATCTGGAAATGGAGTCTGCTCGCCAGCGCCACCGTGGCTGGAATCTTCATCATCATCGACAGCGCTTTCTTCGCCTCCAACATGCTCAAAGTCTTCGAAGGCGGCTATGTACCGCTGCTGCTGGCGGGCGCCGTCTACCTCATCATGTACGTCTGGCACCGGGGTCTGGTCGCCACCCGCCAGCGCCTGAGCGAGAATGCGCTGCCGATCAAGACGTTTCTCGACTCGGTGAGCGCCGAGCACGTGGCACGTGTGCCCGGCACCGCTGTGTTCCTGACCCGGGTCAAGGACGGTACGCCGCCGGTCATGCAGTGGTACGTGCGGCACAGTCATGCACTGCACGAGCATGTCATCGTGGTGACGCTGGAGACCGCCTCGGTGCCGTGGATCGCCGCACAGCAGCGCGTGCAGGTGACAGAAGCCGCCCCGGATTTCTGGGTCGCCAGTGCCTCCTACGGTTTCATGGAGCGACCCGATCTGCCGAAGCTCGTGGCGCAGCTCGCGCTGCACGGATGCAGCATCGATCCGGGCAAACTCACCTACTTTGTCGGTTCGGAGCGCATCGTGCCGCGCGAGGATGGCCGCGGTCTGCCGCGCTGGATGGAGGCGCTGTACGCAGCCATGCTGCGTAACAGTGTGCACGTTCCGGACTATCTCAATGTACCGCGCGAGCAGCTGCTCGACCTCGGCCGGCAGACCGCTATCTAGAGGCGCACCTGCGGGATACTGCCTGGCTTTAGCACCCGGTAATGGAGATGAGTGACGCCTGCCGCCTCGATGACACGCAGTACCTCGAAGCTGACGGGCTCGGGCCCCCTGAAGAGCGGCACTCC
>DATHMN010000188.1:0-9375 GCA_035487135.1 Steroidobacteraceae bacterium | reverse complement strand
GTGATCACGATCGCAAGAACGATGAAGGTGTATGGGCGCCGCAGCGCGAGTTGGACGATCCACATAGCCCCGGCACGGTAGCGCAGCCACGCGCGGCGACGATTACCGGCGGCGCCGGCCGTGTTACAGGTGAAATGCGCGCCGCAAGCAACGCGCGACATGGAGCGGCGAGAGTGGCCGGGCGGTGCAGTGCCGCCACGAGTGCGCCGGGGGCGCGCAGGAAACCGTCAGCTTGTTGTGCCGCGATTCAATAGACGACTTCCACCGGAACGGCGATCCGGTAGCCGACACCGCGCTCGGTCAGGATGATGTGTGGCTCGGCCGGATTGCTTTCGATCTTGCGCCGCAGCCGCAGGATCTGCACGTCGATGGCGCGGTCGTAGACTTCGTTGTCGTAGCGGCGGCTCATTTCAATCAGCTGGTCGCGACTGACGACGCGGTTGGCGGTGGCGAGCAGCGCCGCCAACAGGTTGAACTCACCGTTGCTGAGCGCCACTTCCTGTCCACCGGCGCCGGTGAGTTTGCGGGTGCGCAGGTTCAGCTCCCAGCCGGGCAGGCGGTAGGCACGGCACACCGGGGCGCCATGGACTTCCTGGCCGGCGTGCGTCCGGCGCAGCACCGTGCGGATGCGCGCGAGCAGTTCACGCGGACTGAACGGCTTGGTGAGATAGTCGTCCGCCCCCAGCTCCAGCCCCATGACCCGGTCAGCTTCTTCGATGCGGCCGGTCAGAATGATGACCGGCAGCTGCGATTCGGCGCGCAGCTGCCGCAGCAGCAGCATGCCGTCCTCGCCCGGCAGGCGCAGATCGAGCAGCACCAGGTCGAACACCTGGGCGCGCAGCGTCGCCAGCAGCTGCGTGCCGTCGGCGAGGCCGGAGACGCGGAATTCGTTGGAGCCGAGGTACTCCGCGACCAGCGCGCGCAGCGTAGCGTCATCGTCCACCACCAGCACGTGCGGCACCGGCAGCTTGTTCACCGGATGGCCCCGTGAAGCGTATTCTGGTGGTCGAGCATGATAGGCTGCATCGCGAACTGATCCGCGAATGGCTCGAGGCCGCCGGTGCCGAGGCCGTCTGGCCCGAAGCCCGTGCCGCCGTGGACATCGATGCGATACTGGTCGACGTGGCGTGTCAGCAAGAGGCTCATACGGTCCTTCAGTCCTGGCGGCGTGCCTACCCGCGCGCGCCGATCGTGCTTGCCTCGGGCCGATTCTCCCCGGGAGACATGGCGAATGATGCCATGGCGGTGAGACTCGGGGCGATGCGCATCCTGGCCAAACCATTCACGCGCGGCGACCTATGGACAGCACTCGGCCTGCAGGCAGCAGCGCCACCCCCGCCGGACAGGCCGCGGCCCTGACCGAGTCCCTGCGACGCGATGCGGCGCGCGGCCGGGCGCTGCGCACCCGCCTGGTGCTGATCGTCGCAGCCGTGGGCGCCCTGGTGTGGCTGTCCACGCTGTTCGACACCATCCAGGACCGCAACACCACACTGGCACTCGCCGAACGGCACCACGATAACGTCGCCAGCGCGCTCGCCGAGCAGGGTGCGCGAGCGCTGCAGACCACGGATCTGATCCTGCAGGAGGCGGCGCTGCTGGCGCCGGCGGGCGTGGCGACGCCGCCGAGCGAGGCTGCGATGGCGGAGACTCTGCGGCGTGACATGCGCGGTGTGCCGCAGCTGCGCAATCTGTTTTTGTTCGACCCGGCACGCGAGCTGCACGTCAGCTCCGCGCCGAACGGCATCGCCAACACCGATCTCAGCGACCGCTCATATTACCTCGAACAGCGAACCCACCCCGGACTCGGCTTGTTTGTCAGCGAGCCGTTCATCAGCCGCGTGACCGGTGCCCCCACCTTCGTGCTCAGCCGCCCCCTGCCGGGCAGCGGTTTCGCCGGGATTGCGGGGGCGGCGGTGGACGTGGGTTACATCCGCCGCTTCTACCAGGCGATCGATCTCGGGCCGGGCAGCACGATCGAGCTGCTGCGCGCCGACGGCATCACGCTGGTGAGCCGCGAGCAGTCCGAGATCCGCTCCGACGGCGCGCAGTGGCGTGCGGCGCTCGCGCAGCTGGGGGACGCGGACACCCGTGACCTGACGCTGCAGCTGCCGCAACTCGGACGCACACTGCTCAGTCTGCGGCGCGTGCCGGGCTTTCCGGCGGTGGTGGCGGTGGGACGCGGCGAGCACGAGATTCTCGGCGCCTGGCGTACCAAGACCTGGAAAAACGTCGGCCGCACGTTCGTGATCACGGCGCTCGCGGCATTACTGTTGGTAGCGTTCCTGCGTCAGCTCGCGCGCCACGAGCGCGTCACCGGGCAACTGCACCAGTCGCAGAAGCTCGAAGCGCTGGGCACGCTCGCCGGCGGCATTGCCCACGACTTCAACAACGTGCTGGGAGCGGTGCTCGGTTACGGTGAACTGGCGTTGCAGCACAGTGCCGCCGGCAGCGCGCAGCGGCGCTACATCGACAACATCATCGTGGCGGCCAACCGCGCGCGCGACCTGGTGGCACGCATCCTCGCCTTCAGCCGCCCGGGGATGGGCAGCGCGCGCCCCGTGTCACTGCAGAAAATCCTCGGCGAAGTGGACAGTCTCAGCCAGGGCTCGCTCCCACCGGGCGTGCGACTTGAGCTGAGCATGCCGCCGGCGCCACTGGTGGTGCTGGGCGATGCGGCGCAGCTGCACCAGATGCTGGCGAATCTCGTCACCAATGCAGTGCAGGCGGTCGCGCACGGTGGCCGGGTGAGGCTGCGGGCCAGTGCCAGCGAGATCGGCGAGCCACAGGACTGCACCGTGGGCCGCCTGCAGCGCGGCCGCTATGCGCGCATCGACATCGCCGACTCCGGCCCCGGGATGAGCGCAGCGCAGGTCGAGCGGATCTTCGAGCCATTCTTCACCACCAAACCGGTGGGCGCCGGCACCGGGCTCGGCCTGTCATTGGTGCACGGCATCGTGCTTGATCACGGCGCCGCACTCGAGGTCGACAGTCGGCCGGGCAGCGGCACGGTCTTCACGGTGTACCTGCCGCTGACCGATGCCGAGCCGAGCCAGGAACCGCTGCCGCCGCAGGTACCGCTCGGTGCTGGCCAGACGATCCTGGTGGTCGATGACGAAGAAAGTCTGGTGCACCTGGCGGAAGAGGTGCTGGCCTCGCTCGGCTACGAACCGGTGGGCTGTGTCGGGGCGGCGCAGGCGCTCAAGGTGTTCAGCGCATCCGCGCAGCGCTTCGATGCGGTCGTCACCGATGCGATCATGCCGGAGATGTCCGGGCCGCAGCTGATCGCGGAGCTGCGGCGCGCGCATCCGCAGCTGCCGTGCATCCTGCTGAGCGGTTACGGCGGCCCGGACCTGCAGGCCGAGGCGCAGGCGGTCGGCGCGGTCGCGGTGCTCAGTAAGCCGCTGGCGGCAGCGGAGCTCGCGCAGTGCCTTGCGGCTGTGCTGAACGCCACGCCCAGCACGCCCGCGCGCCGCACCGGGTAACCGCAGCGCGCGGCCGCATGCCCGGGCAGCTCAGCGGGACGTCTTGCGCCCCTTGAAGAACCGCGTCAGGCGCTGCGCCGCATCCGGCGCCAGGCCTTCGTTCTTGAACAGCGCCAGCGCGTGCGCGTCCTGCAGGGTGAGGCCGTTGCTTTCCAGCAGCGCGCGTTTGTTCACGCGGTTCGAGTACCAGGAGTTGGCGAGGATGTCGGCGATGATGGCACTGAGCTCCGCCTCGAACATGTCGTTGGCGAAGCAGAAGTTCGCCAGATGCATGTCATGCGCCTCACGCCCGGAGTAGCTGCGGCAGGTGTACATCATCTCACCGGCCTTGGAGGTGCCGACCCGGTGCGGCAGGCGCAAGCTCAGGCCCCAGATGGGAGTAAGACCCCAGCGGGCATAGGCATCGCAGAAACTGGCCGACTCGCTCGCGACGATGAGATCGGCGGCGAGGGCGAGCTCCAGCGCGCCGGTTGAGCAGTGCCCCTGCACGGCGGAGATCACCGGCTGCGGCAGGTCGGCGACCTTGTCGATCACCTCGACGTAGTAGTGCGGCTTGGCGTGCGCCTTGACCTGGCTCAGCACTTCGTCCATGTCGTGGCCAGAGGAGAAGTTGCCGCCGGCGCCGCGCAGCACCACGACGCCGACGGTCTTGGTCTCGCGGGCGATGGCATCGACGTGCTCCTCCAGCACCTCGACCATCTCCTTGCACAGCGCATTGAGTTTCGCCGGCCGGTTGAGCGTCAGAATCGCCGCACCGTCCTTGTCCTCGCGTAACACCAGGTCGTTCATTTGAAGGTTGCCTCGGGAAGATTCCACCAGCCGCCACCCAGGGCTTGAAACAGCGCGGCAGTGTCCGCGTAGCGGTTCGCCTGTGCCTGCACCAGCGCCAGTTCGGCACTGCGATAAGTCTGCTCGGCGTTGATGAGCGCCACCAGCGTGAGGGTGCCGAGCTGATACTGCCGGTTCGCCAGCTCGAACGCCTCGCGCGCGGCGCGCTCGGCCGTGGCGATGGCGTTCAAGGCATCCGCATCCGACTGCAGCGCGCGCAGCGTATCGGCGACGTTCTGACAGGCGAGAATGACGGTGGCGCGGTACTGGGCGCCGGCCTGATCGAGCGCGGCATCGGCCGCCTGGTGGCGGTAAATCAGCGCGCCGGCGTCGAACAGTGTCTGGCTGAGCGAGGCGCCCAGGTCCCAGAAGCCGGTGTAGGGTGAGAACAGCTTGCCAATGGTCAGCGCCGCCGAGCCGGTGTCGGCGCTGATCTGGAACTGCGGCAGCATGTTGGCGACCGAAACCCCGACCTGAGCGGAAGCTGCGTGCAGGTTCTCCTCGGCCTGGCGCACATCCGGGCGCTGCTCGATGAGCTTGGAGGGCAGGCTCACGGGCAGATCGGTAGGCAGCGCGAGCTCGTCGAGGCGAAAAGTCTCGGCCGGCTCCTGGTCCGGCAGCCGGCCGAGGAGTGCGGTGAGCGCATCCCGGGTCTGACCGAGCTGCTTTTGCAGCGGCGCAAGCGTCGCGGCGGTCTGTGCCTCAGTGGCCTCCTGTGGCAGCAGATCGATGTTGCTGGCGGTGCCGATGCCTTTCTGTTTCTGCACGGTCTCGGTCAACTGACGCTGCAGCGCGAGCATGCGCTCGGTAGCGGCGATCTGGCCGCGCAGCGATGCCTCCTGCACCGCGGTCGTGACCACGTTGCTGCTCAGCGTGACGTAGGTGGCGATCAGCTGGTAACGGGTCGCCTCGACCTGCGCGCGGCTGGCCTCGAGCGCGCGGCGATTACCGCCGAACACGTCCGGCATGTAACTCAGGCTCAATTGCGCCGTGAACAGGTTATAGGTGTTCGAGCTCGCGGTCGTCGGTGCGGTGAGAGATTCGGTCGGATACTGCGAGCGCGTGCCGCCGAAGCTGCCCTGCACGCTCGGCAGCAGGCTCGCGCGCTGCGCCTTGTACAGCAGCTGCGCCTGGTGCAGCGCCGCCTGCGCGGCCTCCATGTTGGGATTGCCCTTGAGTGACTGCTCGACCAGAGCGCTGAGCTTGTCCGAGCGGAATAGCGTCCACCATTCAGCCGGGATGTCGCGCCCGGCGATGAACTGCTGGCTCTGGCCGCCAGTGCCCGGCGCGGCGGCGGTGCTGCCCTGAGACGGGGCGCTGCCGTAGTCGCTCGCCTGCGGCGCGGCCGGGCGCTGGAAATTCGGGCCGACCGCGCAGCCGGCCAGCAGTGCCGCCACGAAGCCGCAGACCGGCCTGCTCACGCCCATCGTGCCTCGCCATGGCGGTGCGCCGCCCAGTGCTCCACCACATGGTACATCGAGGGCAGCACGAACAGCGTCAGCACGGTCGAGATGGCGAGTCCGCCGACCACCACCGTGGCGATGCCACGCTGCACATCGCTGCCGACCCCGGTGTGCAGCGCCGCCGGCAGCATGCCGAGCGTCGCCACGGTCGCGGTCATCAGCACCGGCCGCAGCCGCTCGGTCGCGCCGCGCATGATCGCCTCGTGCAGCTCGAAGCCGGAGCTGCGCATGCGGTTGAGGTTCGCCACCATGATGATGCCGTTTTGCACCGCGACGCCGAACAAGGCGATGAAACCGACGCCGCTCGCGACGTTGAGAGTCTGGCCGGTGAGATGCAGCGACACCAGCCCACCCAGGGTCGCGAGCGGCACCACACCGAGGATCAGCAGCGCCTGGCGCAGCGACTTGGTGCCGATGGTGAGGAAGATCAGCATCATGCCCATCACCAGCGCGAGGATCAGCAGCAGGCGCGCCTCGGCGCGTCGCTGATTCTCGAACTGGCCGCCCCATTCAAGCCGCACCTTGGCGGGATCGAAATGGACCCGCGCGGCGATCTTCCTCTGCGCCTCCTCAAGGTAGCTGGTGAGGTCGCGGTCGCGGTTGTCGATGCGGATGGTGAGATTGCGCTGACCGTTCTCACGCGTGATGGTGCTCTCGCCGGTTTGCACTTTGATGTCGGCCAGCTGCGACAGCGGTACCTGTTTGCCGTCGCTGGTGTGCACCGACAGGTTGGCAAGTGCCTGCGGCGACTCGCGACTCGTGCCGAGGAAGCGCACGGTGAGGTTGTAGACGCGCTCGCCCACGTACACCGTGGAGACCGGCGCCTGGCCGACGCCGGTCTGGATGACGTTCTGCACATCGGCGATGTTGATGCCGTAGCGCGCCGCTTTCTCGCGATCGACGGTGACGTTAATTTGCGGAATCGGCGGTTCCTGGAAGATCGAGGCGCTGGAGGTGCCGGGCACGTCGTAGAGCACGTCGACCATCTGCTGGCTGATATGGCGCAGCATGGCGAGATCATCACCATACACCTTGATGACCAGCGGGCTGTGCGCCCCGCCGATCATGTCGTTGACGCCATCGATGATCGGCTGGCTGATACCGATCGAGTAACCCGGCAGATCGTGCGCCAGGCGCGCGGCCAGCTTGTCGAGGAACTGCTTCTTCGACTCACCGCCCGGCCAGCCGTCGTAGGGCGTCAGACCGACAGGCGCCTCGATGTGCGACATGGTCCACGGGTCGGTGCCGTCATCGTTGCGGCCGGTCTGGGTGACGACGTAGGACACTTCCGGGGATTTGCGGATCTCGCGCCGCAGGTCGCTCGCCATGTCGCTCGCCTTGTTGAGTGACAGCCCGGTCGGCATCTGCACCTGCAGCCAGAGCGCTCCTTCATCGAGATCGGGCAGGAAGTCGCGCCCGACCGTGGCACCGAGGCCGACGACCGCCAGCAGGGCGAAAATCACCACGCCATAGATGATGCGCGGTTGCGCGATGCACGCCGCCAGGATGCGCTCGTAGCGCAGCGTCAGCCATTCGAGCCAGCGGTTGTGGTAGACACTTCCCGGCTTGCGGAACGCGTAGTAGGCCAGCGCCGGCACCAGTGCCAGCGTCGTCAGCAGGGCGCCAAACAGGGCATACGCCATGGTGTACGCCATCGGCGTGAACAGCTTCGCCTCGGCGCGCTCGAACGAGAACAGCGGCAGGTAGGCGGTGATGATGATCAGGCTCGCGAAGAAGATCGGTCGCGTCACCTGGATGGCCGCCGCCTTCACTTCGCTCTCACTCAGCTCTTCGGTCGGCATCGCCTCGCGGCGCCGCAGCACCGCCTCGGTCACCACGATCGCACCGTCCACCAGGATGCCGAAGTCGATCGCCCCGAGCGACAGCAGGTTGGCGGAGACGTGCGTCAGGTTGAGGAGCGAAAACACCGCGACCAGCGCGAGTGGGATGGAGACGCCTGCGACCAGCGCGCTGCGCGGGCTGCCGAGGAACAGCACCAGCACCAGGAACACCAGGCTGATGCCCTCGAGAATGGTGCGACCCACTTTATGGATGGTCGCGTGCACCAGATCGTCGCGGTCGATGTAGGGCACGATGCGCACGTTGTCTGCGGCGAGCTGGCGGTTGAGCGCCTCGACCTTGGCGTGGATGCCCTTCAAGGTCTGCGAGGGGTTCTGATACTTCAGCATCAGCACGATGCCTTCGATCGTGTCCGGGTTGTTGTCCTTGCCCAGAATGCCTTCACGCTCCTGGTGGCTGAGAGTGGTGCGCCCGAGGTCACGCACCAGCACCGGAGCGCCGTTCACCTGCGTGACGACGGTGGCACCGATCTCGGCCAGGCTGCGGATCAGCCCGACGCCACGGATCACATAGCTCTGGTCACCGCGCGAGACGCGTCCGCCGGCGGAGTTGGCATTGTTGTTATTGATGGCGTTGATGACATCGGTGATCCCGAGGTTGTAGTGCTGCAGCTGCTTGGGATCGAGATCGAGCTGATAAACCGTGGTGAAGCCGCCGAAATTGGTGTCATCGACCACGCCCGGAACCGATTTCAGTGCTGGGATGACGGTCCAGCGCTGGATCTCGGACAGCTGCTGCAAGTTCTTGCTGTCCGACTCCAGCGTGTAACGATAGATCTCGCCCCCAGGTCCTGCGACCGGATCGAGCGAGGGCGCGGCGCCGGCCGGCAGCGTGACCTGGCTGATGCGCTCGAGCAGCCGCTGCCGCACCCAGTAGTCTTCATAGCCATCGCGGAACAGCACGGTGATCAGCGACAGGCCGAAGGTGCTCTCCGAGCGCATCAGCAGCAGCCCGGGCGTGCCGTTGATCTCGCGCTCCAGCGGCACGGTGATCAGCTGCTCGACCTCCTCGGCCGCCAGCCCCGGCACCTGCGTGGTGACCTGCGCGGCCACGTCCCCGAGCTCGGGGTAGGCCTCGACGTTGAGCGTTTCCCAGGCGTAGATGCCGAACAGGCTGAGCAACACCGCGATGACGATGACCGCGATGCGCCGCCGCAGGCAGAAGTCTACAAACTGGTCAATCATTGAGCAGGATTCCGCCCCTGACCACGACCTGCTCGCCCGGCTCGATGCCCGAGCGGATCGCAACCTGCGTGCTCTCCTCGAGCAGTGGTTCGACCGTGCGCCGCTCGAAAGTCCAGGGCGCCGTGGCAACGAACACGGTGGTGCGGTCGTTGTTCATCAACAGCGCTGAGCTCGGCAATACCACGCGGCGCAGCGCTGCGGCCTGCAGCGACACCGTGGCGAACATGTTCGGCTTCAGCAGCAGGTCGGGGTTGTCGAAGGCAATACGCGTCTTGTTGCGCCGTGAGTCGGCTTCCATGACCGGTGACACGAACAACACCTTGCCGTGCAGGCTGCGCGCCGGGTAGGCATCGAGCGTGATCTCGGCGCTCTGGCTCGGCTGCACCTGCGCGATGTCCTTTTCCGCCACCAGTGCGGTCACCCAGACCACCGACAGATCGGCGAGCGTCATGATGGGCTGGGTATCGTCATTGATGGTGGTGCCGGGCGCGGTGGTGAGCGCGACGATGCAGCCGGCACGCGGCGCGCGTACCGCCAGGAGCCGCGCTGCTCCGCGGC
>DATHMN010000187.1:0-16633 GCA_035487135.1 Steroidobacteraceae bacterium | reverse complement strand
TCGCAAACCTCGCTGAGGCTGCAGGAGCTCCCAGGGGTTGGCGGCTGAGCGTCGCGAGACGCCGCTTGGTTCTGCGAGGCAGATTGAGCTTCTTGGCACCGCACACCCGATGTAAGCGCTTGTGGTTGATGCAGTGACCGTCCACTCGCAGCCGGTACTAGAGCTTCCAGAAGCCTCAGCGAGGTTTGCGAGCTACGATCTTGTTCAACACCCCGATCACCCCTCGATCGCGCTCCGTGCACGATCTCGGTCTTCGATACCAAGCCGTCCGCGACAGCCCCGTCACCCTGCACGCCGTACCGATCGATAACCCGTGTTCCTTCACGAGCACTTCGGCCGCCTGTCGCTTCGCGAACGGCCCTACAGTTTTCGGGACAGAAGGTCCTTAATCGCCGCGTTCTCGAGCGCCAGCTCCGCATACATGCGTTTGAGCTTCGCGTTCTCCGCTTCGAGCGCCTTCATGCGCTTGAGCTCCGAGACGCTCACTGCGCCGTACTTGCCGCGCCAGTTGAAGTAGGTCGCACGGCTGATCCCGTGCTTCCTCGTCACCTCGCTCAAGGCAACGCCAGCTTCCCCTTCCTTCAACATCGTGACGATCTGTGACTCGGTGAACCTCGATTTCCTCATGACATCCACGTGCCGGGAGAGCCTACAATTCATCTGTGTCCGAGGAGGGGGAGCCTACGGTTCCCCTGGTCGGTGGTTTGCCTCTGATGATTTCGACCGCTTGTACAACGTCAGTTATCGCCCTGCGCAGCGACACACCGACGGCCGTGATATCACGCAGGCGATTCACTTTCTCGGACTCGCCGCCCGCCATTTTGTCCGCCATCAACTTTGCGGACTACGACGTGACACTCCGATGGGGATATCAAATCATTTGCAAGATGTCGGCAACCCGATCATGAAAATATTGCGGAAATTGGCAACCATCGATGGGATCGATTTCCTCGCAATTTGTTCCGGCCTCCACAAAGACTGAAACTTTGGCTAAGCGCCCAGCGCGAGCACGGTGGCTCGGTCGACGAAGCGGCCTGCAACGCATAACGGCTTCGAAGTAAGGCTGGCGCGTGAATCAGGGCTCCGTCCTTCCTAGCTCGCCGGATTTTGGGGTAAATGAGGCCGAAGGGGGCTAAGCAACCTTTGTAGCGTGTGATCTGAAAAGCCAAATGGCAGTTCCAATTGCGATGTTGGCCAGGCTATGCACCAAGATGGCGTAGCGCATCGTTTGCATCCGAGCTGTGATGCGACCGTTGAAGAAGGCCAGCAGGATCACGAACAGTGGCTCGCCCGGTATCGAGAAGCGGGGTACGTGACTGACTACGAATTCCAGCCCGGCGATGACCTCCGCGACGACGGGCCGCATATCGTTCCGGAGACCTAGTTGAACAACACCACGTATCGCCGACTCCTCAATGATGCCGCCTCCGCCAAGGACGGTCAGCGATGTAACGACCCGCACTAGTGTGGAAGCCTGAGAATCGTCACCAAAGAGACCTGTTTGATCGAGTACGACAGATTGGAAATTCATGGTGGCAATGGACAACCCGGTAAGGATAAGAAAAACCAAAGCGCAAGATCCCCAAACATAGAACCTTGTTGCCTTGGCTAGACTCACCCGCGGCTGCTCTGGCTGCGAACTGGAAAACACGCTCAACCAGCATATGCATGCGGCAAAGGGGAAAGACCAAGGTATACGAGAACCGTGTTGCAGATTTAGAGTTAGGGCGGTGTAAAGCAACGCGCTCCCAATGATCATGGTTGCGTTCGACCATAGCAGACGAAGCGCGACACGTAATGCAATCGCTCGCGTCATTAGACAGTTCGCTTGCTTTTTAGCGAATGGGCGCTTTCGATTGAACTGAACGCGCCCCCGGAGTTTTGCGTGGCAACATCTTACTCACACACATCAGGGAAGGCGAGGGCGAAGTCAAACGACGCGCATTGCATTGGCTCGCTCATGACGGCGTTTATGCTCGATCCAGCGGTGCTTCTGACGTATGGCGCCAGCAATTGTCCAACGCCCAATTCCGCGGATGCGCCGGCAGCGAACCCGCCAACCGCCGGAACGTGTGTCCACCATGCCACACCAGCTCCAATTCCACGATCTATTACGTTTGCAATTGCATCGTTCATCGCTTGAGCGTACTGGCCGTTCAAGAAATCTCCGCCAACTTGACTAATAGCCAGAAGATTGCCGAGATTATCTAGCGCCTTCCCGAGAGACGCGCTGCCCGAGACTAGGTCAGGGTCGTCTTCAGTATGTTGAGACAAAATAGCTGTACCCGAATTAAGCATGGTTGCGATGTTGGTCGCGTTGTCGAGACTGTCGATAGCGCTCATCGCGTTGGATATGGTGAGTGTATTTTGGAGATCTGTATTGAGCTGTTGCACTGAGTTCAATAATTCCGTAGCGACCATGTCAATTGGATTTGTTGGTTGTCCGTCTTGAGATCTGCTTGCTGATGACGCGGGGTTGATTTGGGTAAAGAGTATTAACGGGTCGCTGCCCGGCGCAGGATCAGTATTACCTGCGCTTAGCCCATTACCCGTCCCATACCCATTCAGCACACTTCCGGGACCCCAGCCAAAGTCCATATCAATGGTATTCGCCTCGGTCCCCATGTCGGTGTCGCTGCCAAGTGCTCCCAACGTATCTGTACGAAGAATGTCGCCATTCGGCGTTTTGTAGCAGCCGCGCGGACAATTTGCAGTAAATCCCGTTGGATCCAAAAGCGTTACGGGGTTGTTGTTGACGTAGGTATAGCGGTTATAGCTCTGAGTGTTCGTCGCATCGGGAATGGTTGGGTCCGCGGACAGCATTCGGCCAGTAACCGCGTCCTCCATGCGTCCATTCATGTGGTTGATACCCATCCACAGTCCAAGCTGGGTCTGAAACGTATAGGCCTGTCGCGTGATCCCCGCGGCGGTTGTCAAATCCGAATTGCTCGCAGCGCCTGACCAGGTTGTCGGATTCCGGCGCATGCCAAACGGTGTGAAGCTCTCATTTACGACACTTGTACCGGTGCTGCTGGTGAGATCGGAAACGCTTGCCTGGTGATCCGAGAGCACGTAGTTGAACGTCTTAACGCCCGCACTCGTAACCGCGTACACGGCCACGGCTCAGCCGCCGGCAACGTTCCGCGCTGTTCGAGTTTTGCGATACATACCCCCCCCTTGGAGTTAGGAGTTTAGCCGATCGCTAGGCCAACACCGAGTGTTGATAGGTCACTGTGTCATTTGATCAGGTCGGGTGAGAGGAAACCAAGACTCGGGCAACGATGCAGGTCACGCCCGGCACCAATTTCGGGCCCCATGTGCGAAGAAGGGCAGACACCGAGCGCACGCTGCGGTGCGATCGACGCGGCTGCCAGGCGCGGGAGTTTTCGCCTGATCCGTGAAGTCCGCAGGGGCGTTAGGTAAAGTCGCGCGGAGCGTGCGGCCGCCGGCCCGTACGATCGGGCCATGGACGGCATGAAAATTGGCGATGCAGTCGAGTTCCAGCGCCTGCTCTATTCGCTGGTGCGCGAGCTTGTAGATGCCAACATCGTCTTCAAGCTTCACTCGGATCTCGAGCGCTCGGTCGACAAGTTCGAAAACGCGATGAACGAATCGCGTACTTTCTGGTTGCTGACGCTCCAGTCCACCTTGGACGCGGCGGCGTACCGGCTGTGCAAGATTTACGATCAGCGCACCGATGGCGCCAATCTGCGCAGCCTGCTCCAGACCCTGCAGAGCCAGCCCGAACTGTTCCTTCCGGAGGAATACGCCAAGCGGGTGCCGGCGCAGTTGGCCGAGGATCCGCCGGCGCTGGATGCGGCGCAGCTCGCGCGCGACGTCGAGTTCGCGACCGCCGGCAGCAACCCGCTGGTGAAGAAGCTGCTCATTCTGCGCCACAACTTCTACGCACCCCTGGGCGCCTCTCACAGCAAAGCGGACAGCCAGCCGGCGGACAAGTATCCGATCAGCAGGGATGAGATCGAGTCGCTGCTGCGCGCGGGCATGGCGATCGCCAATCGTTACAGCATCGCCTTCCGCAGTCATAGCCATCTGATGAAGATGGTGGGCCAGGACGATTTCGTGCAAGTGCTCGAGGCGGTCCATGAGCGCATCACGAACCTCGCGCGGCGTCGCGACGAGCAGCTGCGACGATTGGGCGTGGATCCGAACTTGTTGGCATGATCCGAAGATGCCCCGTCAGACTTCAAGCGGCGCCTGACGACAAGCGTTGCTCGTGGATTCGCGTGGCGGCAGGTGCAGGCGCTCGGTCTCCGCGACGCCAGCCGGCCGTATAGCAGCAGGGACCGCGCGAGGCGTCCCGATGTAAGCTACGCGCCGGGCGTTGATTCGGAGTATCGCGTGGCCAAGGACATCGAGCGGGAGCTTGACGCCATCTTCGCGCACCACAACGCCCGCGTCGCGGAAGCGCGCAATGCGGCGGCCGGCAAGCACAGCGCCACGGACGATTTCACGCACAGCGCCACGTTTTGCATCGCCAATGTGATCATGCCCGCGCTGCAGCACATGTGCCGCGCACTCAACGAGCGCGGCGTGGCAGCGCGAGTGCCCAGCGACGGGAGCGATGTGCGCATCGATATTCCCGTCAGCCGACACGTGCGCGCGGGTCACGGTTTTGGAGGTTATCCTTACCTGCGGGCGCGGCCCGACCCGCAGACCCGGCTGATCCACTTCGAGCGCAACACCGCCGACAGTCGTGGCGGCAGCGCGCTGGGTGACTACGCGATCGCCGATGTCAATGCCGAGCTGATCAAGAACATGGTGGTGGACTTGGTGCGCGCACTGTATGGGGCCTTCTGAACGGATGCGCCGATGGAATGCGTCGACCCCGCAGCGCGCACGGACTGAGCAGCGCCCGTGAATGTGAACCGCCACCGCCCCGGTCTCATCCTCGCGGGCGCGCACAGTGAGAGTGGGAGTATCGAGTTGAACCTGTCCAGGACGGGCCAGTGGCCGCAGCCCGCAACAACGCCAAGAGGCGCGCGCGCTGCCGCGGAGGGCGCACGGTGACCCCGCCGACGGTCAAGGCCGCTACAGCGGCATCCGCGCGGCCGCGGCGCACGTCCGCGCTGACCGCCTTCGGCGCACGGCTCGGTTCCACGATCTCATCGGCGTGGCACGAACTGCTGCATGGGGATCCCGGTACCATTCCGGCGCTGGATGCGCTGCGCTCGCTCGCCATCCTGCTGGTGTTCTCTGACCACGCTTTCTTCAATTTCAGTCAATACAGCCACAGCGATCTGCGCATCGGTCGCTTTCCGCTCATCCTGTTCGGTTGGACGGGCGTCGACCTGTTCTTCGTGTTGAGCGGCTATCTGATCGGCGGTCAGCTGTGGCGGGAGTTGAAGCGCAGCGGTCATATCCGCATCGGCCGCTTCCTGCTGCGCCGCGGCCTGCGCATCTGGCCCTACTATTTCGCTTTCTGCGCCTTCGTCCTCCTGACGGCCGGGCGTCCGCCACTGCAATTCCTGCCGGATCTGGTGTTTCTCTCCAACTATTTCACCGGGCACATCGCCGGCGGCTGGTCGCTGTCCACCGAAGAGCAGTTCTACATCATCGTGCCGTTGCTGATGCTCGCCATGAGCCGCTCGCTCGGGATCGCCAGGCAGTGGATCCCGCTGGTGGTGCTGCTGGCAACGCTCCCCATCATCCGAGCGATCGTGCTTGCCGTGCACGGGGCCCACCAGCACGGCAGCACTGAGATGCTGCTGGTCACCTACACGCCCATCCACACCCATGCCGACGGGCTGGTGGCCGGAGTGCTGCTGTCGTGGCTGAGCGTGATGCACCCCGCTGCCGTAGCAGCGCGTCCCTTTCTCAGGAATCTGCCGATTCCGGTCGTGATTGCGCTGCTAGGGCTTGCGCTGCGGCATCTGAGCCCGGACCTGTTCGCCTTCACGGGTCTCGCGGCGGTGTTCGGCGCCGCCACCCTGTTCCTGCTCAGGGACCGTTCCTGGCTCACACTGTTCACCGGCGCACGCGTCTTCCACTTCCTCTCGCGACTTTCGTATTCGATGTACCTGAACCACTTCGTGGTCCTGGGTTACCTCGGCCGCCTGCTGTGGCGCCCCGGCCATGGCCTGCCGGCGACCACGGCGGCCTTCATCGGCTGGTACGTGCTGGCGCTCATGATTTCCATCGCCATCGCCGTACTCACCTTTACCCTGATAGAGTGGCCGTTCCTGCAGCTGCGCGACCGCATCCTGCACGTGCAGCACCGCGCGCCGGCTGCCACATAGGCAACGCGCCGCGTCCGCCTCACGCCTGTGCGCACTTCCTGACAGTCGCCAGCGTACGGGTGGTGATGTCGGTGCCGAAGGCGCGCTGCAGAAGTGCCATGAACACCGGCCCCTTCGGGCTGGGCAGATAGGCTGAGAAAACCTCGCGGTCGAGCTGTTTCAGGATGCGCGCGCCGTCGCGCTCGAGCGGCAGCAACAGGCGCGGCGCCTGCGGGCGGCGCAGGAAGGTGACAACGCACTTCGCCTGCGGCGACAGACCGAATCCGGCGAAGTGATCCGCCGCGATCAGTGTCTTGAGAAAGTCGCAGCTGCGCACGATCGTGCTGAAGCTGCGGCCGAGCTGCGACTCCATGGCCTGCTCCGCGCGGCGCTCGAGTGCCGCGCCCGAGGCGGTGCGCGCGCTGAAAACGACGTTGCCGCTCGACAATAGCGTGCGCACGTCGCTGAACCCCGCACGCTCGAAGCAAGCGCGCAGCTGCGCCATCTTCGCATTCACGGGACTCACGCCGCGCAGAAAGGCGACATAGCGAGTCATGGATCGCAGCTGCGGCCGGCTGACAGGTGCTCGATCGCGCCGCGCATCAGATCACGGTGCGGCATGTGGTTCATCCCTACGGACGGTCGAAGCGGTGGCGCGACGCTGCCTGCAGCTCATCGTTGTCCGAAAAGAAAATATACCCCTGCGGCGCCCCGAGCAGCCGGTGCCACCAGGACAGAAGCCCGATCGATGCGATCGTGAGCGCGGGGGCGCCGCCGCGGTTGCGCAGCGCGTGAGCGCTCGACTCCCAGTCCGCGCGGACACGCTCGATGGCACGAACTTCGGCCGCGCGCGGATCCGCGGAGCGTAGCTGCACGAGCTTGAAGAAACCGATGGCCACGGAAGTCTCCATCGGCAGCGCGATGCCGCGGCCTTGGACCGTGACCTCATATCTGGGCATGGCCCGCCGTGGAGGGCATGTGCCCCAAGCTCATAGGGTCAGATCACCCGGCCGCGAGCCGACAGCCGCCGCAGCGCTCCAGCGCACCGCCGGCCCGGTCACACCCCCTCGACAATCCGCAGATCACGCTCCGCGCCGTGACCCAGTAAACGCAGCGCCTCCTGATACGCGGGGCTGTCGTGCGCAGCGACGGCCTGCGCCACGCTGTCGAACTCGATGATCACGGTGCGCTGCAGGAGGCCAGCTTCATAGGCCTGTGAGGCGTTGCCACGCGCGAGGAAGCGTCCGCCGGCCGCCTGCAGCGCCGGTGCCGCCAGCTTGCCATAAGCCGCGAGCGCCTCCGGATCACGCACTGAGCGGTAAGCCGTGATCCAATATGCTCTAGCCATGCAGCTCTCTCTGTGTGCGCCGTCAGGCCGGCGGTGGTGGCACGCAATTCGGCGCCGGGCGGATGGTCTCGCGCGACTCAAAGGTCCATGGGCCCGGCGGGCAGGCCGTCAAGGAACAGTCCCGCCCTCGGAGCGAAGCATGAAGCGCTGTGCCAGCGGCGTCCAGAAACTGATGGCGATCAGCCACGAACTGGCGAGACCAAAGACGCTGGCCAGGGAGGCCTCGTACGCCGAGGAGACGCTCAACCCCAGGAAAGGCCGCAGGGTCACGGAGAGCGCCACGGCGGCCGCCAGACACCAGCGCGATATGCGCCAGAAATTCAGCATTCCGACGAGGCCGATCAGCCACAGCACGAACACTGTGGTGCCAAAGCCCCAGACCAGCCAGCTCGGCACGGCGGCTCCGTAATATTTCCACAGCCGCGCCGTCGCGATCTCGTGGCCGAAAGAGATCAGGCCGAGCGCCGGCAACTGACCGAGGATCAGGCACGCGAGAGCGACTGCGCACACCAGGCGAAGCTGCAGAACTGAAGGAGCGAGCATCGGGATTCTCACTGGCTCAGGTGGTACGGCCGTCCCGGCCGGGTGGGCGCGGCCGTTCAGCCGGTCGGACCGCCGCGCCTCAGCCGAAGCGCGCGCGAGCCCGGTCGGTCATCCAGCCGGCCGCAGATCCTCAAGCGGGCCTGGCGCGCGCGCACCGCGCCAGAATCGCGATATCGAGCAACACTGCAGCCGCCGTAATCACTTCTGTCCAGATCGTCGCGTTCATCGTACCGCTGTGGTGCGCCATCGGCGCGCGCGTGTAGTGCAGCAGGCCTGCAAAGCCGCTGACGGCATATAACGCCAGCAGCGAGAGGCCGGCGGCCCGTTTGCCGCCGACGTACAGCGCGTACCCCAGGAGGCCGAGCGCGGTCAGGGCGCACCAGGCGACGTAGACGTCCGCGCGTGTCCAGGAGGCGGGTAGGTTGGGATACTGCGCCAGATACTCAGCGTTATGAGTGAAATGCAGGAGGCTTGCCACAGCGTACAGAATCGCAAGCCACGGCAGGGCACGCCGCGCGCGTCCGGCAGCGCCGTCGGTCACTGGCGCCATGGCTTCAGCATCCGACCCAGAGGTCGCACCTCGCGCAGCGTGCACACGGATGGATGCATCCCCTGCCGGCCCTGGTGTTCACAGGCCCAATTGTGGGCGCCGGAACGTCTGCCTCACGTGACGGCGAGCCCCACCACGGTTTCATCGTCCCTTTCAGTGAGCCACAACCCAAGACCGGGGCGTGTAATTCCGCTCGGCCTGTTCTCGCCGCGTCGGTTCAGATAATGCACCAATTCTTTCTGAGCCTCCGCGATCGCGACGTCCAGCTCGGGCGGCGCGCCCTTCGCACGGAAGGCACTGGAATAGTCGACCACAAATCCGCGCGCGCCTTCGTAGACGACGGCGACCAGCGCCGGCTCGGCGCCGGCCGAGGACAGGAAGATTCTCGCCTCAGTCCGGCAGGCCTCGAGGTTTCCGCAATACTGAAGGTGAAACTTGTGCTTCATGTGAGCCCCTCGAACGCAAAAATCCTACCGTCCAGGCACGCATTTGTCATCGTCAGTGCCTGGGCCTGGCGCCGCTACAATCTGCCATCGGCCGCAGCTGGCAGCTAGCGCATGGAGAGGCGCCCAGAAAATGTCAGGATGAGAAGTAAGACACAGGTGGCGAGAAACATTAAGTGAAAGATGACGTGCAGAGTCTCTGGCCTGATTCCGTTGCGCGTCGGCAGGAATGCATGTGTGTGGGCGAACCTGGCTTGATAACGCGCGGCTCGCAGCGGATCCTCCACCAGCAGTAGGGCACCCACCAGGCGCGCAACAGTCCCTAGAACCCCAGGCCATAGCTGATCCATAACGTCCACATCAGCCATCCCGGAAAGCGCGTTCCCGCAAAATACGCGCTCGCCACGAAGGCGACGGCAAATGGCAGCGTGCTGAGGACGGTGACCCGGATGAGCTTCGCAGCGCTGTCGGCCGCACCAATGCCGGCGGGATTGCTCAGTCTGCCGAGCGGGATGCAAGCGTGCAGCGCGATAAAGAGCACGACAAAAAGCTGACCGGCAAGGAAGGCAGCGATCATCGACTTCCCTGATGTCTCCAGTGACCGAAGCAGGCTCCGCGGCGTCCTGCTGGAGCGCACGATCCGCGTGACGGCCTCACAGGGCAGCGGCCGGCCACAAGCGACTCAGATCTGCAGGCTGCGGCCAGGCGGCGCTGTGTCGCCTTTATCTGACGTGACCCTCAGTTCCTGCATCCGAGCCCCCGTAAGATCGTGACTTGGGTCCGCGGGAGATACATCGATGCGCAGTGTTCTCGCTCTCCTCACGCTGGCCATTGCCGTGGGCGCGACGGCGGATGTGAATGCCGGCAGTGCCGACAATGTACGCACCGCCGAGCGGGTATTTCTCGAGGGCATGGCCAGCGGGAGCTTCGCACAGCTGCAGGATATCTATGCGCCAGGCTTTGTGGCGCACGCGGCCTTATTCAATTACACGCTGCAACAAGACATGGCCTCGACCGCCTCGTGGCACGCGGCGATGCCGGACCTGTCGGTGACGGTGAAACGCGCGGTCGCAGACCGCGATCACGTCGCCCTGCACTGGAAGGCCGTGGGGACCAACACCGTGGCCGCCGGCGGATTGCCGGGCAAGGGTGAGCGTATGGGCATCGAGGGCATGACCTTCTTCCGCTTCGTCTCGGGACGTATCGCGGAAGAATGGAGCGTGCTCGATGTCGCTCCTATCTCGAAGCTGCTGGAACAATAATTACGACTGCACGCTTAGTCGCTGCAGTGGCAGAGCGCGTCCTTGAAGCCTGCGTTGCTCATCGCCAGCGTCGCATCATCGAGCGCCTCGTTGAGGGTCTCCTGGTAGTTCAGCACGCTCCCCGCGTAGCCGTAATTGCCGCCATGACCCTGCACGGTCGTTTTCCAGCAAACCTTGCCCGCCGGACTCTGCAGGCGCGCCGTGAGCGCGATCCCGGCGGCGTAGCTGGCGCGGTGCCAGATGCTCTCGGTGGTATTGAGCGAATCGAGAGAGATCTGCAGTCGCGGGCCCGCGCCGGAAAAGTTGATGCCATTCTGTGTCAGGAAGCTCTGTACACCCTCGTGCACCCAGGCGGCCGGGTCGGTCGAGGCGGACACGTCCGCCTTGAGCGGCTTGCTCTCGTGCGTACGGACGCCCAGCACTTTATCGGCACGCGCGTCCTGCACTTGCAGCTGTGACACGCTGTTACAAGACAGCGAGCCGAGCTGGCCCGCGTTCTTGGGATTCTGACTATAGGCGAGGGGTATGGACAGCGGGTCGACCCGCGAGACCTCACACGCGCACAGGAGCAGGCCGGCGGTGGTGATGAGCAGTGTTGCTTTGCGCATGGCGGGATTCCCTCGGGTAGAGATCTCATCATAAGGGATCCGCGGGCCCGGGACAGTCATTCGCCGCCCAGGCGCGTGCCGTAATGACTGAGCAGAATCTGGACACCGAGGTAGCCCATGAACTCCACCTGGCCGGGCGCATTGCCGGCGAGACTCCGGCCGGCCATGAACAGCAGGATAAAACTGCGGTTGAACTTGTAACGACCACCGAGGTCCAGCGTGACGACATTCGGTGAGCTGCCCATGACGTGATCGTTGTAGAGCTCGGCATCGAGTTCCAGACGTTCGCTCACGGCCCCGCCGGCGACCAGCCCGAGGATGCGTTCGGTGGGGCCGTGGCGATCGGGCAGGTAGTAGCCCAGCTCGAAATTCACACCGACCGGACCCAGTGCCTTGGCGGCCTCGAGCGGCAACAACAGCCGCGGCCCGTCGCCCGCGAGCCCGTCGCGCTGTGCACGTGCGCTAGCTGCGATCTCCAGCTGCGGAAAGGTCGAAAACTGCCAGCCGCCCTCGCCTTGGTCGAAGAAGCGCCATTTGATTCCGGGCAAGCCGTTGCCCCAGCCGGAGGCACGCGCTTCGCCATCCTTCAACTGCACCACGTAGGGCACCTCGTAGGTCAGCTGAATGCGGTTGCCGAGGCCAAAGTTGAGGTCGATCTGCGGCAGCTGGTAGGAGCTCAGCCCGGGCCCGAGCGTCGGCATGCTGCCGAGATTGATCTCCCAGTTGCCATTGCCGGGCGTGCCGGGGTCATTGGTCAGATAGGGCGGCCCGGCATCGGCCAAGGCGCTCACGGGACGCAGGGCGGCGAGCAGCAGGCAGGCGCGGGCGAGGCGCCAGGCGCCCGTTGCGGGAGATCTCCTCATCAGACGTGGCGTATCACGTTCACGCGCGTGCCGACAAGTCCGGGCGGCCACGGGCGTCGCGCTCTGTCATCATGAGAGTCACGGGCGGCAGCGCCGCGCCGCCGGAGATTGAGGGGTGCCAACGAAAATGCCCGCGCGTGCCAAGCGGCGCTGTCGCTGGGCCGCGGGCGCGGATCCGGACATGGTCCGCTACCACGACCGGGAATGGGGCCGACCGGTTCACGATGACCGACATCTGTTCGAGATGCTGACGCTCGAAGGAGCGCAGGCGGGTCTTTCCTGGTCGACCATCCTGCGCAAGCGCGCCGCTTATCGCCGTGCCTTCGCCAACTTTGACCCACGGCGCGTGGCGCGCTTCGATGCGCGCCGGCGTGCCACGCTGATGCACAACAGCGGCATCGTACGCAACCGCCTCAAGATCGCAGCGACGATCAGCAATGCGCGTGCCTTCCTGGCCGTGCAGCGCGAATGCGGCTCGTTCGACCGTTATCTGTGGGCTTTCGTCGGCCGCCGTCCGCTGCTCAACCGGCCGCGTGGCCGGCTGCCGGCGCACACCGCGCTCAGCGATCTCATTTCCAAGGACCTCGCCCGGCGCGGCTTCCGCTTCGTCGGCAGCACCATCATCTACGCCTTCCTGCAGGCGGTCGGCGTCGTCAACGACCACGCCCGCGACTGCTTCCTGAGCCTGCCCCGCCGCCGGCCCAAGCGCAGCCGCGCATCCAAGTAGCGTCCGGCCGCGAGCGCCTCTTAAGATAGTCGTCCGACACAATCATCAGGACCCCGTCTATGAAGGCACTTCTTGCGATGGCGTGCATCACGGCGCTCGCGGCGACCGCGCCGGTATACGCGGACTGCACCTACCCCCCGGCACCGAGCAAGATCCCGGATGGCGCCTCAGCCACTCTGGAGGACATGCTCGCCGGACAGAAGGCGGTCAAGGACTACCAGAAATCGATGGACGACTACGTCAGCTGCATCGACAAGGAGTTGGAGGCCAAGATTGCCCAGGGAGGCGATCAGCTCAAGCCGCAGCAGAAGGCCGACATGCAGAAGATGGAGGCGCAGAAGCACAACGCCGCCGTCGACCAGGAACAGGCCATCGCCGACCGCTTCAACGAACAGGTCAAGGTCTTCAAGGCGAAAACCGCCGACAAGAAGGGCTGAGTGCTGACGCCGGCCGAGGCAGACCGGCTGATCGGGCAGCATCTGCAGTGCCTGCCCATCGAGTCGCTGCCGCTCACGCAGTGCGCGGGTGCCGTGCTGCGCGAAAATATCTATGCCGAGCGCGACGCCCCGCCCTATGACCGCGTGGCCATGGACGGCATCGCGCTCGACAGTCAGGCGGTGAGTGACGGCGCGCGCAGTTTCCGCATCCAGGCCACCCAGGCCGCGGGCGATGCGCCCTTGCGGCTGGCCGCAGCCGCCGACTGCATCGAAGTCATGACCGGCGCGGTGCTGCCGGAAGGCGCCGACTGCATCGTGCCGGTCGAGGACCTGACAGTGGCGCACGGCCGCGCTGAGCTGTCGGCGCAGGCGCGCGCCGAGCGCTGGCAGCACGTGCACCGGCGCGGCACCGACAGCCGTCAGGGGACGCTGCTGCTGGCCGCGGGCCAGCGCCTGCGCGCCCCGGAGATCGCCATCGCCGCCTCCGCCGGCATGGCGCGCATCCGTGTCAGCAGCCAGCCGATGCTGGTGGTCATCTCCACCGGCAACGAGCTGGTCGAGCCGGGCGAACCGGTGCTCGATCACCAGGTGCGCCGCTCGAACGCCTATGCGATCGTCAGCGCCCTGCGCGAGCACGGCTTTCAGCGCGTCGCCGACGACCACCTGCGGGATGATGCCGGCGAACTGCGCCAGCGGCTGCATTTTCACCTCGAGACCCACGACGTGCTGGTGCTGTCGGGCGGGGTATCGATGGGCCGTTTCGATCTGGTGCCCCAAGTGCTCGAGGAACTGGGGGTACGCGCGATTTTTCATAAAGTCGCGCAGCGCCCCGGCAAGCCCTTGTGGTTCGGGGTGGCACCCTCGGGCGCTGCGGTGTTCGGGCTGCCCGGCAACCCCGTCTCGACGCTGGTGTGCCTGACGCGCTACGTGCTGCCAGCGCTGCGCGGCAGCCTGGGCCAGAGTTCGATTCCGGCGCAGCGCATGGCGCTCGGGGCGGCCTGCACCGTAAAGGCGGCGCTCACGCACTTCATGCCGGTGCGCATCGAGCAGGACGACTGGGGTCGTGACTGGGCCCTGCCCGCACCTACCAATGGTTCCGGGGACTTCAGCGCGCTCGCCGGGACGGACGGATTCGTCGAGCTGCCGCCCGGGCCCAACACCTACGCCAAAGGCTTCGTAACGCGCCTGTATCGCTGGGCGTGACGCCCCGGGCTTGCGGGCGCCGGCCGCGCCCCCACGATGGGTAGATAGCCAGTTGCCCCCGCCCTGCGCATACTTGTTTGGCCTATGCCCGCGCACGAAGTCATTGTTCCCCTGAAGGCGCTGCCCGCGCCGCGCGACACGCTCGGCCGGCCGATGCGCGACCTGCGCATCTCGGTGATGGACCGCTGCAACTTCCGTTGCCCGTACTGCATGCCGCGTGAGACCTATCACGAGCGCTACCGCTTCCTCGGCTCGCACGAGCGGCTGTCGTTCGATGAGATCGTGCGGCTCACGCGGCTGTTCGTGCAGCTCGGCGTGCGCAAGCTGCGCCTCACCGGCGGTGAACCGCTGCTGCGCGCCAACCTGCCGGATCTGATCGGCGATCTCACCGACATCGCCGGCGTCGAGGATGTGGCGCTCACCACCAATGGCGTGCTGCTGGCGCGCTACGCCAGCGAGCTCAAGGCGGCCGGCCTCAGGCGTGTCACCGTGAGTCTCGACAGTCTCGACCCGGAGGTGTTCGCGCGCATGAGCGGCGGCTTCGGTGGCGTCGCCGAAGTGCTCGATGGAATCGAGCACGCACGCCGCGCTGAACTGCTGCCGATCAAGGTTAACGCCGTCGTGCAGCGCGGTGTGAACGAACACACGGTGCTGCCGCTGCTCGAGCGTTTCCGCGGCAGCGGCGTTGTCGTGCGCTTCATCGAGTACATGGACGTGGGCAACCGCAATCATTGGCGCTCCGAGCTGGTGGTACCCGCGAAGGAGCTGATGGGCCTGATCAGCGCACGCTGGCCGCTGCGGCCGCTCGAGCCGGAGTATCGCGGCGAAGTGGCGCGGCGCTACGCCTTCACCGATGGCCAGGGGGAGATCGGCTTCATCTCTTCGGTCTCGCAGCCCTTCTGCGGCGAGTGCTCACGCGCGCGCCTGTCCTCTGACGGAGTGATGTACACGTGTCTGTTCGCCACGCACGGCACCAGTCTGCGCGATGCGCTGCGCGGCGGCGCCAGCGATGATCACCTGCTGGAACTGCTGCGCCAAGTGTGGCTGAAGCGTACCGATCGCTACAGCGAGCAGCGTGCGAGTCTGCGCCATGACGCAGGCGAAGAGCGCAAGGTCGAGATGTTCTACATCGGTGGCTGATGGCGCGCGCGCGACTCACGCATCTGGATCGCCGCCGCCGGCCGACGATGGTGGACGTCAGTGCCAAGAAGGTGACCCAGCGGGTGGCCGTCGCCGAGGCGCGCATCCGTCTGCCGCCGGTCGTCGCGCGCGCGCTGCGCGCGAGCGGCCACCGCACCAAGAAGGGCCCAGTGTTCGACACCGCGGTGATCGCCGGGGTGCTCGCGGCCAAACGCACTCATGAGCTGATTCCCTTCTGTCATCCGCTCGCCATCGACAACTGCCAGGTGAAGATCGAGCAGCACGCCGCTGAGATCCGCGTGCGCTGCGAGGTGTCGGTGCAGCACCGCACCGGCGTCGAGATGGAGGCGCTCACCGGCGCCGCGGTCGCCGCACTCACCGTCTACGACATGTGCAAAGCGCTCTCGCACGACATCGAGATCACGCAGTTGCGCCTGCTGGCCAAATCCGGCGGCCGCCGCAGCTTTGCCCGCGGCCAGGCAGGCGCACGATGAGCAGTGCAGCGGGCGGCGCGCCCGGTGCCGAGGCGGCGCCGCTTTATGGATTGGTGCTGGCGGGCGGGCGCAGCACCCGCATGGGCCAGGACAAGGCGGCGCTACGCTACGCAGATGAGCTGCCGCAGCTGCAGCGCGCCGTGCAACTGCTCGAAGCCTACGTGGTGCGTGCCTACGTCTCCGTGCGCGCCGACCAGGCCGCCGAACCGCTGCGCGCGCGCTTCGCGCAGATCCGCGACGCACACGACAACCTCGGCCCGATCGCCGGGCTGCTGGCCGCACAGGCGCAGCATCCGCAGGCCGCCTGGCTGGTGCTCGCCTGCGATCTGCCGCTGCTCGATGACGCGACGCTGGCGCACTTGCTGCGCGCACGCGCGCCGACGCGCAGCGCGACGGCCTATCGTTCCAGTCACGACGGTCTGCCGGAGCCGCTGTGCGCGGTCTACGAGCCGCGCAGCGCCGCCGCACTCCGTGCCTGGGTCGCCGCCGGCAGAAATTGCCCGCGCAAGTTCCTGCTGAGCGTCGACACCGAGCTGCTCACCGAGCCCGCTGCGCGTGCGCTGGACAACATCAACACCCCGCAGGAGTATGGCTCCGCCATGGATCTGGTACGCCAAAAAACCGCGCCCGCCGCTGCAGCAACCCGCAACCTCAGCGTGCAGTACTACGCGCTGTTGCGTGAGCAGGCGGGCCGGCGCGAGGAGACCCTGCTGACGAGCGCCCGTACGCCGGCCGAGCTGTACGCGGAGCTGTCGCGCCGCTATCCGTTCTCGCTCCCG
>DATHMN010000186.1:0-21642 GCA_035487135.1 Steroidobacteraceae bacterium | reverse complement strand
ACCTCGAGATGGCACTGACCGAGGAGATGCTCGCCATCGCCCAGCAGGTGCGCCCACAGGACTGCTGCCTGGTGCCCGAACGGCGCGAGGAAATCACCACCGAGGGCGGCCTCGACGTCACGCGCGAGCGCGAGCGGCTGCGGGCGGCCTGCGCACAGCTGCAGCAGGCGGGCATCCGCGTCGCGCTGTTCATCGACCCGGAGCCCGCGCAGATCGAGGCCGCGGCACAGGCGGGCGCCGCCGCGGTGGAGCTGCACACCGGTAGCTACGCGCTGGCGCGCGGGGCGGCGGCGGCAACCGAGTTCGAGCGGCTGCGGGCGGGCGCGCGGCTCGCCGCGCGCCTGGGTCTCGAGGTGCACGCCGGCCACGGCCTCAACTACCACAACGTGCAGCCGATCGCCGCGCTCGCCGAAGTGAGCGAGCTCAACATCGGCCACGCCATCATCGGCCATGCGCTGCTCGTGGGGCTGCCGGAGGCGATTCGGCAGATGAAGGCGCTGATGCACGGGGCGCGCGCGTGATCTTCGGCATCGGCGTCGACGTGCTCGAGGCCGCGCGCATTACGCAGACGCTGGAACGCTTCGGCACGCGCTTCATCGAGCACCTGCTGATGCCCGAGGAACAGGCGCAGCTGGCGCGCACCGCGCGCCCCGATCGCTTCTGTGCCATGCGCTTTGCCGCCAAGGAAGCGATCGTCAAGGCGATGGGCACCGGCTTCGCCCACGGCGTGTGGATCCGCGATGTCGGCGTGGTGCAGAACGCCTGGGGCAAGCCCGAAGTGGTGTTCTCGCCACGCGGCGAGCAGGTGCGCCGCGGGCTCGGGATCGGCGAGGGGCATGTGACCCTCACGGACGAGCGCGGGCTGGTCGTGGCGGTGGCGGTGCTGATGAGGGCGGCATGAACACGCTGGTGTTCGACATCGAGACCGTGCCCGACGTGGCGCTCGGCCGGCGCCTGTACGGGCTCGACGGGCTGGCCGATGCGCAGGTGGCTAAGGCGATGTGGGCGCTGCGCCGGCAGGCGAGCGGCCATGAATTCCTGCCGCTCGAGCAGCAGCGCGTGGTGGCGATCGCCTGCCTGCTGCGCAAGGGCGAGGGGCTCACGCTGTGGAGCCTGGGCGAGCTCGACAGCAGCGAGGCGGACCTGGTCGGGCGCTTCTTCGAGGGCATCGAGCGCTACTCACCCGACCTGGTGTCCTGGAACGGCGGCGGCTTCGATCTGCCGGTGCTCACCTACCGGGCGCTGCTCGCGGGCGTGCAGGCGGGGCGCTTCTGGGAAACCGGCGAGGAGGACCCTGCTTTCCGCTACAACAACTATCAGAGCCGCTATCACTGGCGCCACCTCGATCTCATGGACGTGCTGTCGGGCTTCCAGCACCGCGGCAAGGTCTCGCTCGCCAACATGGCGAGCCTCTTGGGCCTGCCGGGCAAGCTCGGCTTCGATGGCAGTCAGGTGTGGGACGCCGTTCGGGGCGGCAATCTCCTCGGCGTACGCCGTTATTGCGAGACCGATGTTCTCAACACCTGGCTGATCTACCTGCGCTTCGAGTTGCTGCGCGGGCGCCTGTCTCGCGAGGAGTACGCCGCGGAACTCGCGCGCGTGCGCGCCTACCTCGCCGCCGCGAGCGAACCGCATTACGCCGAGTTCCTGCGTGCCTGGCAGGCCGGCGCTTGAGCGCCGCGGCCTCCCCTGAGAGCCCCGAGTCGCCCGAGCAGACGGCGGTGGTGGCCGGCCTCACCCACGAGGGCGAGGGCGTGGTGCACGGCGGCAAGACGGTGTTTGTGGCCGGGGCACTGCCCGGAGAGCGTATCCGCTTCCGCCGCGGGCGGCGCCACCGGCAGCACGATGACGGTGAGCTGCTTGAAGTGCTCGAGCCCTCGGCGGCGCGCGCGGTGCCGCGCTGCGCGCATTTCGGCGTGTGTGGCGGCTGCGCGCTGCAGCACCTGGCACCCGCCGCGCAGCTCACCGCCAAAGAGCAGGAGCTGAAGGACACACTGGCGCGGGTCGCGCGGGTGGCCCCGGCCCGCTGGCTCGCACCGCTCAGCGGGCCGGTGTGGGCCTATCGCCGGCGCGCGCGTCTCGGTGCCAAGTTCGTGCGCAAAAAGGGCCGGGTGCTGGTCGGTTTCCGCGAACGCGCCGCCCCCTATGTGGCGGAACTCGCTCGCTGTGAGGTGTTGAGTCCGCCGGCCGGCGCGCTGCTCGGCCCGCTCGCGCGGCTGCTCGACGGCCTCAGCATCCGCGAGCAGCTGCCGCAGATCGAGGTGGCGGTCGCTGACAATGCCACCGCGCTGGTGCTGCGCGTGTTGGCCACACCCTCGGCCGCCGACCGCGCGCAGCTCGCAGCGTTCGCCGCCGAACACGGCCTGCGGCTGTACCTGCAAGCCGGTGGGCTCGCGAGCGTGCAGGCGCTGGCGGCGGAGGGCGAGCCGCTGTGCTACCGCCTGCCGCAGTTTGGTCTCGAGCTGCAGTTCCAGCCCACCGATTTCATCCAGGTGAACGCGGCGGTGAATGCGGCACTGATCGAGCGCGCTGTGGAGCTGCTCGAGCTGCACGCCGCCGCGCGCGTGCTCGATCTGTTCTGCGGACTCGGCAACTTCACGCTGCCGCTCGCACGCCGCAGCGGCTGGGTGCTGGGCGTCGAAGGCGACCCACAGCTGATCGCGCGCGCGCGCGCCAACGCCGGCCACAACGGCATCGGCAACGCGGAGTTCCACTGCGGCAATCTCACCGATCCCGCGCTGCTGCGGCCGTGGCTGCAGCAGCCTTTCACGCACGTGCTGCTCGACCCGCCGCGCAGCGGCGCGCGCGAGCTCCTCGGCACGCTCGCGCAGCTCGCCCCGGAACGGCTGCTGTATGTCTCCTGTCACCCCGGCAGCCTCGCGCGCGATCTTGGCGTGTTGGTTCACGAGCACGGCTTCAGGCTCGAGGCGGCCGGCGTGGTCGACATGTTTCCGCACACCACGCACGTTGAGTCGCTGGCCCTGCTGCGGGGACCTGGCGCATGAGCCTCGGGCCCCTCATGGTCGATCTGCTGGGCTGCGAACTCGCGCCTGAGGAGCGCGAGCTGCTTGCTCATCCGCTGGTCGGCGGCGTCATTCTGTTCACGCGCAATTACCAGGATCCGCTCCAGCTTCAGGCCCTCCTCAGCGCGATCCATGGGCTGCGCTCCCCGCCCCTGATCGTGGCGGTGGACCAGGAGGGTGGGCGCGTGCAGCGCTTCCGCCCGGGGTTCACCCGGCTGCCGCCGGCACGCCGTATCGGCCACGAATTCGACCTGGACGCGCGTACCGGGGTGGCGCTGTCGCGCGCCACCGGCTGGCTTATGGCCGCGGAGCTGCGTTCCCACGGGGTCGACATCTCCTTCGCCCCCTGCGTGGATCTGGATCTGAAGGTGAGCGAGGTCATCGGCGAGCGTGCCTTCCACGCCGATCCCCAGGCCGTGGGACAGCTGGCCATGGCCTGGATGCAGGGGATGCGCGAGGCGGGCATGGCCGCAACCGCCAAACACTTCCCCGGACACGGGGCGGTGGTGGCCGATTCCCACCATACGCTGCCCGTCGACCGGCGGGCCCTGGCCGACCTGACGGCGGACCTGGCCCCCTACCGCCGGCTGATGGCCAACGGCCTGCCGGCCGTGATGGTGGCCCATGTGCTGTTCCCGGCGGTCGATCCGGCCCCCGCCAGCCTGTCCGCGCGCTGGATTCGCGACGTGCTGCGCGGAGAGCTGCGGTTTCAGGGGGTAGTGTTCAGCGATGATCTGTCCATGGGAGGGGCTGCCGCCGCCTACGGGGATGTCGTAACCCGGGCACGGCAGGCCTTGTCGGCGGGCTGCGACATGCTACCGGTCTGCAACAATCGCGCGAGCGTCAACGAGCTCCTGAGCCGCCTCGACATCGAGCCGCAGCCGGCCTCGAGTCTGCGCCTGGTGCGCCTGCACGGCCGGCCCGGCGCCCCGGGCCGGCAGGCCCTGGAGGCGAGTGGTGCCTGGCAGCAGGCCCGGGAACAGCTGGCGCGCATCGCCGCGGCCCCTACGCTTACTTTGGATTCCGGCAGCGAGGTATGAACACCTGGTCGGCGGAAGCCTGGCGCCGCGTCTTCGACAATGCGCCCGAGGGCATCGTGATCTGCGATGCCACCTCGGCGGATTGTCCGGCGATCTTCGTCAACGGCGCCTTTGCGCAGATGTGCGGTTACCCGGCCGCAGCGCTCCTCGGCAACAACCTGCGCATGCTGCAGGGAAACGATCGTGACCAGGAGGCGCGCACCAAGCTGGCGGAAGCCGTCAGCCGCGGTCAGCCGGCGCGCGTGCTGGTGCGCAACTACCGCCCGGACGGTTCGCTGTTCTGGAATGAGAGCGTCATCCAGCCGGTGCACGTGGACGGCAAGCTCACCCACTTCATCGGCTATCACCGCGATGCCGGCGAGCGGCTGAAGAAGAGCGCCGAGCGCGCCGTCAGCGGCGGACTGGCCTCGTGGCTGCGCGAGGACCGGCTCACCGGACTGCATTCGCGCGCCTACTTTGAGGAGCTGCTGCAGCGCGACTGGCAGCTCGCGCAGCGCGACTCGCACGAGATCGCGCTCACCCTGTTCGACATCGACGACCTCGGCGCCTACAACGAGAAATTCGACCGCGCCGCCGGTGATGCCTGCATCCGCCGCGTGGCGCGCGTGGTCGGGGCTTCCTACCGCCGCGGCGGTGATCTGGTCGGGCGCTGGGACGGCGGCACGTTCGCGGTCCTGACCCAGGGCGAGGCCGCCGAGCGCGCCGCGCACTACGCGCAGACCGTCAACCAGCGGGTGCGCGACCTGCTCATGCACCACCCGACCGCCGGCGCCGGCCGCTACGTGACCCTCAGTGCCGGGGTGGCGAGCCTGGTGCCGCCGCGCTCGCTCGAGCTCGAGGGGCTGCTCAAGGCCTGTGGCGCCGCCCTCAAGCGCGCCAAGCAGAACGGCAAGGCCGGCATCGTCAACGCCGAGGCGAGCGACTTCCAGTAGCCTCGCGGCGTCTGCGGACGCTTTTTGCTGTAGAAACATCACGGTGGTATTATTGCTACTGCAATGCCTGCCCAGAGAGCCGCCCGTGTCCGTCCCGTCAGCGATCCCGGTGCGATCCTGGCGCGCGCCATGGTGCGCGCCGCGCGCTTTCTGGCACTGCCGCAGGCGGAGCTGGCGCAGGTGATCGGCGTGAGCGGGGCGACCCTGTCGCGCCTCGCTAACGGCCGCCGCGCGCTCGAACCTGACTCCAAGCCCTGGCAGCTGGCGGCCCTGTTCGTGCGCCTGTTCCGCTCGCTCGATGCCATCGTCGGCTCTGACGACGAGGCGGCGCGCGCCTGGCTGCGCAGCGACAACAGCGCACTCGGCGGGGTGCCCCTGCGGCTGATCCGCGAGCCCGGCGGTCTGGTGCGTGCCGTTGACTACCTGGACGCAGCACGCGCTCGAATCTGAGGCGCGCCCGTACGCGCGTGCGCTGTGGCGCGTGGTCGAGGCGCAGCACACCGCCTCCACCATGCGCCTCACCGACTCGCTCGAGGAGCAGGCCACCCTCGAGGCGCTGCTGGAGGAGAGCAAACCGCCGCTGCCGCCCAACGTGCGCGGCTTGCACTACCTGCTCGCCACCCCGTTCCGTTACCGCCCGCCGGGCGGTTCGCGCTTCCGCGCCGCGTACGCCGCGGGTGTGTGGTACGGGGCCGAGGCGCTGCGCACCGGGCTCGCCGAGAAGAGCTACTGGCGGCTGCGTTTCCTGCTCGACTCGCCCGGCACACCGGAGCTGAAGCCGGTGCCGCACACGGCGTTCCGTGCCGCGGTGCGCAGCCGCCGCGCGCTCGATCTGACGGTGGCGCCGCTGGCGCGCGAGCGTGCCCGCTGGAGCGATCCGGACAGCTACGCGGCCACGCAGGAACTGGCCGAACTCGCGCGCGCCGCGCAGCTGGAAATCATCCGCTACCGCTCGGTGCGCGATCCGCAGCACGAGCCCTGCGCGGCGGTGCTGGCGCCGCAGGTGTTCGGCCGCGCGCAGCCGCACGCCCTGGAGACCTGGTTCATCGCCGCCGCGCGCGAGCGCGTGCGCTGTGCGCGTCAGGGGGATGCGCAGGGCAGCTTCGAGTTCACCGCGCGCCAGCTGTTGAGCGGCGAGTGAGCGCTCAGCGTCCGGGCGGGCGCGCGCCCTGCGCCGGCGTCACCAGCGCGATCACGCCGAAGGCCGGATGATCGAAGTAGTTGCGCTCGTACAGGCGCACGCGGCGATTCTCGTTGATGGTGAAGGCGGTGTCGGGGGCGGCGCCGAGACCTGCCGGCGGCTGCGGCTCGGCGTAACTGAGCGCGACCCCCAGATGCAGGAACTGGCCGTGCTCGAGCACCACGTTACCGGACAGGCCCGGCACACTGATGCCGAGTTTCTGCAGCGAAAAGCCCGCGCGCGTGCCCCAGGCGCTGGCGGTCTGCGACCAGGCGGCGTGCGCGATCGGCACATAACTGCCACTGGCATGCAGGCGGTTCTCCAGGTCGGTGAGCTGCCAGGCGGATGCCGGCAGCGCCGCCACGAAGTGGCCGACGGTCTGCGCGCCACTCGCCGACTCTTCGCCGGCGACGCTGCGGACATTGGCCTCGGCGCTCCAGTCCTCGGCGCCGCCGCCGGCCGTGTTGGCGCGGAACACGACGAGCTCGACGTTGTAGACCGGCGCCGCGGCGGCGCTGCCCACGTCCTGGCCGGTGCCGGGCGCGGCACGCAGCAGCAGGGCGGCGGCGAGCGGGAGTGTCAGGGCGCGTAACTGCGCCAGGCGGGCATCCATGCGGCGCATTCTACATGCGCGCTGCGCTCAGTGAAGGCGTGCGGACTCGCCCAGGCGCTTGAGCAGCTGCGCGGCGAACTCGAAGCGCGCGCCCTCATCCGGCAGTTGGCGCGACACGCGCAGCTTGAGCGGTCCTTCGAGGCGATACTCACGCGCGCTCTTCTGCACCAGGCGCACCACCGTGGTCGGATCGATCGCCGAGTGCTCCTCGAACAGCACCGTGCCGCCCTGCGGGCCCAGATCGAGGCGCCGCACGCCGAGCGCGCGCGCGCTCAGCTTCAGGTGCGCAATGCGCAACAGACTCTGCGCCGGCGGCGGCAACGGCCCGAAGCGGTCGTGCAGCTCGGCGTTGAGTTCATCGAGCTCGCCGGAGTCTGCGGCGGCGGCGATGCGTTTGTAGAGCGACAGGCGCACGTGCACGTCGCCCACGTAGCTCTCCGGCAGGAAGGCCGGCAGGCGCAGCTCCACCTCGGTGGCGGCGGCGAGCGGCCGATCGAGTAGCGGCTCCTTGCCGGCCTTGAGCGCGTTGACCGCGTGCTCGAGCATGTCGAGGTACAGCGACAGACCGACCTCGGTCATCTGGCCGCTCTGCTGCTCGCCGAGGAGCTCGCCGGCGCCGCGGATCTCCAAGTCGTGCGTCGCCAGCACGAAGCCGGCGCCGAGCTCCTCCATCGACTCGATCGCTTCCAGGCGCTTGGCGGCATCGCGCGCCAGCGCCGGCCGCGGCGGGGCGATCAGGTAGGCATAGGCACGGTGGTGCGAGCGGCCGACGCGGCCGCGCAGCTGGTGCAGCTGCGCCAGTCCCATCTGGTCGGCACGGTTGATCATGATGGTGTTGGCGGTCGGCACGTCGATGCCGCTCTCGATGATGGTGGTGCATACCAGCACGCTGAAGCGGCGGTGGTAGAAGTCCACCATCAGCTGCTCGAGTTCGCGTTCGCGCATCTGCCCGTGTGCGATGCGCACGCTCGCTTCCGGCACCAGCGCTTGCACCTCGGCGGCGATCTTGTCGATGCTGCGCACTTCGTTGTGGACGAAATAGATCTGCCCGCCGCGCCGCAGCTCGCGCAGCGCCGCCTCGCGCAGCGTCGGTGCGTGCCATTCGATCAGGAAGGTCTTGATCGCGAGGCGCTCCGCCGGCGGGGTCGTGATGAGCGACAGGTCGCGCAGCCCGCCGAGCGCCATGTTGAGGGTGCGCGGGATGGGCGTGGCGGTGAGTGTCAGCACGTGCACGTTGGCACGCAGGGCCTGCAGGCGCTGCTTGTCGCGCACGCCGAAGCGGTGCTCCTCGTCGACGATCAGGAGCCCCAGGTCCTTGAAGCGCGCGTGCGCATGCAGCAGGCGGTGCGTGGCGATGACGATATCCACCTGGCCCTGCTCGATGCCGGCGAGGGTCGCCTGCGTCTCCTTGGAAGTACCAAAGCGCGACAGCGCCTCGATGCGCACCGGCCAGTCGGCGAAGCGGTCGCGGAAGTTCTGCACGTGCTGCTGGACCAGGAGCGTCGTCGGTGCCAGCAGCGCCACCTGTTTGCCGGCCTGCACCGCGACGAACGCCGCACGCATCGCCACCTCAGTCTTGCCGAAGCCGACATCGCCGCAGACGATGCGGTCCATCGGCCGCTCACTATCGAGGTCGGCCAGCACCTGGCGGATCGCCTGCGCCTGGTCCTCGGTCTCCTCGAACGGGAAGGCAGTGGCGAAGGCCTGGTATTCGGCCTCGTGGGTCGGCAACGCGAGTCCGCGCTGCGCCTTGCGGCGCGCGTACAGATCGAGCAGTTCCGCGGCCACGTCGCGGATCTGGTCGGCGGCGCGCTTGCGCGCGCGCGCCCACTGATCGGTACCGAGCTTGTGAAGTGGGGCATTCTCCGGTGCCGCCCCGGTGTAGCGGCTGACCAGGTGCAGCGCGTGCACCGGCACGTAGATGCGATCGCCGTCCTGGTACTCGAGCACCAGAAATTCGCCCGGCTGGCCGCCGACCTCCATTGGCAGCAGGCCGAGATAGCGCCCGACGCCGTACTCCTCGTGCACCACCGGTGCGCCGGGATTGAGGTCCTGCAGGTCGCGCAGGATGGCCTGCGGGTCGGCGGCGCGTTTGCGGCGGCGCTCCGCACGGGCGCGCGCACCGAACAGCTGCGCTTCGGAGATCACCGCGATGGCGGGCGTAGTGAGCGTCAGTCCCTGCAGATCGGGCGCGACGGTGAGCGCGAGGCGCATGTCACCGCGCGCGAACGCCTCCCAGCCGTCGAGCAGCTGCACCGGCTGGTGCTGTGAGCGCAGCATCTCCTGCAGCACTTCGCGGCGCCCGGCCGAATCCGCCGCCAGCAGCACCCGGCCTTCGAAATCGCGCAGGAACGCCGCGAGCGGCGCGAACGGCTGCTCGGCGCGCACGTCGATGCGCAGCTCCCGCGGGGCCGTGGTGGGGAAGTTGCGCAGCAGCGCTGATTCGCCCTGCAGCTCGGTGTCCGCCTTGAAGGCATCGAGCGTGATCGTGGCGAAGCGCTCGAACGCCTGGGCCAGTTGGGCGGGCGCGAGGAACAGCTCGTCGGGGCGCAGTACCGGCCGCTCGATGTCGTGGCGCCGCTCCTCGTAGCGCGTCTCGATGTCCTGCCAGTCCTTGAGCAGCGTGCCCGGAAGTGCGGCGTCGTAGACGATCACCGCATCGGAGGGCAGGTAGTCGAACAGCGATGCGCTCGCTTCGAAGAACAACGGCTGATAGAACTCGATGCCGGCCGGGGCGAGCCCCTCGCTCACGCCGCGATAGATGATGGTGCGCGTCGGGTCGCCCTCGAAGCGGGCGCGGAAGCGGCGGCGGAAATCCTTGACTGCCTGCGGATCGAGCGGCACCTCGCGCGCCGGCAGCAGGCGCACCTGCTCGAGCGCATCGAGCGAGCGCTGCGTCTCCGGGTCGAAGCGGCGGATGGCCTCGATCTCATCGTCGAACAGGTCGATGCGCAGCGGTTCGCCGGCACCCATCGGGAATACATCGAGGAGCGAGCCGCGCACCGCGAACTCGCCCGGGCTCACCACCTGGCTGACGCTGGCGTAGCCTGCCTCGACCAGGCGCTCGCGGAAGGGCTCGAGCTGCAGCGCCTGGCCCTTGCGCAGTTCGAAGGCCCGTCCCTGCACGTAATTGCGCGGCGGCAGGCGCTGCATGAGCGTGTCGGCGGCGACGATCAGGCAGCCGTGGCGGGTATGCGGCAGCTCGAACAGGGTTTTCAGCCGCTCGGAGATGATGTCCGGGTGCGGCGAGAACAGGTCGTAGGGCAGCACCTCCCAGTCCGGCAGCCGCAGCAGCGGCAGCGACTCGCCGGCAAAGAAGCGCAGCTCCGCGCTCAGCCGTTCGAGCTCGCGTGCGCCATCGGCGATGATGACGTAGAGCCTGCGGTCGGCCTCGGCCGCCTCGGCGAGTGCCAGCGCCGCAGCGCTGCCATAGAGCTGGTGCCAGCGCACGCGTGCGCCGGGCTCGCGCGGCGTCAGGGGATGGAGCAGTGAGGGCATCGCAGCGGCTAGCGAAAAGGCCGGCAGCTTACCGAAGCCGCGCGCCACTGTCCGCAGTGCCGCGCGCGGCGGGCCGCCGGGCTCAGGCGGCGACCGGCTCCGCGGGCAGGTGGACGCGCTGGGCGAGCGGCACGCAGTAGATGTCGATGGGATGCGAGCGGCCGCGCAGCTGCAGCGGCGGTAACGCGGTGGCGCCGATGTCGACGCCCTGCGCATCGAGCGACTGCTTGAGGGTGCGCGAGAACAGCATCTCGCCGGCGCGCGCCCGCTGGCACAGGCGCGCGGCGATGTTGACGGTATCGCCGATCAGCGTGTAGCTCATGTAGGAGGAGGAGCCGACGTTGCCGGCGACGACGTCACCCTCGTTGATGCCGATGCCAAGTCCGGCCTCGATCTGGTAGCGCTGTTTCCAGGAACGCGCGAGCTCGCCGAAGCCGGTGAGCATCTCGCGCGCGGCCTGTACCGCACGCAGCGGACTGTCGGCCTGCTCGAGCGGCACGCCGAAGCCCAGCATCAGACAGTCGCCGGCCATGTGAAACACGGTGCCGTCGTGGCGAAAGGTGATCTCGGTGAGCAGCGAGAAATACTCGTTGAGGAGCGGCACGACGTGGTGCGGCTCGAGCTGCTCGGCGAGGCTGGTGAAGCCGCGCAGGTCCGCGAACAGCACCACCGCGTGCGCGCGTGCATCGGCGGTGGCGAGCAGCGCATCGCGCAGCTGCGAGTCGGCCAGGATCTTGTCGGCGACCTTCGGTGACACGTAGCGGCGGAAGGTCTGCCGCAGCACTTCCTCACGGCGGCGGATCTCCGCCTCGAGCTGCGTCGCGGCCGTCCGCCGGCGCACGCTCCCAGCACGCACGAGGGCCTCGATCTGTGCCCTCAGAGGCTCGTCTTCGGCCACTTTATCCCCAATGAAATTATTCTCTTAGCGCCGAGAGTACCATATCTGCATTAAATGTCTTCGAGGCCCCGACGGGTGCCAGGCCGCTGCGGCTCGCGCGGCGCTCGGCACGACAGGTGAGACCGGCACGCCGGGTGCGCCGTTGGCGCACCCGGGCAGGTGCAAGGATGTGTCAGCCGCTGGTGACGACCGCGTCGATGACGCGGTCTTTCTCGAAGAAGACGGCGAAGCCGTTGTAGTCCCAGCGCGTGATCGGCGGTGCGCCGACGGTGGGATGGCGCGTGACGGGCGCGCCGAAGTGCTTCTCGACATCGTCCATCGTCGTGCCGCGCTTGGGCCGGTCGATCGATGAATCGCGCACCTGCACCTGATCGTTCACCAGGATGGTCTCGCCAATGGCGACACCGGTGAGTGCGCAGCCGCAGAGGAATGCGGCCAAAAGTCGGATATTCATGCGACTCTCCCTCAAACTGCAGCCGACTATAACACCGCGGGTAATCTGTCAAAGCCGCTGCCGCCCGGGCGGCGCGCTGATTTGTGACGCAGGTCTTAAAACACCGTAACTGTGGTTAAATCGCGACGATGTTCTATCCGCTGCCCATCTACGTGGGGCTGCGCTACGTGCGCGCCCGCTCCACGAAATTCTTCGTGTCCTTCATCACCTGGGCCTCACTGGTCGGGGTGTGCGTGGGCGTGGCGGCGCTGATCGTCATTCTGTCGGTGATGAACGGTCTGGAATCGGAGCTGCGTGACCGGCTGTTGTCGCTGAGTGCACAGGTGCGCGTCAACGCCGCCGCCGGAGCCGTGCCCGCCAGCGCCGACTGGCAGCAGGCGGAGCAGGCGGCACGCGCCGTGGCCGGCGTTGCGAGTGTCACGCGCTACGTGGAGCTGCAGGCGCTCGCGGTGCATGCGCCGGAGATGCTGCCGGTGCTGCTGCGCGGTATCGACCCGGCGGCCACGGAAAACGTGCGCGAGCTCGGCCACGCACTCGCCCAGGGACATCTCGCAGATCTCGGCAGTGGGGCGGAGAAAGTGATCATCGGCGCGGTGATCGCCGAGCGTCTCGGGCTTGCGCAGGGCGGCGCACTGACGCTGCTCGTGCCCACGATCTCTGCCGATGGCACGCCGGTGCCGAAGCTGCGCGAGTTCCAGGTCGCCGGGGTCTTCGAAGTCGGCATTCAGGACCACGATGCGACGCTGGTGTTCTCCGATCTAGCCGATGTGCGTGCCCTCGCCGCCGGCAGCCGCAGCGAGGGCCTGAGGCTGCAGCTCGCGGACGTGTTTGCCGCGCCGGCCGTGGCGCAGGCGCTGCGCGCCCGCCTGCCGCGCAGCCTCGAGGTGCGCGACTGGACGCAGGACAACGCCAACTACTTCCGTGCCATCCGCATCGAGAAGACCATGATGTCGCTGATCCTGCTGCTGATCGTGGCGGTGGCCGCCTTCAACATCGTCGCCATGCTGGTGATGGTGGTGACTGACAAGCGCACCGACATCGCCATCGTGCGCACGCTGGGCGCCGCCCCACGCCGCGTGATGGGCATCTTCATCACCCAGGGCCTGGTGATCGGCTGGCTGGGCGTAGCCCTTGGAGTCGTGTTGGGACTGCTGCTCGCGCTCAACGTCGATGTGATCGTGCCGTTCCTTGAGCGCACCTTCGGCTTCCATGTCATGGACTCGGATGTGTACTACATCACCACGATTCCCTCCGAGGTGCAGTGGGCGCAGATTCTCATCATTGGTGCGGCGGCGCTGATCCTCACCGCGCTCGCCACGGTGTACCCGGCCATCCGCGCCGCGCGTACCGCGCCGGCCGAAGCGCTGCGCTACGAATAGCCGCATGAGTGCCTACGAGTGGCTGATCGGCACCCGCTACCTGCGCTCGGCTCACCGCCGTGGCTTCGTGTCCTTTGTCGCGCTCATGTCGGTATGCGGGCTGATGCTCGGCGTGGCGACCCTGGTCGTGGTGCTGTCGGTGATGAACGGCTTCGAGCGCGAGCTGCGCACGCGCATTCTCGCGGTCACCTCGCACGCCACGCTCATGGGCATGGCGGGGCCGCTCGAGGACTGGCGCGCTCTGCAGCAGCAGGTGCAAAAGCAGCCGGGCGTGCAGGCCGCGGTACCGTACATCGAGAGCCAGGCGATGCTCGCCCACGGCCAGCAGCTGGCCGGCGCCAGCGTGCGCGGGGTGCTGCCGCAGGAAGAGGCGCGCGCCACCGGGCTCGCCCAGCGCGTGACGCAGGGAAGCCTCGCGGCGCTCACGCCCGGAAGCTTCGGCATCATTCTGGGCAGCGCGCTCGCGCGCGAGCTCGATGTGACGGTCGGCGGCACGGTCGTGGTGATCGCCCCGCAGGGCACGGCGACCCCGACCGGAGTGGTGCCGCGGATGCGCCGCTTCAACGTCGTCGGCATCTTCGAGTCCGGCATGTACGAATTTGACCGCGGTCTTGCCCTCATCAACCTGGCGGACGGGGCGCGGCTGTTCCGCACCGGCGAGGGGATCACCGGTCTGCGGCTGGCGTTCGCCGATCCGCTGCGCGCGCCGGCGCTGGTGCAGCGCGTGGCGCGGGCGCTCGGCGGCCCGGGCTTCTACGTCACCGACTGGACCCAGGATCACGCCAACTTCTTCCGCTCCATCGAGATCACCAAGTCAATGCTGTTCATGATTCTGCTGATGCTGGTCGCGGTGGCGGCCTTCAACATCGTCGCCACGCTGGTCATGATCGTGAAGGAGAAACAGACCGACATCGCCATCCTGCGCACGCTCGGCGCCGCCCCGCGCAACGTGCTGCTGACGTTCGCGCTGCAGGGGGCGCTGATCGGACTTGCCGGCACGCTCGCAGGTGCGCTGCTCGGCAAGTTGCTCGCCGATCACCTGGAGTCGCTGGTGCGCGGACTCGAGCGCCTGGTCGGCACGCAGTTCCTCGATGCACGCGTCTATTACATGAGTGATTTGCCCGCCTACGTCGAGGGCGCAGACGTGCTCAAGGTCTGCGCGGTCGCGCTGCTCCTGTGCGTGCTGGCGACCATTTATCCGGCCTGGCGCGCGGCGCGCACCGCGCCGGCGGAGGCGCTGCGGCATGAATGAACCCGTGCTGGAGGCGCGCGCGGTACACAAGAGCTTCCGCCAGGGGCCGGAGCTGTTGCAAGTGCTCACCGGCGTGCAGCTGACGGTCGCGCCGGGCGAGCGCGTCGCGATCGTCGGGGCCTCAGGTTCCGGCAAGACCACGCTGCTGCAGATTCTGGGCGGCCTCGACCGACCCAGTTCCGGGGAAGTGCGGGTCGCCGGACGCGACATTCACGCGCTCAGCGAGAGCGAGCGCGGCGAGCTGCGCAACCGCGCGCTCGGCTTCGTCTATCAGTTTCATCACCTGCTGCCCGAGTTCAGTGCGCTCGAGAACGTCGCCATGCCGCTGTTGGTACGGCGCGTGCGCATCGACACTGCGCGCAGCGCCGCGCAGCAGCTGCTCGAGCGGGTGGGCCTGGGGGCACGTCTCAGCCATCGGCCGCACCAGCTCTCCGGCGGCGAGCGTCAGCGTGCGGCGGTGGCGCGTGCGCTCGTGACCGAGCCCCAGCTGGTGCTGGCGGACGAACCCACCGGCAATCTCGATGGCGGCAACGCGGCCAGCGTGTTCGAGCTCATGCTCGAGCTCAATCGCGAGCGGCGCACGAGTCTTGTGATCGTGACCCACGATCTGCGGCTCGCCGGCCGCATGGAGCGCGTCTATGAGCTCGAGCGCGGCGTGCTGAGCGAGCGCTCCTGAGAGGCGGCTAGAGCGACTGGGTGGCGTGACGCGCGCGGTAGCGGCTGGTGACCTGCCAGCGCCAGATGATTTCCAGCACCAGCCAGCCGAGCAGGCCGAACACCACCGCGCACGCCAGGCAACCGGTGACGAACGGCCGCCACACCGGCACCAGGCCGTGCCGGAACCACTCGAGCGTGGGGTGGAATTTGAAGTGCTGGCGTGGCAGGTGCAGCAGCGCCGCGCCCACCCGGTAAGCCAGGTAATACACCGGCACCGCCGTGAACGGGTTGACCAGGAAGGTGGTGCCGCAGATCACCGGCAGGTTCAGCCGCCAGATCACCGCTATGGTGCACGCCAGCAGCAGGTGCACCGGCAGCGGCACGAAGCAGATGGCAAGGCCCGCGCCAAACGCATAGGTGACGCCACGCCGCTGCAGCGTCCATAGCTTGCGGTCAGCGAGGCGCTCGCCGAACAGCCGCACGAACCAGCGGTCGCGCAGGGTCTGTTGAGCGGGCAGGATCTTTTGCAGCAGCCTGCGCGGCATGGGGCGGAGGACTCTACCAGAAGCCCGTGCCCCGGGTGCGCGCGGCCACCACCGCCGTGCGGCAGTTCCTTGAGCGTGCGCGGCCCTTAGGTATGATGCCCGCTTTGCGGTTGCTAAGGTCGCGTAGGATGTGGGAAATAGTGCGGGCGGGCGGCCCGCTGATGTGGCCGATCATTCTGTGCTCGATCACTGCAGTGGCCATCATTCTGGAGCGCTTGTGGACGCTGCAGGACAAGCGGGTGCTGCCGCAGGAGCTGCCGAAGAAGGTATGGCAGCTGATTGAGAGCAACCAGATCAACGACAAAGTGATCGCAGCGCTTGAGCAGAATTCGCCGCTCGGGCGGCTGCTCGCGACCGGGCTCGCCAATCGGCACCGGCCACGCGAGATCCTCATGGAGCGCCTGGAGGACACCGGGCGGCACGTGGTGCACGAGCTCGAGCGTTTTCTGAACACCCTGGGCACCATCGCCGGCGTCTCGCCGCTGCTCGGCCTGCTGGGTACCGTGACCGGCATCATCCGCGCGTTCAACGCCATCGAGGCCGGCGGCATGGGCGATCCGCGGGCGCTCTCCGGTGGCATCGCGGAGGCGCTGATCGCCACCGCCGCGGGTCTGTGCGTCGCCATTCCCGCGCTCATCGCCTATCGCTACCTGCGCGGGCGGGTCGATGGCATCGTGGTGGAGATGGAGAAGCACGCGATCCGCATGGCCGATGCGCTCGAGGCGGCGCGCGGACGCGAGCGCAGCGCGCCCGCGGCAGCCGCCTGAGGCGGCATTCCTGAGCAGCTCATGAACCTCAAGCCGCGTCGCCATGAGGAACCGGAGATCAATGTCGTTTCACTGATCGACGTGGTGCTGCTGCTGGTGGTGTTCTTCATCCTCTCCAGCAAGTTCACCGACGAGGGGCGCCTGCGGGTGCACCTGCCGCAGGCGAGCGCCGTGCCGCTGCAGAAGGCGAGCGAGGAACCGCTGGTGCTGAGCGTCACGCAGCAGGGCGGCTACCTGGTGAATCAGCACGAGCTCATCAACTCCAGCCCCGAGACATTGCGCGCCGCGATACTGAAGGAGGCCGGCAGCAACCGCTCGATGCGGGTTACGCTGCGCGCCGATGCGCGCGCGACCCATCAGTCCGTCATCACCGCCATGGATGTGCTGGGACGACTCGGCTTTGCCGAGGTCAACATCGCCACCGTAAAGGAAGCGGCGGCGGGCAAGCCTTGAACGACAGTCAGCGAGCGCTGACCAGCACCAGCGGCACGCGGGTGCAGCGCGACAGCCCGTTGCGCGCCTACCGCCGGCTGCTCGGCTACCTGGCCCCCTACCGCGGCCACTTTGCGCTCGGGATCCTCGGCGGGGTGCTGTTCGCCGCCTGCAACACCAGCTTCGCGCTATTCGCCAAGAAGTTGGGCGACGGCACGCTGCAGCATCAGGATCCGCGCACCATCCTGTGGATTCCGGTGGGACTGGTGGTGCTGTTCTTCCTGCGCGGCCTGGGCGACTTCACCCAGACCTATTTCATGGGTTACGTCGGCCGGCGCATCGTCGCGCAGCTGCGCGGCGAGATGTTCCGCCACATCCAGCAGCTGCCGCTCGGATTCTTCGACCGCAGCTCCTCCGGCATGCTGCTGTCACGCCTGACATTCAACAGCGAACAGATCGGTCAGGCCACCACCGATTCAGTAACCGTCGCCATCAGCACCACGCTCACGATTATCGGCTCGATCGGCATTCTGCTGTGGGTGAATGTGCGCCTGGCGCTGATCGCGCTCACCATGGGGCCGTTGCTCGCCTGGCTGGTCTCGATCATCAATTACAAGTTCCGCCGCTACAGCCGCCGCATTCAGGACTCGATGGGCGATGTCACGCGGGTCGCCAAGGAGAGCTTCGAGGCGCCGCGTCTCATCAAGGTCTATAACGCCGAAGCGCACCTTGATCGCCGCTTCGGCAAGGTGAACGCGCACAACCTGCACTCCAACATGCGCCTGGTGCTGACCAAGGGGCTGTCCAATCCGATCGTGCAGCTGGTGACCGCGACCGGCGCGGCCTGCGTGCTGTCGATTGCCATCGCCGACCTCATCCACCAGCGCATGAGCACGGGCGATTTCATGGCCTTCATCGCCGCGCTGGTCGGGATCGCCCAGCCGCTGCGCGACCTGGTGGGCGTGGCCGGGCCGCTGCAGCAGGGAATCGCTGCCGGTCAGAGTCTGTTCGAGCTGCTGGATGAGCCGGTCGAGCCGCAGGGGGGCAGCTATCAGGTGGCGCGGGTGCGCGGCGCGGTGCGCTTCGAGCACGTCTCGTTCGCCTATCCGGTCACCAGCAGCACCCCGGCCGAGCGGCCGGCGCAGCGCCCGGCGGCGCTGTCCGACGTGTCGCTCGAGGTGGCAGCCGGCGAGAGCCTGGCGATTGTGGGACGCTCGGGCAGCGGCAAGTCGACGCTGGTGAATCTCTTGCCGCGCTTCTACGACGTGCTGGCGGGCAGCGTGGCGCTCGACGGCCATGACGTGCGCGACTACCAGCTCGCCAACCTGCGCGAGCAGATTGCGGTCGTCAGCCAGGACGTGGTGCTGTTCGATGACACCATCCGCAACAACATCGCCTTTGGTCGCCAGGTGTCCGACGATGCCATCGAGCGTGCCGCCGAGGCGGCGCACATTCTCGATTTCGTGCGCGGCCAGCCTGGCGGGCTTGATGCCCTGGTCGGTGACCGCGGCATGCTGCTCTCCGGCGGCCAGCGCCAGCGCATCGCGATCGCGCGCGCGCTGCTCAAAAATGCGCCGATCCTGATCCTCGATGAGGCGACCTCGGCGCTCGACACCGAGGCCGAGCGCTATATTCAGGCCGCGCTCGCCCAGCTGGTGCGCAACCGCACCACCTTCATCATCGCGCACCGTCTGTCCACGGTGGAGCAGGCCGACCGCATCATCGTGCTCGATGCCGGTCAGATCGCCGAGAGCGGCACGCACACGCAGCTGCTCGCGCACGGGGGCCTGTACGCACAGTTGCACCGGCTGCAGTTTTCCGACTGAGCGCGGCGCGCGTGCAACAGCGCCTGACGCAGCTGTGGTACCGCGAGCGCGACGCGCCCGCGCTGCTGCAGCCGCTGGCCGCGCTTTACGGTGCCGTGGTGAGCGTGCGTCGCCGCCTCTACAGCGGCGGCTGGCGGCGCACGGGCCGCGCCGGCAGGCCGGTCGTGGTGGTCGGCAATCTCACCGTCGGCGGCACCGGCAAGACACCGCTCACGCTCTGGCTGGCACAGGCACTCGGTGCGCACGGACTGCGCGTCGGGATCGTCGCGCGGGGCTACGGCAGCCGCGGCCGCGGAGTGCGCCGCGTGCAGGCGCAGTCAGACTGGCGCGAAGTCGGGGATGAGCCCCTGCTGCTCGCGCGGCGCAGCGGCTGCCCGACCGTGGTCAGCCGCGACCGTCTGGCGGCGGCGCGCGCGCTCGCCGCCGAAGTCGACGTGGTGCTCGCCGATGATGGCCTGCAGCACCTGCAGCTGGCTCGCGACTGCGAGATCGTCGTCGTTGACGGCGCACGCGGTTTCGGCAACCAGCGCCTGCTGCCGGCGGGCCCGCTGCGCGAGGGGCTGGCACGCCTCGCGAGCGCCGATGCAGTGGTGGTGAACGGCGCGGCGCGGCACGCCTCGCTGGCGCAGCTGCCGGCCGCCGCGGTGTTCACGCTGGAACTTCAGATGAGCGAGGCGCGGCAGCTGGCAGCCCCGGCCGCGCACACGCCGCTCGCCGCCTGGCGCGGCCAGCGCGTGCATGCGGTCGCCGGCATCGGCAATCCGGCGCGCTTCTTCGCCGCGCTGCGCGCGCACGGGCTCGAGCTGATCGAGCACGCTTTTCCCGACCATCACCCGTTCAGTCCCGCGGAGCTGGCTTTCGCTGATCCGCTGCCGGTGCTGATGACGGAGAAAGATGCCGTAAAATGCACCTCGTTTGCGAACGCACGGCTGTGGTACGTGCCGGTGAGCGCGTATTTCGAGCCGGCTGCGGCTGCTGCGCTACTCGGTCGGGTGCTGGCGAAAGTGCGTGCCCCGACCACCGGAGGTTGACCCTGATGGATGCGCGACTGCTGGAAATACTGGTCTGTCCGGTGTGCAAGGGCACGCTGCAATTCAAGCGCGACGCGCAGGTGCTGGTGTGCCGCATGGACCGGCTCGCCTACCCGATCCGCGACGCGGTCCCGGTGATGCTGGAAGAGGAGGCGCGGCAGCTCGCCGCAGACGACCCGCTGCTCGATCGCTGAAAGGGCAGTCGTGGCGGCGCCAGACCTATTTCGGGTGGTGATTCCGGCGCGCTACGCCTCGACGCGCCTGCCGGGCAAGGTGCTGTTGCCGCTCGCCGGCAAGCCGATGCTGCAATGGGTATATGAACGGGCCTGCGCTTCGCGGGCCGAGGAAGTGCTGATCGCCACCGACGATGAGCGCGTGGTGCGCGCAGCGCAGGCGTTCGGCGCCGCAGCGCTCATGACGCAAGCGACGCATGCGACCGGCACCGACCGCATCGCCGAGCTGGCCCGCGCGCGTGCCTGGCCGCAGACGCACATCGTGGTCAACGTGCAGGGCGATGAGCCGCTGTTGCCGCCGCTGCTGATTGATCAGGTCGCCGCTGAACTCAGCGCCCAGCGCGCCGACATCGCCACGCTCGCCACCCCGATCGGCTCGCTCGATGAGCTGCTCGATCCGAATGTCGTGAAAGTGGTCTGCGACGCACAGGGGGCAGCGCTGTATTTCAGTCGCGCGCCGATTCCCTGGGACCGTGACGGCGCCGCCGGGATCACGCCGCGGCATTTTCACGCCGCCCGGCGGCACCGCGGCATCTATGCCTATCGTGTGGCAGCGCTGGAGCGGCTGGCACGGCTGGCGCCGACCGTGCTCGAGCAATGCGAGAAGCTCGAGCAGTTGCGCGCGCTTGAGCACGGGCTGCGCGTCCACGTCGGCGTGGCATGCGAACAGCCGGGGCCGGACGTGAACACGCTCGCAGATCTCGAACGGGTCGCCGCGCTCGTGGCTCCGTGAGTGGCACGAAGCGGTTACACTAGGGCGAAGTTGTACGGAACGGAAACCCGGTAACAATTGTTCACAGTCAGGAACTTACGCTGATTCAGGGACGTCGAAGTGGCGTGTGGCGTCGGCCCTTGAAGTGTCAACCCTGAGACCGCAATCAGCGTTCTGGCAATAGTGCGCCTCTAGCTTGGAATCTTGCCAACCATGAACCGAAGCCTTTCGATTCGTCGTGCCGCGTTCGCGTGCATTGCGCTCACTTCCGTCGCCGGCCTGCTGGTCGGCTGCGTGACCGCGCCGCCGCCGCGACCGTTGCCGCCACCACCCCCGCCGCCACCGCCACCTCCGCCTCCGGCGCAGGTGTATGCCTATCCGCTGCATGGCCAGACCCCCGAGCAGCAGGATCGCGATCACTACGAGTGCAGCGTGTGGGCGACTCAGCAGACTAATTTTGATCCGAGCGCTCCCGGCGTGCCACCGCACGAGCGCGTGACGGTGGTGCCCTCGGGACCACCGCCGGGAACCAACACCGCGATCGGCGCGGTCACCGGCGCGATCCTTGGCGCGGCCATCTCGCGTCCGTGGCAGGCGGCCACCGGCGCGCTTGCGGGCGCGGTGGTCGGCGGTGCGATCGGCAGCGTCGGTGATGCCTCCAACGCGCAGGCGAATGCTGCCAACCTGCAGGCGGCGCAAGCAGCCTCCATGGCCAATCGGCGCGCCGCGGCGCAGCAGGAGCAGGCGGCGGCCGCCTACCGGCGCGCGCTCGGCGCATGCCTCGATGGTCGCGGCTACAGCGTACGGTGATTGCAAGAAGAACTTACGGTGAGTGTATGAAGAGCAGTTTGCGGATGAGTGTATGCGGCGGGGTGCTGGCGCTGGCAGCGCTGGGCGCCCAGGCACAGCAGTGGCACGGCGGCGGACCTCCGAGTCACTACGACGGTCACTACATGCACAACCACTACTACGCCGCGCGGGGTGGGTTCGTCGCCGCGGTGCCCGGTACGCCGTACCCGGTCGCCGGTGGGCGTTACTACTTTTCCGGTGGCGTCTGGTACGCACCGCGACCCGGCGGCTTTGTGGTGATCGGCGCGCCGGTGGGCTTCTACGTGCCGGTGCTGCCACCGTTCTACACCACGCTGTGGATCGGCGGCATTCCGTACTACT
>DATHMN010000185.1:0-35899 GCA_035487135.1 Steroidobacteraceae bacterium | reverse complement strand
CTCTGAACCGAAACGCCGAAGTGCGCCCGATCACCTTGAGCCCCGGGAACTGCGAGAGCGCGGTGATCAGATCCTCTGAGATCCCGTCCGAGAAGTACTGCTGACCCGCCTCCCCACTTTCGTTCGCGAGCGGGAGCACCGCGATGGAGGCTGCCGCAGTCGGAGTCAAGTGTGTCGAGGCCACCGGCTTCGAGGTCCAGGTCTTGTGGACGGCGAAGTAACCCGTCATCGCAGCCAGGACACCAAAGGCGACGGCTACAGGTAGGGCGCGTTTTGGACTCGACGACGTTGGCCGGCGCCTCACGCTGGGTAGGGTCCCAGAACCATTAGTAGCTGTCCGGATTGCACTCGAGGTATCGCCCGACAGCAGCCGCTGCACACGCTCGACGAAAGCCGGCGGCGTCTTGCCTCCCGGCACGCGCGTCCATTGCACCTCGCGAAACCGCTCCGGCACCCGCTCATCATCATCGCGCGTGTCATCGATGACGACGGGCAATAGAAAGGCAAGGTTCGCATCCATGAGGTAACAGCGATCGATCGCCAGCTTCCATTCGAAACGGAAGTAGCCCTCTCGGCGATCGTGCGTCGTGTGCGAGATGACCGGGAGGAAGAGCGTGCAGGTCTTGATCTGCCTGCGGATCGACTGATCCCATGCATCCCCGCCCCGAAGCTCGCTCTGGTCGAACCAAACTTCGATACCGGCGGCGCGCAACGCATGGCACAGTCGCTGTGCAGCTTCCGCATCCTGCGACGCGTAGCTCAGGAACACCGCCTTGCCCGGATCGGTCACGGTGCCCCCGTTGTGTCGCGACCCTGACGATTCTCTGGCTCGGTGCGGTCGGCCATTCAAAGGCTCTTGGTTAGTGCCCCATAGCCTACCGTAAGCCGTGAGCGACTGCTTTCGGGCGACCATTTCGGCACGCCGGTGACCGGTTGTGACCGATCAGCGACTGCCGATTTGCTCCTCGCTCATGCTGGTTTTCGCATCGCGTCCAGCGCCGCGCGGGCAAGAAACCCCGAGCGCGTCTCACCCTGCTTACGAGCATGAGCATCCACCGCGCGGAGAATCCGCTGCGGCAACGTAATGTTGACTCGAGCCGCTTTATCTCCGAGCTCGCTGATGTCGACGTCGACGATCGCCCAAGTCCAGCGGCGATAGCTGCGCTTGCTGCGCAGCTGCTCGATAGTTGACGACCTTGGAAAGGCTAGGCCGTCGTCGAGTAGACCTTCCAGATGAAGCAGGATGGCCTCCCGCGCGTTGGTCAACGCCTCATCCAAGGTATCGCCTGCCGAAAAGCAGCCTGGCAAATCAGGCACCACGACGCCGTAGGCGTGTTTCGCATCGCCCGTCTCAATTGCAATGGGATATCGCATAAATTGGAAACCTCACCTCAGACCGGCCTGCTTTCGAATCGCCCGCACTAAGCCCTTTCCTAGATCCTTCTTCGGATGCGGAACCGTAACGGTACCCGGCTTCGTCGGATGCACGAACTGATGGTGGCTGCCGCGAGTTCGCTGAAGTTGCCAGCCATCCACCTGCAAAAGCTTGATCAGCTCGGCGACTCTGCATCGTGTGTATTATACACACCACGCCAATTGGCACCGTAGCAAAAACGCAGCGTTTGATGCCCTTTCGTGCACTACGGTGCCTGTTTCGAGAGAGGGCGGGCCTGCTAAGTGGTTAAAAAATAAGAACCTATCAAATCATCATCGCGACTACGAACCAGGAGGTCGGGAGTTCGAATCTCTCCGGGCGCGCCAGTATTCAAGCAGTTATAGGACCCGATCTAACACGGTTGTCCTATAAATCGCCTGGTACTGCAGCCAATGGCGGAGGCCAAACAACCTTGCGCGATGCATCGGCTAGCTGTATCGCCAGTGACTGACGGCCCCTGAATTTCAGTAGGCCATCCGATAATCACGCCGTGTCTTTCGGGCGGCTCGGCGCGAGTAAGCCGCAACGGCGGTTTACTGCCTATTTGGTGGGCATGTATCTCGGCCCACCCTTTATGCGTCTTCGTTGCGGATCATCGCCCTCGCGCTGACCTAGCACGGCCATATCTTCGTCCGGCAGACCATCGGTGCGAAAGAAGGCGCGTTCGTTGTCGTCCCCCGGTCCCGGGTATGAACGCTTTCCACCTAACTCAGTAACTCCGCCTCATGGAGCAATTTTGATCTCAACGCGAATATACGGCGGCTCCTGGCCGGTCCCGTAATCCACCGTTTCGACCCAGTGCATGGGCTCCGGGTTCATCCAGCGTACGACCCAGTGGCCTGGATGCGTCGGACTGTCTTTGCCGGGAATATCTTTTACACTGCCGTCCGGCAGATGGTATCGAATGTGGGGACTCTTACCTCCCGTATCCCAATGCAAGAAAAGACTAGGCCAATGATGATGATGCATCGGTTCAGGTTTACCCACGGGCGGTATTGGTACTTCTAACACACGCACCAGCCCATTTTCGAAAAGGACTTTGTGGCTGTTTGGTGCTGCCTGGACGGCATCGTAGCCGTCCGGAAAATCGACTTTGTTCTCGGACGCAGCCACTACTCGCCACGCATAGATTACGATAAGGCCCACAGCGAATAATCCGATCCATATGAATTTGTTCTTCGCGTAGTGCCGGTTGTGCAGTTCGATCTGTTGCATTTAAATTAGGCCGCGAGTTGTTGTTGATTCGCGAGAAGCTCGGCAACATTCCAAGGCAGCAATAAACTCATTGGTGTACCTGGTTGTCCTTCCAGATGACCGCGAATTCGGCGCAACCGGATTGGCCTCCGAAAGGAGTTCTTTTAGCCTGTTCCAGCACTCCGTAATCGAAGCTCGGGTCGCCTGAGTTCTGCATGATCATTGATTTCGTAAGTCTGCCTATGATCGCGCTCGCGCGGATCCGGAATCCGCCCGAAGTCTGAAGGCGGCAAAAAGCAAAAAGCGCGACGAGCTGCGGCCGCATTCAGTTAGTAATCGGCCTTTGAATCCAGAATTGGTACATTCCGGCGAACGTATCGGGATTGTCCGCCTCAAACTGCGCCCAGTTATGCAGATCAATGCCAGCCGGGTCTCCGGTGAAGCGCATGCGGTACTGATGTCGCACGGAGGAGTTCAACTCGAAACCCACGAATCGGAGTCCGGACTCGGAGAGAAACGAATCAATCTGTTCGAGTGTCAGCCGATGTTCTTGTACGTGGAAAACCAAGTCGCGACACTCACTGGATGAGTAAAAGTCTGGGAATTTGCGTATTAATTGCAGGTCGCCGTTCTCAGCAGCCAAATCTCGGCGGAAGCGACGAATCTCATCAGGCGAGCTTCCGTAACCTCGAGCCGCGATGAACTCACGTGCGCTAGCCACATGCCGCCGTGCCAGTTGGCTGTAGAAACCCAAGTGCATAAAGCCGCCGGGTCGCAATCTGGAAAGCAGGATTCGCCATCCCGCGAATGGGTCCGCCAGATGATGCAATACTCCCGCCGAAGAAATGACGTCGAACGAACGGCTTATCTCACCGATTTTCAAAATGTCGGCTTGGGCATACTCGATATTGGTAACGCCTAACTCGCGCGTTTTGCGGACGGCATAACTAATGCTTTTCAAGCTAAGGTCTATTGCCAGAATCCGAGCACCGCGGAATCTCTGGGCGAAGGTGATCGGGTGAATGCCCGTCCCACACCCAGCAACGAGCACCTCCGGCTCCTTGTCATCTCGCAGGGGCGCAAACCGCGCGAACGGTAGCGTGCGCCGCAACTCGGCATTGAAGTGCAACGTTGGCGGGTGCACTGGCAGTTTCACCCAGCGCGGGTAAGGATTCTGCTCATACTGATCGCGCACTTTTTCTGAAACACCGTGGGTGATCGAAGTAAGGCATCTAATCTTGGAGTGCAGCGTTTGTTCTTCAAGTGGTTCGCGAACTTGCAAGCGCAATACTTCCTCGACCGAATCCTGGTGATGCGTGGCAAGAAGTCGCCCCGGCGTGGGTAGCGAGTTGAGCGGGAAATATGCGGCTACAGCGAGCAACAGGAGAGGTGGTATCACTGCATCGGCGTCCAGCAGTGCGAGTAGCTTCGTGCGACAGGTTGCCGCGGCAGTCTGTTCGCTGACATCACAATCAAAGATGTACTCGTTGATGAAGCACTGTTGCGTCAACGCGGCATAGAACCGGAGTGTCAACTCGTCCGGTAACTCCTGGGCCGTTGCCGCTTCAAGTAAAGCGTAGCGCGCGCTAGTGAGGAAACGCTCGAGTTCAACGCTGCTCACGGGTGCGGCTTTCAGCAATGCTAGCAGCAACGAGTTAGTTGCAAGTGCCGTGAGGCCCTCTCCAGCAAATGATGTTTTCTTCGGTGCCCGAGCAGGCCAATTCTCGTTGACGTAGCGGACGTAACTGGCAATCCGCTGGTCAAGAATGATCAGACTGATTGCCGGCCGGGCGAGCTCATACGGAAGTCCCCATGGCTCGGTAATGGCAATCGTAAGTGCGGCCCGGATCAGGGGGTCGTCTGACAAAAACTTTGTGCGTGCGATGCACATTGCGAACGTGCTTTTCATCAGCCACGTCGGCATACGTTCGAGGTGGTGCGTTATAAGTGCCACTGCCTCCGGCGATTTGCTTCGCAGCAGAAGAACCATTGCCAACTCGTACACGGCGGCTTCGGACTCGGGCGCGATAGACAGCGCGTCGCGAAAATTCGCCTCCGCCTGATCGAGGTGTCCGAGGCTGGTAAGCACCTTGCCCAAGGTGTAGTGGGCAGCGCCATACTTGGGCCGAATGCCGATTGCCCTGCGCAAGCTCTCGACCGCCTGTTGATATCTTCCGTCGTTCGCCGCAAGGACACCCAGATTAAAATGAACCTCTGCGTATCCTGGTTCGATAGCTAGGGCGCGCTCGTAGTTCTCGGTCGCTTCGGAGCCGCGTCCCAAGTGGTCTAACACATTGCCCATCGCGACGAACGCGTTCGCAAACTCCGGATTGATGCCGGTGGCAACTCGGTAGTTATTTAGAGCACGCTCAAAATCGCCCGTGTGGCAGTTGAGGTTCCCAAGATTGAAGTAGGCAGCGGCATACTCCGTGTCGCAGGCTATGGCCATTTCGTACGCGACGCGAGCTTCATCGATGCGCGCATTCGCGAGAAGAACGTTACCTCGGTTGAGGTGCGCTCTGGCGCATCGCGGGTCCATCTGCGCAGCGGCATCGTAGCGTGCCATTGCATCGGCGGTTCGCCCTTGTTCCTCCAGCGCATTTCCTTCGTTGACCAGTGCAAGCGCGGAGTTTCCTGCGGTAAGCGGCAGCTCGTCGTCAACCGCTGCATCCGTCACCTCCATGCGTATTTTTTTGAGATCGCTCATCTATGGTCCTCGCCTTTTTCTGAGCAGCTCCGCTTCGTCGATCGGGGCACAATAGCGCCTCCGATTCCATTGAAATAGCCGGTCACCAGGCTTCCACCTCTGTTACCAAGAGGATCTCACACGAACCGGGTCCCGAATCACTTCGCGTCAGCGACGTCTTAATGGTTATTCCGTCGTCGCGCACTGCGTCAACCAGGAGCCCGGTCATGTGGACCACCTGACCGACCCGTAGATGCTTGAGTTGTCGGCGCACCGACTGATCTGCCGGAATCACATGCGTATTGGCACTATGCTCGATGACCACTTGGCGTGGGACCGGCAGGTCCCGTTTCGCGACCCACGAGTAGAATCGCGCTCCTTGCGAGATCTCAAAGGCGCGCAGCACACGATTGTCTGACATCGGTCCCCAGCCCAATGCGAGGTCCTCAGGAATAAGGTCAGAAAGGAGATCGAAATTGTAGTCCTCGCGGCTGAGAACTCGCGCAGTGATGTCGTAATGCGCTTTTGGTGTGAGACGCCAGCGACCCAATGTTGTGGCCGGTTCCTCCGGACTGTCCGTCTGCTTCGGATCGGCCGGGGCAATGGGCCCGTCCGGAGGGTGAATGGGGCGCAATTCCCAATTGCTGTAGCCTTGCCACAGTCCTGCCACCATTAACGCAATGAAAAATATCGGCCGCCAAGACATATCGGCTCATTATCCATATTGAGGCTCGCAGTGCCGTCGGTTGAGTCGCATCCTGCTTGATTTGGTTCGAATCCGCGCTGGAGGGAAGCAACGCAGCATGAGCCGTCCCGTACATCTTGCTAGTGGCGAAATGCAGCGCCTGATGCAATCAGGACAGTTGTCTGAGGCACTGGCGCTCGCGCAGAAAGCGGTTGGTGGGGCTCGCACCTGCCTTCCAGGGCACGGGCTTTTGGCATCGATACTGCTGAGACTTGGACGCACCGAAGACGCCGAGAGCGTCATCGGGCAGGCCGAGGGATTGGCCACCGGCGACGGTGATTCGTACGACGGGCTGGCCTATGTCGCTATGGCTCTTGGGCGTCACGAACGTGCAAATGCGCTTTACCGGCGAGCCACTCAGGTGGCGCCATTGGACCCGCGCTTCTGGTACAACCTGGCCTGCAGCGAACGCAGCCTCGGAAGGCTTGTGGAAGCTGAATCAGCGTGCAATCGCGCCATTGCGTTAGATCCGGCGCAGTTCCAGTGCTACCTACTCAGATCCGAGTTGCAGGTTCAGTCTGCTGATTCAAATCACATCGAGGAATTGACGACGCTTCTCAGGGGGGGCGTCGCCGAATACCGAGCGCAGGTTCTGCTGGGGTACGCACTCGCGAAAGAGTTGGACGACATCGGGCGATACGATGAAGCCTTCCGCTGGTTCGCAGTCGCAGCTCAAGCACGACGCTCGCGTCTTGCGTACGACGTGGCCACGGATGAGGGCAAGCTGCGCCGTGTCGCCGAGGTCTATCCGCAACAAATTCTCAGTTTGCCCGGGTCGCGTCAGGGATCGCGACCGGTCGACTCTTCACGCTATATTTTCGTGGTCGGACTGCCTCGGTCCGGCACCACTCTGTTGGAGCGGATCCTGACAGGACTGCCGGGAGCCCGGTCCAACGGCGAGACGGACAACTTTTCGCGCGCGCTGCTGGAAGAGGGCCGTGGTTCGGGAGATATCTTCGAAAAGGCCGCTGCCGCAGACTCAGACCGAGTTGCGGCCCAGTATGCGCGTTTGGCCGAGCCAGGCGCGCCGGCGGTCCGGATCATTGAAAAGTTACCCCTAAACTATTTGTATCTCGGAGCCATCCGGCGCGCTCTGCCGGAGGCAACTTTGCTTGTGGTTAGCCGATCGCCGCTCGACAGTTGTTTCGCGATGTATCGGACGCTATTCGCCTCAGGCTATCCGTTCAGCTACGACCTCCACGAACTGGGGCGCTATTACATCGCCTATCAGCGACTCCTGGATCACTGGCGATCGGCATTCGGAGCCGCGATGCAGGAGATCGTCTATGAGGATCTGGTGCGGGAGCCGCAACGCGTCGGCGCCGGCGCCGCGCGCTGCTGCGGACTTCCATGGAACGACGGCGCCGTTGACATTCAGAGCAATAAATCAGTATCCCTGACAGCGAGCGCCGCGCAAGTGCGGCGCCCCATCTACGGCAGCTCTACTGGACGCTGGCGTCACTATCGCACGCACCTCGAGCCACTCATCGCGATGCTGCAATCTCACGGAGTTGCGGCGTCGCTCTAGACCGGTGCTCGGTTCAGAACGAGTAGCCAACGCGCACCCCGATCTCGCGCGGTGGATTGACCAGATAGTCATTGGTCAGGTTTTCGAGCTGATTTGGCTGTGAGGGCGGGGCGAGAATCTCCTCTTTGTCGAAGACATTGGTGCAATAGAGCGTGGCGCGCCATGGCTTGTGCGTCAGGATTACATTGAGATTCATGATCTCGTAAGTCGAGGAGTGCTGAACCGTCGTAGTCCCGACGCTCGGAGCTACCTGGAGCGCAACGGCGCTGCGATAAACACCGTTTGCGGAGAAGGTGAGGTCGTATCCTGGCGTCACGGGAAGATCGTAGATTAACGCGGCACTCACGCTGTTCTTAGGGCTGCCGGGAAGTTGTTCGCCCGATTTGCCAGACAGCAGGCCCGGCACGATGGTGCCGGTGCCATTGTTGGCTGGGAGCGAGAAATCACTGGTCAGGCGCGCATCGGCATACGCGTAACTGATCGAATAGGTCAGGCCCGAGACGTACAAAGGGCCCGTGGTCTCGAACTCGAAGCCCGTCGATTTCGCCGTGTTGGCGTTGTAGACGGCGAGGTTTCCGGAAGGCAGGCTCGATGAGATCTGGGGTTTGTCCCAGTTGATCGTGAATACCGCAAAAGCATAAGAAAGTCCGTTGTCAAACCTGCCCTTAAGCCCCGCTTCGTAGTTGTTGGTTTTGTCGGGCTGGTAAGTTCGCAGCAGCGGGCTCTCTTCGAAGATCCCACTTTCCGGCACTGAGTTGGCACCGCCGCGCCTGAAGCCCTGCGACCAGAGCGCATAGACGAAGTGGTGCGGAGCGTACTCGTACGAGGGATTCACCTTACCGACGGTCTTCGACGCCGGGGCTGAGCGTGGCGTCGGCGGTATCAGAGTAGGGAAAGTGAAATCCTGATATAGCTGTTCGTCGGTGAAGCGCTGATTGAAGTAGCGTGCACCGAATGTGATCTGTCCGTGCGGCAGCAAATGCCACGACAGCTCACCGAACACCGAGCGATCCTCGAAATTCTGTGTGTCGATCTGCTGGAACGTGAGATCACCGGGACCGCTGAGCAGCAGGCAGTTCGGGAAGCTCGAACCCTCATAGACATATCCCGTGCAACCCTGTGCCACGGACCGCGCCGGCGATCCAGGGTTGGTCACATACCAGTCGCCGTGGCGCACCTGCTTCTCGTAGAAGAGGCCGAGCACATAGTCGAACATATCCTGTGGATTCGTCTTTGAGACCAGGCGCAGCTCCTGTGAAAAGGAGTGCTCCGAGTCGGTGAACAGGAAAGGGTAGATGAAGCGCGGATTGGTCGGGATGCCGCCGTAGTAGGGCAGAAAGTAACCGCCGTCGAAACCGCCGTAGTCGAAGCTCGAGTCCTGGATGAGGGACCCGTTCGTTTGTTGATATGAGGTGGTCGACGAGACGGTGGCGAAGCCGACGTCGTAACTCATGTCGAGGCTGGTGAGATTCGTGGTGCGATCGAACGGTTCGTCGACGAGGGCAAATTCCTGGTAGGGACCGCCCGCGGGGAAGACCGTGTGCGGATCGAATGGCGATGGGCCGCCGGCAAAGTCCGTATTGACCTGCGGGCCGCCGTCGCCGCTGACCTCGGCGTGCAGCAGCGCCACTTCCGCGCTGAATGCCTCAACGGGTTTCCATAAGAGGCTCGCACGACCCGTGAAAGTCCGCTGCCAGTTCCAGTCGTTGCGGCTGGTGTAGATGGGCGAGCTGTTGACCGGGTCGCCCGGATCGGCGAGCAGAGGTACTCCATACAAGGTGTTATTGGTGCGCTCGAGGGGGCCGAAGACGTTAATCCAGCCAGGTTCATAGTCGTATTTTGCCGCCGCGCGGAAAGCGAACACGTCACCGAGCGGTACGTTCACGACGCCTTTCACTGACCAACCGGTACCGCCCGAGTGGGCGAGCTTCGAACCGCTGGCTTCAACGGATCCGTCGAACTTGCCGAGCTCAGGCGAGTTTGGAATGAACCGTACCGCGCCGCCCAACGCCCCGGCGCCGTACAGAGTGCCCTGGGGACCGCGCAGAATCTCCACGCGGCTGATATCGTCGATCTGAAAGTAGCCCTGGATCGGGGAATTGCCGATGTAGGTACCCACCGGGTCCTGCTCGAAGGTACGGAAGCCTCGCGCGGGACTTCCAGTGGCATTGATGCCACGGATAATCGGTGCAACAGCGCCGGCGAACCGGGCACCGTAGTCATACATGCTCAGACCGGGAACCTGCGAAGCGAGGCTCTCGAGGTCCGTCGCACCAGTCGCCGCGATCTGGTCCGGGCTGACGACCGAAATGCTGTACGGGACGGCTTCCAGCGTCTGCTGCCGGCGCTGCGCGGTAACGACAACTTCCTGCAGGGAGCTGGCGCCGGTCTCAGGTTCATCCGCGACGGCCCGATGCGGCGAGCCATACAAGGCAATGAACACCGCGACCGCAACACGGGTGCCGCCCGGCATCAACCTGGCGTCGCTAGTTAGCTTCGGATGTCCGAGACGGGTATTCCCCATGAAACTCTCCGGCGGTCATTTGTGTTGCGGGCGTCAGTTCCATCTGGCCTGTAATGCTTCCGTGAGAGGCGCGGTCGTCATCGTCACTAGCAAGCGGCGCTTGGCAGGCCGTCGCTGCACGACGAATTCGGCACGAAAGAAAGCTGGACGCGAAGGGGTACTCTGAACGGAACAAGCCGGGAGATTGGAATTCATTTCGTCCAGCTGTACACCGCTCCTGGATAGGGCGGCTTCCATTGTTCGAACGCGCCGGTGATAAACACCGTGTCGGCGCCGTTGGCACCAAAGGCCACGTTAGTGACGTACGGTGTGGGGACATTAATGATGCGTACCAGCTTCTTGTCCTCTGCGACGACCAGAACCCGTCCTGAGCCGTTCTGAGCAATGTAGTAGTTGCCGTCGGGTCCGAGCTTCAGTCCGTCGGGGCCGTTGTATGCATCCTCGTGCGGCGTCGGCGGCGCGAGATCCTCGAGCCGCGCCCATACCGTGCGCAGCCCCAGCGTGCCGTCCGCTCCAATCGCAAACGAAAGCACCCGGCCCGCAAGCATCTCGGCGACCAGCAGGTGTTGACCGTCTTTCGCGAGCGTCAGGCCATTTGAGTAGTGGATCGTATTGGCGACGACAGCGACGGTTTTTCCGTCGGCGCTCATGTGCAGGACGGTTCCGGTGATCGGTGCCTTGATGTCATACATCCCGGAAGCTGAGAAGTAGATACCGCCTTTTCCATCGCTGGCAAAGTCATTGGGCCCGATGAAGGGGTTCCCCTGGCTGTCAGAACGGATGACGCGCAAAGCCCGGGCGTTCCAGTCCAGCTCGACTAGCGAATTGTTGTCATAGCAGGCCACGAGCAGATGCCCGTTAAAGGGAATGAGAGCGTTCGCGCCGCAGCCGTCCAGGTGCCAGTAAACGCTCGTATGCCTTCCGTCCCAGGTCTTGATGTTGCTTTGGGCGTACTCAACGTAGAAGAGCTTGCCGTCGCGCCAGTACGGGCCTTCGGGATAGTGAGCGTCGGCATCGATGGGGGTCAGCTGGTCTGCGGACGCCGGTGTAAAAGACAGTGACAGCAAGCCAGCGAGCGACAGCCCTAGCGCACGGCTCGAGAGCACACGTGCGGCTGACCCGCTGACAGCGGTTGACCGAGGTTTCCCGATGCCGGTAGAGCGGTCGCTCAATTGCTGTGTCCCCCGCAATTGTCCCTATCGGTTTCTTGGGCGCACGTCCGCCACCTGACTGCGCGCTTGTCTATTGGGTTTAGCACGGGGTTTCGCAGCGCTGCCATTCATTTTTCTCATGGAACAATCGATGTTTTCGCTACACCGCGCGCTGATGCCTGAAGCGAGCACTGGAGGCCTCGGGGCGGCGAGACTGCGCGCGAGCCGGCCAGACGCTGATTGTTGACGTATAGCGGCGGGGACTGCTGTTCTCCTGGATGTGGAAATGGCTCATGCACTTCTCCGATGATCTCGCCGGGTCGAGAAGCGGAGCGCCTCTAAGCACGAGCCGCCGCAGAGACACTCGGTCCGAGTGATCTCGCATCGAGAGAAGGCAAGGCGCTACCTTCCGAGCACGCAACTAGTTGATTTATTGCCTTGCAGCGAGACTTCCGGACAGCCAAAACTGCAGTAGCCGCGGTATGCGTGCTCCATGCACGCTTTCGTAGATTCCGAGGGTGAATCGGCTCACATATGCGCAGCGATTCCACCCGGAGAATGACCGCACTCTCAACGTGCCTGCACGGTATTGATCATGAGCATGACGCAACTCGTCATCGGCGCCGCCCTCGGCTTTCTGCTGGCCCACGGCATGCTACTTGGCAGCCGCCAGCTGGCGGCCTGGTTGATGAGCGCCCCCGGGCAGGAGTGGATCCGCGAGCTGATTCCCTCACAGCGGTTTGCCGCGATCGGCGGCTTTGGAAGATTCGCGGCTCTCGTGCTCGGCAGCGCTGCGCTCATCACGGTCGGTTTGTGGGGAGTGGTCGATTATCTGGCCGCACGCTCGGAGCGCAATGTGGCGATGACGGCGGCCTTCGACCCGGCCACCACTCCGGCAGTTGCCAATCCACCGCCCGCTCCGGAGACTTCTCCCGTGCTTGCGAGCTTGGCTCCGGTAAAAGTCAGCTCACAGCTCGCGGCCAGCGGCGATCCCGCAGATCCCTACGCCGATCCGGATTTCAAGGTGCAGCGTAAGGCCCATCGCGGCGCGCCGAGTCTTAAAGAAGCGTTGCTTCTGAAAGAGGAGACCAAGGCACGCACCGAGCTCCTCAAAGAGACCGCGCAGCACGCGCAGCGCTCGCAGTATGACTGCGAGGCGGCAGATCACGCCGGCAAGTATGTGAAGGCCGGGCTCGATGTGTGGGGATTTGCCGCGTGGCAGAACAAGTATTTCCCCACCGACAGCTACAAGGGTGCCCGCCTGCCCCAGTGCAAGGACATCAAGAACGTGCTGGATTCCTCGCCACTCGATCTGAAGTCCGCTGTCGCGCAGCAGAACTAGTTCCTGGCGCGCCGCGCACCGATTGGGAGCATCTCCCGGTCAATTTTCCGCCGCCCGCGGCTTGTGTGACGGACGTCACTTCTTGGCTCGTGAGCGGCCCGGAGGCCATCGAATTTGAGAGGCCGGGACGGGCACAGGGGGACGCTTCGATTTAGCTTAATCCTGTGAAAATCCGCCCCAAAGTCATCGCCTCGATCGCCGCGATTTTCGTCGCGCTGGGCCTCGCCCAGGTGCTGGTCGAAAAATTCGTGGTGACGCCGAGTTTCGCCGAACTGGAGCGCGCGGATGCTCGTACTGCGATGCGGCGTATCAGCTTCGCGCTGGACTTGAGCCTCGAGCGGCTGACCATGTCTGCCTCTGACTGGGGCAACTGGGCGGACACCTACCGCTTCGTGCAGGAGCACAACCCCGACTTTCCCAAAGCCAATCTCGACAAGTCGGCGCTGCGGCAGCTCAACGTCAACGCCCTGCTGATCGTTGATCTGGACGGCAACGTCGTGCAGGCGCGCGACCTCGATCTGGACGCAGACCGGCCCTTGCAGCTGGACCTCACCGCCGCAGCCAGCCTGCCGGCGAGTTTCCCGTGGCGCGACAAGATCCGCGCCGGCCTGTCCGCGCGCGGGCTGGTGCGCACCAGTCGCGGCACCATGATGCTGGCCGGCGCCCCGATTCTCGATGGCACCGGTCACGGCCCCACGCGTGGCATGGTGCTCCTCGGGCGGCTGTTGTCGCCGGCCGTCATGCACAGCATTGCCGCACAGGCGCAGACCGAGCTCACCAAGCTCGCGCCGGTCGCGGGGATATCCGGCGAGAAGCTGGTCGAGACCGACGAGCTGACGCAGGTCTACCAGTCGCTCGATGACATCTACGGCCATCCGATCATGACACTGCGCGTCGACGTGCCGCGCAACATCAGCGCCCGCGGACACAGCGCCGTGCTCTATGCCACGGTCTGCATTCTGGCCACCGGCATCCTCGCACTCATCGTGCTCGTGATGATGCTGAACCGCGCGATCCTCAACCCGCTGGCGCAGGTCACACGCCACGCAGTGGCACTGAGCGAGGACCAGGATCTCACCACCCGGCTGAACCTCAAGCGCAAGGACGAGTTTGGTGTGCTGGCGCGCGAATTCGACCGGATGGTGGACCGGGTTGCCACTTCGCGCATGCAGCTGGTCGATCAATCCTACGAGGCGGGTTTCGCTGAACTCGCCAAGGGCGTGCTGCACAACCTCGGTAATGCCATGACGCCGATCTCCGTGCGGCTCGCCAATCTGGCGGAGCGCTTGCGCGTCGCACCGGACGCCGACATCGATCAGGCGATCTCGGAGCTGCAGGACGTTGTGGCGGATCCCGAGCGCAAGGCGGACCTGGAGGAATTCCTGCGGCTTGCCTGCCGCGAATTGGCGCACACCGTGCGCTTATCGCGCGAGGACGTCGCGGTGATCACGCGACAGACCGCCGTGATCCAGACTGAGCTCACCGAGCAGCTGCGTTCGGCGCGCAACGACCAGGTGATCGAGCCGGTGCGCCTGACCGAGCTCGTGAGCCAGTCGCTCGAGATCGTGCCGGACTCGGCACGCGCGCGCCTGACAGTCGAGGCCGACGAGACCCTGCGCAAAGTGGGCGTCGTGCGCGTCGCGCGCACCGTACTGCGGCTCGTGCTGCAGAATCTGATCATCAACGCCGCCGATGCGGTGCGCGACTCGGGCAAGGCGCAGGGCACGCTGCGCCTGAGTGCCGAGATCCTTCACAAGCCGGAGCGCACCCAGCTGCACCTGGAGTGCCGCGACGACGGCGTCGGCATCTCGGCACAGAATCTCGAGCGCGTGTTCGAGAAGGGCTTCACCACCAAATCACGGGAAACCAACCACGGGATCGGCCTGCACTGGTGCGCCAACGCTGTCGGCGCACTCGGTGGCCGCATCTGGGCCGCCAGCGAAGGCCCCGGGTGCGGCGCCTCGCTGCACCTGCTGATACCGCTTGCCACCCGTGACACCACTCCGCTCGCCGGAGCTGCCTGAGGTTCTTATGGCTGATCGTGACACTCCTTCCATCCGCGTACTGGTCGTCGACGATGAGTCCGAAGTGCGCGAGGCGTACCGGCAGATCCTGTGCGACCACGAGGTCAATCTGGAGATGACCGGCTTCCACCAGCTGCGCAGCCGGCTGTTCAAGAAGAACGCGGCGGACTCGCAGCGCCAGCGCGTGCGTACCACCACATTCGAGCCGGTGTTCTGTGAGCAGGCCACCCAGGCGGTGGCCGCGGTCAAGGAGGGGCTGGCGCGCAACGAGCCGTTCGCGATCGTGTTCCTCGACGTGCGCATGCCGCCGGGACCGGACGGCGTGTGGGCCGCGACCCAGATCCGTGAGCTTGATCCGGCGGTGGAGATCGTCATCTGCACCGCGTACTCGGATGCCGATCCGGGCGAGATCGGCGGCTACGTGCCGCCGGAGGACAAGCTCTCCTACCTGCAGAAGCCGTTCCATCCGCACGAGATCCGCCAGATGACCATCGCGCTCGCCAGCAAGTGGCGTGCCGAGCGCCGCATCGTGCGGCTGGCATACTTCGATACGCTCACTGGCCTCCCCAACCGCGAGCAGTCGCACAACCGGCTGATGGGCGCATTGCAGGCCGCCAAGGAGAAGGGCGGCTACCTCGCCGTGCTGTACCTCGACCTCGATAACTTCAAGCGGGTGAACGACACCCTGGGTCACGCCGTGGGCGATGAGCTGCTGTGCGTGGTTGCGGACCGGCTGCGCAGCTCGCTGCGCTATGGCAACGATGCCGCGCCCGACAGCGGCAAGACGCGCACGGGCGACATCGCGCGCCTGGGCGGCGATGAGTTCATGGTGCTGCTGCCCTCGCTGCGCAGCACGGTCGATGCCGGAGGCGTCGCCGAGCGGCTGATCCTGGCGCTGCGCGAGCCGATCCAGCTCGCGTCCAACTCGCTGGTGGTAACCCCGAGTGTCGGCATCGCCATCTATCCGCAGGACGGTGTAGACACCGAGACGCTGCTGCGCAACGCGGATCTCGCCATGTACTTCGCCAAGCGGCGCAGCCCCGGCACCTTCGCCTTCTTCGATGTTTCCATGAACGCTACTGCGCTGCACCGCTTCACCATCGAGAAGCAGCTGCGCGGCGCGCTGGAACGCAACGAGTTCACGCTGCAGTACCAGCCGCAGTTCGACGTGCGCACCGGTTCGGTCTCGGGCGTGGAGGCACTGCTGCGCTGGACTAACGAGGAGCTCGGCACCGTCAGTCCGACCGAGTTCATCCCGGTGGCAGAGGAGACCGGCCTGATCCTCGCCATCGGCAAGTGGGCGCTCACGGCCGCCTGCCAGCAGGCGCAGGCGTGGCGCGCGGAGGGTCTGCCCGTGAACCGCATGGCGGTCAACGTCTCGGGGCGCCAGTTCGCACTCGCCGAGTACCCGAAGGAAGTCGCCGCAGTCCTCAAAGAGACCGGGCTCGATCCCGGCGTGCTCGAGCTCGAGATCACCGAATCGGTCGTCATGGCCGATGAAGCCTGGGCGGAGAAGGCCATCAATCAGTTGAAGGAGCTGGGCATCTCGCTCGCCATCGATGACTTTGGTACCGGTTACTCGAGCTTCGGCCGCCTGCGGCACTTCGCCGTGGATCGCCTGAAGATCGACCGCTCGTTCGTGACCAGCATCACCGAAGGAAGCGATGACCGCGCCATCGCCGCCGCCATTATCGCCATGTCGCGTTCGCTGCACATCAATGTGACCGCCGAGGGCGTGGAGAACTTCCCGCAGCTCGCCTTCCTGCAGGAGCAGGAGTGCCAGGACGCGCAGGGGTTCCTGCTCAGCCGGCCACTGCAGGCGGATGCGGCCCGCGAGCTGCTGCGCCGGGTGAACGAGGTGGCCGATGCCTCGCGCACGCAGCGCCTGAAAGTCATCACCGGCTAGTCGCGCACGCCCGGCGCGGCGGTTGCAGCTAGAATCGGCCTCCACGAGTCTCTCGAGCCGCCGCCGGCGGCCGATGGAATCGGGAGGTTATGCAGACCGCGCTCGCCGATTCCCTCCGCGCGACCCCCGCGGGCCGCGAGGCCGATGCGATACTGCGCAGCTGCGTACACTGCGGCTTCTGCCTGCCCGCCTGCCCGACCTATGCATTGCTGGGGGATGAGCTCGACAGTCCGCGCGGGCGCATCTACCTGATGAAGCAGCTGCTCGAGGGCGCACCGGTCACCGAGCGTACCCAGCTGCATCTCGACCGCTGTCTCACCTGCCGCGCCTGCGAGAGCGCTTGTCCCTCGGGCGTGCAGTACGGCCGCCTGCTCGACATCGGCCGCGGGCTCACCGAGGAGCGCGTGGCACGCGCTCCGCTGGCGCGCCTGCAGCGCTATCTGCTGCGCAAGATCCTGCCGCACCGGCGGCGTGTGCGCGCCGCACTCGCGCTGGCGCGCCTCTCAAGTCCGCTGCTGCCGCGTGCACTGCGTACCAAGATCGCGGCCACGGGCGGCACCGCGCCCGGCGGCTGGCCCGCGCCCCGGCATGCGCGCACCGTGGTGCTGCTCGATGGTTGTGTGCAGCCGGCGCTCGCGGGCGGCATCAACCCGGCCGCCGCGCGCCTGCTCGATGCCGTCGGAATCACGGCGATCCGCGCGGGCGCGGCGGGCTGCTGCGGCGCCCTGAGTCATCATCTGTCGGCGCACGCGGAGGCGCTCGGGCAGGTGCGCCGCAATGTGGATGCGCTGTCCGCGGCACTCGAGGCGGGCGCTGAGGCCATCGTCGTCACCGCCAGTGCCTGCACCGCCATGGTGGCCGACTACGGGCGCCTGCTGCAGCATGATCCCGCCTATGCCGCGCGCGCGGCTCGCGTGGCGGCTGCGGCCCGCGACATCAGCCAGATGCTCGCGCCGCAGACGGCCGCGCTGCGCGCGGCGCTGCGCCGCGCGGACCCGCGTTCGCTGCGCGTGGCCTTCCAGGCGCCGTGCAGTTTGCAGCATGCCCTGAAACTGACCGGAATCGTTGAGCCGCTGCTCGAGGCCGCAGGCTTCGAGCTGACGGCGGTGACCGACGGACAGCGTTGCTGCGGATCGGCCGGAACCTACTCGATCCTGCAGCCGGAGCTGTCCGAGCGACTGCTGCACGACAAGCTCGCAGCCCTCACCGCCGGCTCGCCCGAGGTGATCGCCACCGCCAACATTGGCTGCCTCGCGCACCTGCGCAGCGGCACGGCGCTGCCGGTGCGCCATTGGGTGGAGCTGCTCGCCGAGAGGGTAGGCAATGGCTGACGCGTGGGGCGAGCGCATGCCCCGCACGGTGACGTTGTGGCAGACCATCGCCGTGTCGGTCGGCGTCGCCATCGGCAGCGGCATCTTCCGTGTGCCGGCGACGGTCGCCGCACAGCTGCAGGCGCCGGGGACGATTCTTTTGTGCTGGGTGCTGGGCGGAGTCGTCGCCCTGTGCGGGGCATTGACCGTGGCGGAACTGGCCGGCGCCCTGCCGCGCTCCGGCGGCATCTTCGCCTACCTGCTCGAGGCTTACGGTCCGCTGCCCGCATTCCTCTTCGGCTGGACCGAACTCGTGGTCATCCGCGCCTCCGCGCTCGGCGCCATCGCGACGATTTTCGCCGAGTACCTCGGCTACTTCGTGCCGCTGTCGGGCGCGCAGGTGCGCTACACCGCAGCGCTGGCCATCGTCGTGATCGGGGCGATCAATTACTTCGGCGTGCAGCGCGCTGCCGCCGTGCTGAGCGCCACCACTGCGATCAAATACCTGCTGCTGGTGGCGCTCGGACTGCTCGCATTCAGCGCGACCGGCGGCAGCAGCGCGCACTTCACGCCCGCCTGGCCGCAGGCGCTGCCGCTGTCGCTGCTCGCGAGCGCGCTGATTCCGGTGCTCTGGACCTACGACGGCTGGGCGGATCCGGCCTCCATGGCGGGCGAGATCAGCAATCCACAGCGCAATCTGCCGCTGGCACTGGTGACGGGCGCTGCGTGCGTGACACTGGTGTATCTGCTGGTGAACGTCGGCTTCATGTACGCACTCGCGCCTGCCGAGATGGCCGGCGCCAAGCTCATTGCGGCGAGCGTCGCCGAGCGCATTCCGCTGCTCGGCGGCCGCGGTGCCGCCGTGATCGCCGCCGCGGTCGTGATCGCGGCCTTCAGCGGACTGAACGCCTCGATGATGACCGGCTCGCGCATTTTCTTCGCCATGGCAGATCGCGGCCTCATGTTTCGCGTGGTGGGCCACATCTCGCGGCGCTTCGCCAGCCCCGCGGTCGCCATCTGGCTCGCCACCGTGCTCGGGGTCGCCTACGTGCTCGCCAATGATTTCGCCCAGCTGGCCGACAAATTCATTCTCGGCATCTGGCCGTTCTACGCACTCACCGTCGCAGCGGTGTTCGTGCTGCGTCGGACCCGGCCGACGCTGCCGCGGCCGTACCGGGTGTGGGGTTATCCGTGGGTGCCGCTGGTGTTTCTCGCAGCCTCCGCCTTCATGGTGGTGAACGCCCTGCTCACCGATCCGCGCAACAGCGGAATCACCTTTCTGATCATTCTCCTCGGCCTGCCGGTTTTCTGGATACGGCGCCGGCTGCAACGGCCGTTCGGCTAAGATAGCCCGCCCCACGAAAGAGCCCATGGACGCGCGCACGGCCGGCAACGGCGCCTTCGCTTTTGTATTTATCGCGGTGCTGGTCGACTCGATCGGCTTCGGCATCATTCTGCCGGTGCTGCCGCAGCTGATCATGCAGCTGACCCACGTCGGCGTCGACCGCGCCGCGAGCTACGGCGGCGCGCTGTCGTTTGTCTATGCGCTGATGCAGTTCTTCTGCGCCCCGGTGCTCGGCAATCTGAGCGATCACTTTGGCCGCCGCCCGGTGCTGCTGTTCGCGCTGCTGGCCCTCGGTTGTGATTACCTGATCATGGGCTGCGCGCCGGTGATCGGCTGGCTGTTCGTCGGTCGTGCCATCGCTGGTGTCGCCGGTGCCTCCTTCACCCCGGCCTATGCCTACGTCGCCGACATTACGCCGCCCGAGAAGCGTGCACAGAGCTTCGGCCTCATGGGGGCAGCGTTCGGTATCGGCTTCATCCTCGGTCCGGCGATCGGCGGTCTGCTCGGCAACCTCGGGCCGCGCGCGCCGTTCTTCACCGCCGGCGCGATCGCGCTCGCCAATTGCGCTTTCGGCTACTTCGCCCTGCCCGAGTCGCTGCCGCGGGAGTTGCGCCGGCCGTTTCACTGGGCGCGCGCCAACCCGCTCGGCACGCTCGCGCAGATGCGCCGCCATCCGGTGGTGCTGGTGCTGCTCGGGGCGCTGTTCCTGTGGCAGCTCGCGCACCAGGTGCTCCCCAGCACCTGGGCGTTCTACACCATCTCCAAGTTCCACTGGAGCAGCGCGCAGGTCGGCTATTCGCTGGCATTCGTCGGTGGCCTGATGGCGCTCGCGCAGGGCGTGTTCACCAAGGTGCTGATCCCGGCGCTCGGCGGTGAACGGCGCGCGGCGCTCGCCGGCATGGCTTCGGCCCTGGTCGCCTATGTCGGCTACGCACTCATCACGCAAGGCTGGATGATGTACGGCGTCGCGCTCACGACTTTCCTGTTTGCGCTCACCTACCCGGCGATGAACGCGCTCGCCTCGCAGCGCATTGCCGCCAATGCGCAGGGCGAGCTGCAGGGGGCGGTGGCCGGCATTTACAGCCTGAGCTCGATCGTAGGTCCGCCGCTCATGACGCAGGTGTTCGCGCATTTCTCCGCGCCCGGTGCGGCAGTGTATTTCCCCGGTGCCGCCTTCATCGCCGCTGCACTCCTCACCCTCGGCTGCGCCGCACTGTTTCTGCGGGCGATGCGCATGGCAGGAGCCGTGCCGGCCGCGCAACTCGAATCGGCCACTCGCGAGGCCTGAATGTCGCTGCGCTCCACGACCTTCGCGCTGGTGTCACTCGGCTGTGCGCTGAGCGCCGGCGCGCAAACCCCGCCGCCGGCGGCGGCGCTGCCACCCATCCGCCACGTATTCCTGCTGCTGCTGGAGAACCAGTCCTACGGTGTCACTTTCGGTGACAGCTCGGCCGCGCCGTACCTGGCGCACACGCTGCCGCAGCAGGGCGCGCTCCTGACCCAGTACTTCGGCATCGGCCACGCGAGTCTCGGCAACTACATCGCGCTGATCAGCGGTCAGGCGCCCAATGAGGCGACCCAGCTCGACTGCGGCACGTTCGCAGATTTCGCTCCCGCAAGCGGTGCACTCAACGCCGACGGACAGCTGCTCGGGACCGGCTGCGTCTATCCGCCGATCGTCAAGACGCTGCCGGACCAGCTCGAAGCCGCCGGACTCAGCTGGCGTGCCTACATGGAAGACATGGGCAACGATCCGGCGCGCGAGGCGGCGGCCTGCGGTCATGCGGTGCTGAACCAAGTCGATCACACCCACATCGCAGCCCTGGGCGATCAGTACGCCGCGCGCCACGATCCGTTCGTCTACTTTCATACGATCATCGACGATAAGGCGCGCTGCGACGCGCGCGTGGTGAATCTCGAGCGCCTGCCGCAGGACCTGGCAACGCTTGCGGCCACGCCGAACTACCTGTTCATCACGCCCAATCTGTGCAATGACGGGCACGATGCGCACTGCGTCGACGGGCACCGCGGCGGCCTGACGGCCACTAATGCGTTCCTGAAGAAATGGGTGCCGCAGATCCTCGGCTCGCCGGCCTTCCGTGCCGACGGTCTCCTGATCATCACCTTCGATGAATCCGACGCTGGCGGAGCGGAGGGCTCGAGCGCCTGCTGCGGCGAGAAGCCGCTGCCGGGCGCGCGCTACCAGCCGGGCTTCCGCGGACCCGGCGGCGGACGCATCGGCGCGGTGGTGCTGTCACCGTTCGTTCAGCCGGGCACGGTGGTGCACGAGGCTTACAACCACTACGCGCTGCTGCGCACCGTTGAAACGATCTTCGGCCTGCCGCCGCTGGGCTACGCGGCGGCGCCGGATCTCAAGGCCTTCGGCGCCGATGTGTTCACTGCCGCCGCGCCGCATCCACCCGCTCGATCAGCTCCCTGACCAGCGGGCTCGCGCCAGCCAGCCCCTCGAAAAAACCTTGCCGCGGCGAGAACACAACTTCGCGGCCGAAACGCCCCGGGTGACGCAGCGTCAGGGTGACGCGCCGCGGGTTGGTCATGCCGGCGTAGCTGACGTTGATGATCTGTGTCAGGGGGATGCGCTCTCGCTCGCTGCCGACGCGTATCACCAGCGCGTCACCCTCATCCACCACTTCATCGACCAGGTCGAACACCAGCCGCTGCAGCACGAAGTAGAAAATCACCGCCATCACCAGCGGACCGATGAGCACCGCATAGGGGAAATTGCCGTGTGGCCGGGCGGCCATAAGCGGCACCGCGAGCACCAGTGCCAGGCCGCCGAAAGCGATAAACGGGAACACGCGCTTCATGAAGTACGTGTTGCGCGAGGAGATGCACTTGCCATGAATCATGAGCGTCTCCGCCAGGGGCGTGCGTGGCTGCGCCAACGTAACACGCGCCGACGGCACGCCCCGCCATGGCAGCGGCGCGGCGTGCGGGTCGTCACAGGGTCGCGCTCGCAGCTGCGACGCCGGTCACGTGACAAATAGCTGCCAAGGCAGTAATATTACAGGCAGTAACTGCTCGGAGAGCTGATTTAACTCCATGAACCGCCGTGCCGCCGCCACCGCAGAGCCGCGCCCCGTGCCGCGGCCGGCGCAGGAGAACCTCACCGTCGGACACCTGATGGGCCGCGCGCGCGCCTCGCTCCTGGCCAGTCTGGATGCGCAGTTTGAGCCCTATGGCCTGAGCGGCATGCAGTTTGCCGTGCTCAAACATCTGGCAGAGGGGGCGGCCAGCAGCGCCGCGGACCTGTGCCGCTACATGCACTACGACACCGGCGCCATGACCCGCATTCTCGACCGCCTCGAGCAGAAGGGCCTGGTGCGGCGCGAGCGCGGCCGCGCCGACCGCCGCGTAGTGTTCCTGCGGGTGCCGCCGCAGGGCAGGGCACAGCTGCAGCGGCTGATGGCGGTGTGCGGGCGTGTGCTGGAGGCGCATCTCGCCGGCTTCAGCCAGGCGGAGATCGATGCGCTCAAGGACTATCTCGGAAGGATGATCGCCAACGGGCAGGCGGGGGCGGACAATCTGCGTTCCCCCGCGGGTGAGAAATCATGATCAGGCGCACCGTCTTTCTGACGTCGCTCGTCGCGCTGGCGCTCGCCGGCTGCGTCGACCGCGGTGACTGGAAGCCCGCGCCGCAGCTGGCGCCGCACGGGCTGAGCGCGGACCGCGCCCTCGCAGGCGCAGCGCTCGACGCCCAGGCGTGGCCGGCCGAGGGCTGGTGGCGCGCGTACGGCGACCCGCAGCTCGATGCGCTGGTGCAGCAGGCGCTCGCCGGCAGTCCCTCGCTCGAGATCGCGCAGGCGCGTCTGCGCGCGGCGCAGGGACAGGCGCTCGCGGCGCACTCCGCGCGCTTGCCGCAGGTGTCGGTGAATGCTTCGGTGGAGCGCCAGCGTTTCCCGGAGAACGGTCTCTATCCGCCGCCCTACGGGGGCAACTACTACACCCAGGGTCAGGCGACACTCAATCTGAGCTACGACCTCGATTTCTGGGGACATTACCGCCAGCTGGCCGCCGCCGCGCGCGCAGGCGTCGAGGCCGCGCAAGCGGACCAGGCGGCAGCCCGGCTGGCCCTCTCGGTCGCGGTCGTGAAGGCCTACATCCAGCTCGATCTGTCTTATGCGCTGCTCGATGTCACCAACGACAACCTCCGGCAGCAGCAGCAGATCCTCGAGCTCACGCAGCAGCGCGTGGCGGCGGGCCTGGAGAACACCGCGCGCGTCAAACAGTCCGAGGGACAGCTGGCACTGGTGCGCGCCGGTGTCGCCTTCGTGCAGGCCAACATTGATCTCGGGCGCGATCAGCTCGCCGACCTGGTGGCCGCCGGGCCCGATCGCGGGATGGATCTCAAGCGCCCCGCGCTCACCGCGCCGCACAGTCTCGCCTTGCCCTCGCTCCTGCCGGCGGACCTGCTCGGGCGGCGTCCGGACATCGTTGCATCACGCGCCCAGGTGGAATCGGCCGCGCACGGTATCAAGGCCGCCGAGGCCAACTTCTATCCGGACGTGAACCTGACGGCGTTCGCCGGGTTCTCGAGTCTCGGCTCGCTCGGCCAGCTGTTCGATGCCTCCGACCGCATCATCGGCGGCGGCCCGGCACTCTCGCTGCCGGTATTCAACCGCGGCGCGCTGACCGGCGCCCTGTACGTGCAACGGGCGCAGTACGACCAGTCCGTCGGGCAATACAATCAGACGCTGCTCGATGCCGTGCGCCAGGTCGCGGATGTGGTCGCCAACTGGCGTGCGCTCGAGCGCGAGAGCGCCGAGCAGCAGACCGCACTCGAGGACGCCCAGCGCTCCTACGATCTGACCACCGAGCGCTACAAGGCCGGACTCGACAACTACCTGAGCGTGCTGTCGAGTCAGAACCAGGTGCTGCTCGCGCAGGGCCTGCGCGCCGAGCTGGCCGCGCAGCGTCTCACCTTCAGCGTTGATCTGGTCCTGGCACTCGGCGGCGGCTACCTGCCGCCGACACCGGCGTCCTGACAAGCACAGGGAGTAGTCATGGACGCCACCGTCGAGAAGCCTGCCACGACCGCTGCGCAGTTGCTGCGGCAGCGGCGGCGCGTCTGGCTCACCGTGCTCACGATCGGGCTCGTCCTCATTGCACTCGCGGTGCTGGTGTGGTGGGTGGCTTACGCGCGTTACTACGAGAGCACCGACGACGCCTACGTGACCGGCGATCTGGTCAACGTGATGTCGCAGGTGAGCGGTACGGTCGTGGCGATCAATACCGACGAGACCGACCGTGTGCAGGCGGGCCAGGAGCTCATCCGTCTGGATGCGACCGACCTGCGCATCGCCTTGCAGGATGCCGAGCAGCAGCTCGCACGCACGGTGCGTCAAACCCATACCGTATTCGCCAACCGCGACCAGCTGGCAGCGGTGGTCAGCCAGCGCCAGGCGGATCTTGCGCGCGCCCAGGCGGACTTCGACCGCCGCAAGAATCTGGCCGCGAGCGGCGCGGTGTCGGGCGAGGAGCTCGGCCATGCGCGCGATGAACTGAACGCGGCACGCGACGCCTTGACCGCGGCACAGAGAACCTGGCGGCAACCCTGGCGCTGGTGGGTCGCACCGGCGTCGCCGACAACCCCGATGTGCAGGCGGCGGCCACCCAGGTGGAGCGCGCGTGGCTCAACCTCGAGCGCACCAGCATCCGCGCGCCGGTCTCGGGCTACGTGGCGCGGCGCGGCGTGCAGCTCGGCGACCGCATCAGCCCGGCGACGGCGCTCATGGCCATCGTGCCGCTCGAACGCCTGTGGGTGGAAGCCAATTTCAAAGAGGTGCAGCTCAACCGCATGCGCATCGGCCAGCCGGTGCGGGTGATTTCCGATCTGTACGGCCGGCACGTGGAGTTCCACGGGCGCATCGCCGGCCTCGGCATGGGCACGGGCGCCGCCTTCGCGCTGCTGCCGGCGCAGAACGCCACCGGCAACTGGATCAAGGTGGTGCAGCGCGTGCCGGTGCGCGTGATCCTGGAGCCGAAGCAACTGAGCGAGCACCCCTTGCGCATCGGCCTGTCCACCACCGCAAAGGTGGATGTGCATGATGACCACGGCGAGCAGCTGGCGCAGGCGCCGCGCGCGGAGCCGGTGCTCAGCACCAGCGCCTTCGAAATCGATCCGGCGCCGGTGCGGGCGCGCATCGCGCAAATCATCAGCGACAACACGCTCGCATCAGCGCGCTGACGCAGCCCGCGGCCTCACTCGCATCTGAGGTAACACAAGGGCAGGGCGGTGGTGTATTTGATGGTCTCGAGCGCGAAGCTCGCGCTCACATCCTGGAACTCCACCGCGCCGATCAGCCGCTTGTAGACCGCGTCGTAGGCGTCGATGTCCGGCACCACGATGCGGATCAAGTAATCGACGTCACCGCTCATGCGATGGATCTCCGTGACCTCGGGGATGTCGCGCACTGCGCGCACGAACTTCTCGAACCAGGCCTCGCTGTGGTTGCCGGTCTTCAGCGTCACGAACACCGTGGTGCCGACGTTGAGCGCATGCGCGTCCAGCAGGGCGACGGTCTTGCGGATAATGCCCGCCGCCTGCAGCTTCTGGATGCGCCGCCAGCAGGGTGCCTTCGACAGGCCGACGCGGTCGGCGATCTCGGCGGCGGTCAGTTCGCCGTTGCCTTGCAGCAGGTCGAGGATTTTGGCGTCGAGCTTATCCATGAAACGCTGTTCCTCATTTTAGGAGTCTGACGCAACATTGTTGCGCACCAAGGCGCACTTTGCCATCCCTTCGCAACCCCGTCGCGCAGGTGCGCGACTACTATGAGTGGATGAGCCTCATCCGCGCTTTCACCGCTCATCCGGCCTCCGTGGGCGAGAGCTACTCCGAACACCTGCTCCGTGCGACGGGGTTCGGTTGGCGCATGATGTTGGCCGGCTGCGCCTGTCTGGTGCACGGCGTGCTGCCCTTCCTGTTCGTAAGTACCGGGAGCCGGGCGATCAGCGAACTCAACGATCGCATGATCGCCAGCCGTCCTGGGGTGCTCGCGCCGCTCGCGAACGATAAGCGCGTGACTCTCTAGTCGTGGGCGCGCTGCGCCGGGCGGCGCTCGCGGGCTGGTCCCCGCTGCTGCAAGCCCTGCCCGGCCTGGGGCTCGCCATCGCCCTGGCCGCGCTCGCACGCGGCCTTGCCGCGGGACTGGCCGATGGCGCCGCCGGCCTACCGAAATTCCCCTTGAGCCCGGTCATGTGCGCTGTCGTGCTCGGCATGCTGTGGCGTAACACCGTGGGCGTGCCCGCCTGGGCGAGCGAGGGGCTCAGGTGGGCCATGCACCGGCTGCTGCGGATCGGCATCGCACTCGTCGGTCTGCGGCTGACGCTGAGCGGCGCCACGCGCATCGCCGTCACGGCGCTTCCGGTCGCGCTGTGCTGTCTGACTCTGGCACTGGCGGCCGGCATCACCATCTCGCGCCTGCTCGGCGTGCCGCGCCGCCTCGGTCTGCTGCTCGCCATCGGCACCGCCGTGTGCGGCTGCACGGCAGTGGTGGCGATGTCGCCGGTCATCCGTGCACGCCATGCGGAGACCGCCTTTGCAGTGACCTGTGTGGTGCTGTTCGGCTGCATCGCCATGTTGTTCTACCCCTGGGTGGCCGGACAGTTCTTCGCCGCCTCGCCGGTGCACGCCGGCATCTTTCTCGGTACCACGATCCACGACACCTCGCAGGTGATCGGCGCGGCGCTGATCTATGCGCAGCAGGCGGCGGCGCCGGCGGCACTCGCGGCGGCCAGCGTCGCCAAGCTGCTGCGCAACCTGTCGATCGCGGTGCTCATCCCGGCGGCAGCCTGGCTCACCCGGCGCGAGCAGCAGGCCGAAGGCGGCACAGAGCAGACCGCGGCGGGCACGCGCCCGCCGCTGGTGCCATTCTTCGTACTGGCCTTCATCGGCTTCATCCTGGTGCGCACCGTGGGCGATGCGTTCTGGCACGGGCCGGGCTGGCAGCGTGCGGTCGAGGGCGGCTACACCGCGTCCGATCTGTTTCTCACCTGCGGCATGACCGCAGTGGGCCTGTCGGTTTCCTTCACCGACATGTGGCGCATCGGCTGGCGGCCGCTCGCCGCCGGCCTGTTCGTCGCCACGCTGGTCGGGGTCTGCAGTCTGTCGCTGACCCTCGCACTACTGCACTTCTTCCCCTAGAGCCTCCGTCGCGCCTGCCGCGCACGGCAGGCTACACTGCCTGAACACGCGCGCCGCGCGTGCCGCAGAGGGGAGTCGCATGGCACGGTCGTCAGTTTCACGGCGTCAGGCGGAGAGTGCCGTGCGCACGCTGCTGCGTTGGGCAGGGGAGGATCCGCGCCGCGAGGGCCTGCGTGATACTCCGCAGCGCGTGGTGGACGCGTACCGCGACTGGTATTCCGGTTACCAGATCGACCCGGCCGCCTATCTGCGCCGCACCTTCGAGGAAGTCGGCGGCTACGACGAGGTGATCGTGCTGCGCGATATCTCGTTCGAGTCGCACTGCGAGCACCACATGGCGCCGATCATCGGCCGGGTGCACATCGGCTACCTGCCTGCCGACAAGGTGGTCGGCATCAGCAAGTTGGCGCGCGTGGTCGACGGCTACGCGCGGCGCTTTCAGGTGCAGGAGAAGCTCACCGCGCAGATCGCCGACTGCATCACCGAGGTGCTGAAGCCACGCGGCGTCGGTGTGGTCGTCGATGCCGTGCACCAGTGCATGACCACGCGCGGCGTGCACAAGCGCGGCGTCTCGATGGTCACTAGCCGCATGACCGGCACCTTCAGGAGCGACGCGCGCACCCGCGGGGAATTCCTGAGCTTCATCGGCATCTCCGGCGGCCACAGCCGCTAGCGACGCCTTAAGGTGCGGCTCAGACCGTGGCGGCGCTGTCGGCGCGCGCCGCGCGCTTGCGGTCCTGCTCCTTGAGAAAGCGCTTGCGGATGCGGATCGAGGCCGGGGTGACCTCCACCAGCTCGTCGTCGGCGATGAATTCCACCGCGTACTCGAGCGTCAGCTGGATGGGCGGCGTCAGCAGGATGGCATCGTCCTTACCGGCGGCGCGGATGTTGGTCAGCTTCTTGGTCTTGATCGGATTCACGACCAGGTCATTGTCGCGGCTGTGGATGCCGATAATCATGCCCTCATAGAGCCGCTCGCCGGGACCCACGAACATGCGACCGCGTTCCTGCAGGTTGAACAGCGCGTAGGCCACCGCCTCGCCGTTCTCGTTGCTCACCAGCACGCCGTTGTGGCGGTCGGGGATGTCACCCTTGAACGGCGCAAAGCCGTCGAAGATATGGCTGATCAGACCGGTGCCGCGCGTCAGCGTGAGGAACTCGCCCTGGAAGCCGATCAGTCCGCGCGCCGGCACGCGATACTCGAGCCGCGCGCGGCCATTGCCGTCCACGCTCATGTCAGTGAGTTCGGCGCGACGGCTGCCGAGCGCCTCCATGACCGCACCCTGGTGACCCTCCTCGATGTCGACGGTGAGCGCCTCGTAGGGCTCGTGCACCTCGCCGTTCACCATGCGGGTGAGCACCTGCGGGCGTGACACCGCGAGCTCATAGCCCTCGCGACGCATGTTCTCGATCAGGATCGTGAGGTGCAGCTCGCCGCGCCCCGAAACCCGCATGACATCCGGCTCCTCGGTGTCTTCCACGCGCAGCGCGACGTTGCTCTGCAGCTCGCGGTAGAGCCGCTCGCGCAGCTGCCGGCTGGTGACGAACTTGCCCTCGCGGCCGGCGAGCGGCGAAGTGTTGACCTGGAAGTTCATGGCGAGTGTCGGCTCGTCGACGCTGATCGGCGGCAGACCCTGCGCATGCTCCGGGTCACAGATGGTCAGCCCGATGTTGACGTCCTCGATGCCGGTCACCGCGACGATGTCGCCGGCGGCCGCCTGTTCCACCGGGTGGCGTTCGAGTCCGGTGAAGGCGAGCACCTGGCCGATGCGCGCCACGCCGCGGTCCTCATCACCATAGCGCAGCGCCACGCTCTCGCCCGGGTGAACCACGCCGCGGCGGATGCGGCCGATGCCGATACGGCCGACATAGGAGTTGTAGTCGAGCGTCGAGATCTGCAGCTGCAGCGGCAGGTTCGCCTGCGCCGCGGGCGGCGGCACGTGCGTGAGGATGGCCTCGAATAGTGCCGACATGTCCGGGCGGCGCTCGGTGTAGTCGGTGCTCGCCCAACCCTGCAGCGCGGAGGCATAAATGACCGGGAAGTCGAGCTGCGCATCGCTGGCGCCGAGTTTATCGAACAGGTCGAAGGTCTGATCGATCACCCACGCCGGGCGGCTGCCCGGGCGGTCGATCTTGTTGACCACCACGATCGCGCCGAGGCCGAGCGCGAGCGCCTTGCGGGTGACGAAGCGCGTCTGCGGCATCGGTCCTTCGACCGCATCCACCAGCAGCAGCACGCCGTCGACCATCGACAGTACCCGTTCCACCTCGCCGCCGAAGTCGGCATGCCCCGGGGTATCGACGATGTTGATGCGCGTACCGCCGTACTCGATGGCGCAGTTCTTGGCGAGGATGGTGATGCCACGCTCACGCTCGATATCGTTGGAATCCATGATGCGCTCGGCGATGCGCTCATGGGCCTGGAAGGTGCCGGACTGCTTCAGCAGGCAGTCGACCAGCGTGGTCTTGCCGTGATCGACGTGCGCGATGATGGCGATATTGCGGATCGGGCGGTCCATGGGTGACTCGGGGGCGGCGGCGCTGGATGCGCGCCCGGGTGGGCGGCCGCCTGCCGGCGATGTCCAAAAAGGACGCGCAGGGTAGCAGATTCCCCTGCGGCGTGCCTCTTTAAGGGGGCTGGCGGGGGGCGGGGGCCTCGGCCGGAATCTCGATGCGCAGCGCCGCCACCGCGACGCGCACCTCCACGAAGAAGGCCAGGAACGCCGCACTCAGGCACACCATGGCGCCCACGAACAACAGCGCGATGCCGACCCCGAGCTGCGAATGCATAAAGAAGGCATTGGCGAACAGCGCCACCACCACCAGGGCCACCAGCAAGGCGGCGATGGTGGCGAGCGAAATGGCCACATTAATGTAATGCGCGCGCCGCGCCAGCACGCGCAGCGAGACTCGCAGCTGCGCCGCCCGCCCGGGATGCTGTTCCAGCTGCTCCTCCAGGCGCCGCGCACGGTCGATGATGCGCGCCAGGCGGTTGGTGAGCACGCTGAGTGTTGCCGCCACGCCCGACAGCAGGAAGACCGGCGCGAGCGATGTCTGGATGAGGTGCGCGATGTCGAACACAGATCACCGTTTTTGTATGCCCGTATAAATTTGCCGCCGGCCCGAGCGGGTAACATTTGCGGCGTTCCGGCCGTTATTGTACGATCGTTCAACAACGGCCGTCGTTGTCAAGCCCGCGCCGCCACGAGTGTCGTCCATGCAAGTCACTTCCCTGAAACGCATCGAGTCCGCCGCACCCGCCGAGCTGGAGGCGCTGAGTTTACCGGCGTGGATTTACCGCGACCCGGAATTCTTTGAGCGCGAGCGGCAGGCGATCTTCCGCCACAGCTGGCAGCTGGTGTGTCACCTGAACGATGTACCGCGGCCGGGAGATTTTCACACCTTCGAGTTCCTCGGCGAGTCGCTGGTGGTGGTGCGCGCCGAGGACGGCGTGCGTGCCTTCCACAACGTCTGTCGCCATCGCGCCGCGCGCCTGCTCGATGGGCAGCAGGGTCACTGCGGTAAGCGCATCACCTGTCCGTACCACGCCTGGAGCTATACGCTCGACGGACGCCTGGCCGGGGTGCCGAACAAGGAGGCGTTCAAGGGACTCGACACCGCGCGCCACGGCCTGGCGGCGATCGAGCACGAGGTGTTCCTCGGCTTCATCTTCGTGCGGCTGGCGCCGGGCCTGCCCACGGTGGCAGAGATGGCCGCGCCCTACGCGCACGAGCTTGCGCCCTACCGCTTCGAGGAGCTGGTGCCGCTGGGGCGCGTGAGCCTGCGCCCGCGCGCGGTCAACTGGAAGAACGTTGCCGACAACTATTCCGACGGCCTGCACATCAACGTCGCGCACCCGGGACTGACGCGGCTGTTCGGCCGCGGTTACGGCATCGAGGCGAAGCCGTGGATCGACAAGATGTGGGGCACGCTGCGCGATACGCCTTCCAGCAACTGGTCGGAGCGTATGTACCAGCGCGTGCTGCCGCAGGACCCGCAGCTGCCGCCTGAGCGTCAGCGCCTGTGGGTTTATTTCAAACTGTGGCCGAACGTCGCCTTCGACATCTATCCGGACCAGATCGACTTCATGCAGTTCCTGCCGGTGTCACCGTCCGAGACCATGATCCGCGAGATTGCCTATGTGCACCCGGAGAGCGCCGGCAGCCGCGAGCTGCGTGCCGCGCGCTATCTCAACTGGCGTATCAACCGTCGCGTGAGCCTCGAGGACAAGGCGCTGATCGAGCGCGTGCAGGCCGGCATGGCCTCGAGCAGCTACACCTCCGGACCCCTGAGTGAGGGTGAAGTGTGCCTGCGCAGCTTCGCGCGGCGCATGCGCAGTCTGATTCCTGAGAGCGCGCTGCCGCATGCGCCGGCCCGGGGCTGGAGTCATGGCTGACAGCGCGCGCGGCGCCGACGGCCGCCGCGACGCGCTCATCATCGGCGGCGGCCATAACGGGCTGGTGTGCGCGGCCTACCTTGCCGCCGCCGGCCTCAAGGTCACGGTGCTGGAGCGGCGCTCGGTAGTCGGCGGGGCCGCGGTGACCGAGGAGTTCCACCCGGGCTTCCGCAACTCGGTCGCCTCCTACACGGTCTCGCTGCTCAATCCCAAGGTGATCCGCGATCTCGATCTGCCGGCGCACGGGCTGCGGGTGGTGGAGCGCCGCGCCGCCAACTTCCTGCCGACCGAAGACGGGCGCTACCTGCTGACCGGCGGGGCGCGCACCCAGGCCGAGGTGGCCAAGTTCTCCACTCGGGATGCGGCGCGCCTCGGCGCGTACGGTGAACGGCTGGAGGCGATCGCGGACGTGCTGCGCGATCTGGTACTGACCACTCCGCCCAACGCTCTGCAAGGCAGCTGGCGCGCAGCGCTGCCTGAGCTGGTGCGCGCCGCGCGTGTCGGCGGCCGCGTGCGCCAGCTCGACATGACGCTGCGGCGCGAGCTGCTGGCGCTGTTCTCGATGTCGGCCGGCGACTATCTGGACAATTTCTTCGAGAGCGCACCGATCAAGGCGGTGTACGGCTTCGATGGCATCGTCGGCAATTATGCGAGTCCCTACACGCCAGGCTCCGCCTACGTGCTGCTGCACCATGTGTTCGGCGAGGTCAACGGCAAGCGCGGTTCCTGGGGCCACGCCATCGGCGGCATGGGAGCCATCACCCAGGCGATGGCACGCGCCGCCACCGCGCGCGGTGTCGAGATTCGCGTGGACGCGCCGGTGCGCGAAGTGCTGGTGGAAGGCGGGCGCGCGGTGGGCGTGCTGACCGAAGCGGGCGAGACGTTGCGCGCGGCGGCGGTGATCTCCAACCTCAACCCGCGCCTGCTCTACCTCAAGCTGTTGGCGCCGGAGACGTTGCCGGCGGAGTTCCGCGAGCGCATCAGTCACTACCGCTGCGGCTCGGGTACGTTCCGCATGAACGTGGCGCTGAGCGAATTACCGGATTTCAGCTGCCTGCCGGGCAAGAACGCCGGCGACCATCACGGCGCCGGCATCATCATCGCACCGACGCTCGCCTACATGGAGCGCGCCTATTTCGATGCGCGCGCACACGGCTGGTCGCGCGCGCCGATCGTGGAGCTGGTGATTCCGTCCACGCTGGATGACTCACTCGCGCCGCCCGGACAGCACGTCGCCAGCCTCTTCTGCCAACACGTCGCACCGACACTGCCGAACGGCGAGTCCTGGGATCTGCACCGCGAGACCGTGGCCGATCTGATGATCGACACCGTCACCGGCTACGCGCCCAACTTCAAGGGCGCCGTGCTCGGCCGACAGATCATGAGTCCGCTCGATCTGGAGCGCACTTTCGGCCTCATCGGCGGCGACATCATGCACGGACACTTGAGCCTCGATCAGCTGTTCTCGGCGCGGCCGATACTCGGCTATGGCAACTACCGCGGGCCCCTCGGCGGGCTGTACATGTGCGGCGCCGGCACGCACCCCGGCGGCGGCGTGACCGGCGCTCCCGGGCACAACGCGGCGCGCGAGATCATCGCGGATTTCCGCCGCGGGCGGCTGCGGCGCGTGGCCTGATGGCGCGTGCCGTGCGCAAGCCGCGCTTCGAGCGGCAGCTACCCGAGGTGCGCCGCCAGGCGCTCATCGCCGCCACCATCGAGTGTCTGAAGCGCTACGGGCACGAAGGACTCTCGATCCGCACCATCAGCGCGCAGGCCGGTGTCTCGGTCGGGCTGATCAATCACCACTTTCCCAACAAAGATGAGCTGGTGGCGGCTGCCTACCGCTACTTCAACGCCGAACTGGTCGGCGGCATGCAGGCCGCCGTCGGGCGGGCGCGCGCCACACCGCAGGCACGCATGCGCGCCTTCCTCAACGCTTCCTTCTCCGCACCCAACCTCGATGCCGACACGCTCGCGGTATGGGTGGTGTTCTGGGGCATGTACCGGCACTCGCGGCCGATTCAGCGGGTGCAGCGCGACACCTACCAGGACTATGTGCGCCTGGTGCGCGGCCTGCTGCTGCAGCTGCTGCAGCAGGCGAACGGTCGACGCCGCCCGCAGCGCTCCGCGGCAGTGTCGCCGGCCGAGCTGCGGCGTGCGGCGATCGGACTGACCGCATTGCTCGATGGCCTGTGGCTCGAATGGTGTCTCGCGCCGGGCACGTTCCGTCCGGCAGAGGCGGTGAAGATGTGCGAGGTGTGGATCTCCAGCCTGTGTGAGCACATCGCCGGAGAGCGGCGCCGTTAGTCCCGTGCGCGCGCCGATGCGGCGCGCGCGCATCTTGCCCGACGCGGTCATCGGGCGAATGCCGGCCGCCTCACCCCTGTCGCATCGCAAATCTGTCATGCGGGGTGCGCATGATAGTTGTCTGATTTCCGCCCGGATCTTGCATGCTGCGCAGCCTCGTCGAACGCCTGACGCGCCACCTGGTCTTCCAGCGGCGACTGTCGAGCGAATTCGGCGCGGCGGCCCTCTACGTGTCGCCGGCGGCGGGACTCAAGTTTCTCGGCAAGCCACTCGCGCACGCCGATCCGCCGCTCCTCGGATTGGCGCGTGACTATGTGCACCCGGGCGATGTGGTCTGGGATATCGGCGCCAACGTGGGCCTGTTCGCGTTCGCGGCGGCGGCCCGCGCCGGCCCGAGCGCCAAGGTGTTCGCCTTAGAGGCCGATGACTGGCTGATTCGCTTGTTGCGCAAGTCCGCGGCGCTGCCGGCAGCCGCGCGCGCACCGGTGGTACCGATCGCCGTGGCGGTGGCCGAGCACTGCGGGCTGCGCGAGTTCCAGCTGGCGGTACGCTCGCGCGCCACCAGCGCGTTGGCGGGCTACGGACACAGCACCAGCGGTGGCTTCCGCGAGTCACGCACGGTCGTCGCGGTCTCGCTCGACTGGCTGATGGATTTTCTGCCGCCACCGGCGTTCGTGAAGATCGACGTCGAAGGGGCCGAGCCGGAAGTGCTGCGCGGCGCGAGCCGGCTGATCGCGCGCTATCGCCCGCGCATCGCCTGCGAAGTCCCCGTCGCCATCCGCGAGACGGTCGCCGCCTTCTTTGCCGCCCGCGATTACTCTCTGGTCGACGGCGCGGCACCTCTCTCCTGCCGTACGCCACTAACCCTGCCGGTGTGGAACACCGTCGCTCTGCCTGTCTGAACCCTCGAGGCAGCGCCCGCGCGCCGATCCAACTCTCTGAATTTGTTACGGTCCTTGCATCCGCCCATAATCGCCCCCAGATTCGAGGGTGATGGTTCCCCGTGGCGGAGTATGAGTTGGCTGAACGCAAGCGCGTCGTGATCGTCGGGTGCGGGTTCGGCGGACTCTTCGCGGTGCGTGCGCTCGCGCGCGCACCGGTCGACGTACTGGTCATCGATCGCAACAACTACCATCTGTTCCAGCCGTTGCTCTACCAGATTGCCTCGGCGGCGCTCGCACCCGCGGACATCGCCCAGCCGATCCGCACCATCCTGCGCCACCAGAAGAACGCGCAGGTGATGCTGGCCGAAGTGCACCGCATCGATCTGGCGCAGCGCTGCCTGTATGCGCGCGACGAGCGCATCCCGTACGACTACCTGATCCTCGCCCCCGGCGCGATCGACAACTACTTCGGCCACGACGCGTGGCGGCAGTTCGCCCCGGGCATGAAGGAGATCGAGGAAGCGACATTCATCCGTTCGCGCCTGTTGCGCTCGTTCGAGATCGCCGAGATCGAACCCGACCCGGCCGAGCGCACCGCGCACCTCACTTTCATCATTGTCGGTGCCGGACCGACCGGCGTGGAGCTGGCCGGCGCCATCAAGGAGCTCGCCGTCGACGTCATTCCGCGCGACTACCGGGTCGTCGACACGCGCCACTCACGCGTGGTGCTGATCGAGGCGGGTCCGCGTCTGTTGCCCGCATTGCATCCGGACTCATCAGCGCGGGCGCTGGCGCAGCTGCGCAGCCTCGGCGTGGAGGTGCGTCTCAACGAGCGCGTCACCGAGATCTTTCCCGACGGCGTGGAAGTGAATGGCGAGCGGCTGCGCGGCTACAACGTCATCTGGGCAGCAGGCGTGCGCGCTGCGCCCCTGACCGGCAGGCTCGGTGCGGAGCTCGG
>DATHMN010000184.1:0-5635 GCA_035487135.1 Steroidobacteraceae bacterium | reverse complement strand
TCGATACCGCTGGCGGTGGTGCGGGTGAACTCGTCGATGTTCTTGCGTGTCCCAGGGCCGGCCGAGCGCGAGGACACGGTGGCGACGATCTCGGCGTAGGCCACCGGCTGCACGCGCGATACGGCGGCGACGATCGGGATGGTCGCCTGACCGCCGCAGCTCACCATGTTGACGTTCATGGCGCGCTTGCCGACGTGCTCGGAAAGGTTCACCGTCGGCACGCAATAGGGGCCGATGGCCGCCGGCGTCAGGTCGATCACGACCACGCCGTGCGCGGCCAGTTTGCGGGCGTTGTCCGCATGCACGTAGGCACTGGTGGCATCGAAGGCGATGCGGATCTGGTCCTGCTGCAGGTGCGGCAGCAGCCCGTCGACACCCTCGGCGGTAGTCGACAGACCGCGCTCGCGCGCCTTCGCAAGTCCGTCGGAGCCGGGGTCGATTCCTACCATCCACAGCGGGCGCACGTGCTCGCTGCGCAGCGCCTTATACATAAGGTCGGTGCCGATGTTGCCGGAGCCGATGAGCGCGGCATTGATCTTGGCCATGCGGCGAGTGTACTCCCGAGGCTTGTCGGCGAGCCTCCTCTAAACGAAGAACTCCTGCACGTTCTCGCCTACGTACAGGGCACCGAGCGAGGTGCCGATGATGGTCGGGTCGTTGGCCACGTGCGCGCGCGCCGCGTTGATGTCGAGCCAGTAACGCACCACCGGGCTGTCCATGTAGATCGCGCGGCCGCCGAGCAGCGGCATCAGCTCGTCGCACAGATCGGCGCAGCGGCGCGCGATCTGCGAGGACTCATAGCGATAGCGGATCCTGTCCGGCATGGGGATCTCCTTGCCGGCGCGCACCAGCGCCATCATGTCGTCGAAGCTGCGGTTGAGCACGCTCTTCATCTCGAGAATTGCCGATTGCGTGCGCGCCGCCGCATTCAGCGCAAACGGATCGAGTTTGGTGGCCTTGCCGGTGTTGGTCGAGACGCGCTTCTGAGCAATGCCGAGGTAGGCGTTGAGCGCGCCCTGCAGTGCGCCGATGGCGGCAGTGGAGACCGCGCGCACGAACACCTGTGCCCAGGGCAGACGGAAGAGGGCGGCGCCATTCACCGCTTGGCCAGGGTTCTTGCACAGAAAGCCGTCGACTGCGCGGTGCGTGCGGTGCTCGGGCACGAACGCGCCATCGACGCTGATGCCGTGGCTGCCGGTCGCCTGCAGGCCGAACACGGTCCAGTCGTGCACGATCTGGTAGTCACTGCGCGGCAGCAGGAAGGTGCGCATCTCGGGCGGCCCACCCGGCTCCTGCGCAGGAATCAACGCGCCGAGGAAGGTCCAGCTGCAGTGGTCGCAGCCACTGGAAAAGCCCCAGCGGCCGGACAGGCGGAAGCCGCCCTCGACGCGCTCGACCTTGCCGACCGGCTGGTAGGAGGAGGAGACGAGCGTGCTGTCGTCCTTGCCCCACACATCCTGCTGCGCCCTGGCATCGAACAGGCCGAGCTGGAACGGATGTACGCCGATGACACCGTAGCACCACGCGGTCGACATGCAGCCTTCGGCCAGGGTCTGCTGGATCTCGTAGAACACCTGCGGATCGTGCTCGTAACCGCCGAAACGCTGTGGCTGCAGCACGCGCATGAATCCGGCCTGCTGCAGATCGCGGATGGTGTCGGCTGGCAGGCAGCGCGCGGCCGTGGCAGCCTCCGAGCGTGCCTTGAGTGCCGGGATCAGCGCGCGCGCGCGCTCGATGAGCGTCTCGCGGGACGGAATGGGGGCAGCCGTTGCCACAACGCTGGCCATGAGAACCTCCGGGATGCTCAGATGTGCCCGTGTGGCAATATACCTTCGGCCGAAGAGGCGTACAACAGGATTCGTACTTTTACAGGTACCTTGCTACGCATCGTGTGAGATATAATCGCTGAGAACTTCATATTGCGGTGGCGGACGCGCTAGTCTCTGCGTGTTCCGCATCGCCTGGAGGAGAAGCTCAATGTCCGAGGAACGCCCGGCCACGCCACCCTTCGGCCGCCTGCTTTCACTTCCCGACGGTTACGACATGCACTACCTCGAGCACGGCACCGGACCTGCGGTGGTGTTCGTGCACGGCAGCGGTCCGGGGGTCAGCTCCTATAGTAATTTCTTTCCCAACTACAAAGTGATCGCCGCCGCGGGCTACCGCGCACTGCTGCCGGACATGCTGGGCTTCGGCTGGTCGTCCAAGCCCACCGGCATCGACTACACGCTCGAGCTGTTCACCAGCACGCTGGGCGCCTTCCTCGACAAACTCGACGTGCGCCGTTGTGTGCTGGTGGGCAATTCGCTCGGCGGGGCGATCTCGCTCGGCTACACCCTCAAGCATCCGGAGCGGGTCTCCAAGCTCGTGCTCATGGGCCCGGGTGGCATCGAGACGCGTGAGACCTATTTCAAGATGCCCGGCATCCAGCGCATGGTGTCGGAGTTCGTCGGCGCGGGCTTCGATCGCGCCGGACTCAAGAAGATCATGGAGATTCTCGCCTACGACCCGAAGTTCGTCACCGATGAGCTGGTGGAGATGCGTTTCAACGTCTTCAAGACGCAGCCCAAGGAAGTGCTGGCGCGCATGATCATTCCGGATCAGAGTCCGCAGCTGGCGCAGCTGCGCTGCCCGGTGCTCGGTTTCTGGGGCATCGAGGATCAGTTCTGTCCGCCGAGCGGCTATGAGAAGATCCTGCGGGCGGTTGCCGACAGCCGTTTCATCATGTATTCACGCTGCGGCCACTGGGCGATGATCGAGCGCTCGGAGGACTTCAATCGCAATGTCGTCGAGTTCCTCAAGAGCTGATAGTCCCACCGGCCGGTTTCCGGCCGCGCGCCGCGCGCTGCACGAGGAGCTGGCGGCGGAGCTCTATCGGGCGCTCATGGGCCGACACACCCTGGCGCCGCTGCGTGAGCGCGGCCTGCAGCTCGACATCGACGATGCCTATCAGATCTCCCTCGGTATCCTCGCCCGGCGCAAGCGTGCCGGCGAGCGCGTCATCGGCAAAAAGATCGGCGTCACCAGTGCGGCGGTGCAGAACATGCTGGGCGTGCATCAGCCGGACTTCGGCTTCCTCACGGATCGTATGCAAGTGGCGAACGGCGCCAGCGTGTGCATCCGTGAGCGCCTGATCCAACCGCGCGCGGAGGCCGAGATTGCGCTGATTCTGCGCGATGCGCTCAGCGGACCGGGCGTGACACCTGCGGACGTGCTGGCCGCAACCGCCTCGATCGCGCCGTGCTTCGAGATCGTCGACTCGCGCATCGAGGCCTGGAACATCCGCATCGTCGACACGGTGGCGGACAATGCCTCCTGTGGCGTGTTCGTGCTGGGTGCCGAGCGCGCCGATCCGCGCGCGTTCGATCTGGCCACGCTCAGGGCGCGGGTGACGAAGAACGGTGCACCGCTGTCCGAAGGGCTCGGCAGCGCGGTGCAGGGTTCACCGCTCGCCTCGGTCGCGTGGCTGGCGAATACGCTCGGCAGCTACGGCGTGACGCTCGCCGCCGGCGACATCATTCTCTCCGGCTCGCTGGTACCGCTCGAGCCCGCCAAGCCCGGCGATGAGTTTCACGTCGAGCTCGAAGGTATCGGCTCAGCCAGCGTCAGCTTCACGTAGCGCGAACTTCTGCACCTTGCCGGAGGCGTTCATCGGCAGCGCCGTCACGATGGCGATGTGGCGCGGCACCTTGTAGTTGGCCATGTTGTTTCGGGCCCAGGCGATCAGCTCGGCGGCATCCGCCTGCACGCCGGGGCGCAGCACCACGTAGGCCTTGCCGACCTCTCCCAGGCGCTCATCGGGCACCCCGACCACGGCCACCTGTGCGATCGCCGGGTGTTCGCACAGCTGGCGCTCGATTTCGGCCGGGTAGCAGTTGAAGCCACCCACGATGAACACGTCCTTGATGCGGTCGGTGATGCGCAGGTAACCGCGTTCATCGAGCACGCCGACATCGCCGGTGTGCAGCCAGCCCTCAGCGTCGATTGCCTGTGCGGTGGCCTTCGGGTCTTCGAAATAGCCGCGCATCACGTTGTAGCCGCGCACCAGCACCTCGCCCGCAACCCCGGCGGCCACGCTGTCGCCCGCGGCATCGACGCAGCGCACTTCAACCCCTGGGATCGGCACGCCGCAGCGTGTCGCCACCGTCTCGTCATCGGCATCGTGTGGACACACGGTGACCACGCCGGTCGACTCGGTGAGTCCGTAGGCCGTCAGTACGCTCGCGAATCCGAGCTCACGGCGCATGCGCGTGATGAGCACCGGCGGCACGCTCGCAGCCCCCGTGACCGCCAGGCGCAGCGACCCCAGCTGCCGGCGCGGCAGACTCGGGTGCACCAGCAGGCTCTGGTAGAGCGTCGGCGGCCCCGGTAGCACATTGATCTGCGCCTGCTCGATGACATCCAGCACCCGCCCGGCATCAAACATCGGCAACGGATACAGGGTCGCACCCTGCAACAGGGAGGCAAGCCAGCCGGCCTTGTAGCCGAAGCTGTGAAAGAACGGATTGACGATCAGGTAGCGGTCGCCGGCGCGCAGCTGCACCACCTCGCTCCAGGTGCGGAACACGCGCACGTTCTGCTCGTGGGTCGACAGCACCCCCTTGGGTTCGCCGGTGGTGCCGGAGGTGAAGAGGATGTCGGCGATGTCCTCGCCGTTCACCCGCTGCCAACGGGCGCGCACTTCATCACCACCGACCGCGGCGCCGTGCGCGAGGAACTGTTGCCAGGATTCGCCGCGTGCAGCGCCGGTGCCGTCGCCCAGCACCATGAGATGTTCGAGGTCGGGCAGCTCCTGGTCCGCCAAGAGCTCCGGGTAGCGCGTGCCGAGGAACTCGCCGACCGTCAGCAGGAAGCGCGCACGGCTGCGGCGCAGAATGAAGGCCGCCTCCTTGCCCTTCAGGCGCGTATTGAGCGGCACGAGGATGGCACCGCAGCCGAGCGCGCCGAGCGCCGCGATGACCCATTCGGCGCAGTTGGGAGCCCAGATCGCCACGCGCTCGCCGGCCGACAAGCCGCGTGCCAGAAAGGCAGCGCCGGCCTGCAGCACGGCAGACTCGAGCTGGCGGAAGGTCAGCTGGCGCGCATCCTCGACGATTGCCGCCTGCTCGCCGAAGCGTTGCGCGGCACGCTCCAACACGTGCGGCAGAGTGAACGGAGCATCGCGCTGCATGGCTTGAAAATATCAAACCAGCCCGTACGATGCGAACATGCTCAACGCCACGGCCGCGATCCGCCTGCCAGGGGCTGTGGTGCTCGTGACCGGCGGCTCGCGCGGCATCGGCGCTGGCATCGCCCGCTGCTTTCTCGAGGCCGGCGCCGAGGTGCTGGTGTGCGCGCGCACGCCGCCCGTACCTGAGGCACTGCCGGCGAGCGGCGCGCAGCGCGCCCAGTTTGTCAGCTGTGACGTGCGCGATGCGGATGCCGTCAGCGGCATGTTCGCCGACATTGCGCAGCGCTACGGGCGGCTGGACGTCCTGGTCAACAACGCCGGCGGCGGCCCTCCCGGCACGCTGGCGGATGCACCGGCGCGCCTCATCGAGCGCATTCTGCAGCTGAACCTGCTGGCACCGCTCTTGTGTGCGCAGGCCGCCAATGCGCTCATGCAGCAGGGCAGCGGCGGCTCGATCATCAATAT
>DATHMN010000183.1:0-5604 GCA_035487135.1 Steroidobacteraceae bacterium | reverse complement strand
CGACCAGCCAGATGTCGCGCCTCGCCTTGCAGGGCACAGACGACGCCGACGACCTGCGTCGTCAATGAGTGCCTCCGGAGCGCGCGAGACTGCGATACGCCGCGAGTGCCCACAGCGGAAAATAGGCGCTGTAGCCGTGGTACTTGAGATAGAACACCCGCGGGAAGCCAGGCGCCGTGAAACCCGCGTCATTCCATAACCCGCGCGCGTTCTGGGTTCGCAGCAGGTAGTCGATACCGTGTCGCACGACCTCGGAGTGAGCCTGCCCGGCCGCCAGCAGTCCGAGAATCGCCCAGGCGGTCTGGAACGAGGTACTCGCCGCGGGTCGCCGCTCGGCGGGTGCTGGCACATAACTATCGTTGCTCTCGCCCCAACCGCCGTCGGAATTCTGTCGTTCACACAGCCAGCGCACCGCGCGTCCCACCGCTGCGTCGTCGGAGCGGACGCGCGCCTGTGCGAGCGCTGCGAGCACCGACCACGTTCCGTAGATGTAGTTCGTGCCCCAGCGGCCGAACCACGAGCCGTCCGTCTCCTGCTCCGCGCGCAGAAAGGCGATTGCCCGCTCCAGAGCCTGCTTGTCCTGCGGACGTCCGACGACCGCCAGCGCGGCCACCACGCGCGCCGTGACATCACTCGTGGGCGGGTCCAACAGCGCGCCGTGATCGGCGAACGGGATGTGGTTGAGCCGGTAATGGACGTTGTCGACATCGAACGCGGCAAAGCCGCCATTGCGGCTTTGCATGCCGACCAGCCAGTTCAGCGCCCGCTCGACCGGTTCCGCGTATTTCGCGGCATCGCTCGCCCGGCGCATGGCCCAGACGATCACCGCCGTGTCGTCGAGATCGGGGTAGTAGCTGTTGGAGAACTGGAACGCCCAGCCGCCCCCGGGAAGCGCCGGTCGATTGACCTGCCAATCGCCGGGCTGCTCGCGCAGCTGTTGCGCCTGCAGCCACTGCAGCGCCCGATCGGCGGCGGCCGTCGCGGCGGTGGAGCCCTCGTCCTGCAGCGCCAATGCCGCGAGCGCCGTGTCCCAGATCGGTGAAACGCACGGCTGGCAGTAGGCGCTCTCGGCACCGATGACGAGCAGCTTCTGCAGCGCTCGTTTGGCGGCGACCAGCCGCGGGTCCTCGCTCGCATAGCCGAGTACCGTCAGCACCTCGACCGCATTGACCATGGCGGGGAAAATGGCCCCGAGGCCGTCCTCGCCGTTCAGTCGTTCGAGTATCCAGGCCTCAGCGCGGCGCGTTGCGCGCCGGCGCACCGCCTTGGGAATCAGCGGATCGAGCCTGCGGGCGCAGCGATCGAGGAGCAGAAACGCGCGGGTGAGCAGATCGGCGCGGCCACCGCGGGTTTGAAAGTAGCGACGCTCTTGCTCCGGCGGCGTGGTGAACAGCTCGGCGATGTCGACGTTGCGTGGATTCTGCGCGCGCGGCCTGCGGGTGCACAGGATGAGCAGCGGCACCATGACGGTACGCGACCAGTACGACACCTTGTCCAGATGAAACGGAAACCAGCGCGGCAGAAGCATGATCTCGACGGGGATGTAGGGCACCGCCCGCCACGGAACCTGTCCGAACAGCGCCAGCGTGATGCGCGTGAACACGTTGGCGCGCGCCGCGCCGCCGCGTTGGAGAAGCGCGGCCCGCGCGCGCCGCATGTGAGGCGCATCCGCGCCATCGCCCGCGAGCTTGAGAGCAAAGTAGGCTTTGACGGTGCAACTGATGTCCAGCTCACCGCCCAGGTACAGCGGCCAGCCACCGTGCTCCGCCTGGCGCGTGCGCAGGTACGCTGCGATCTTGCTCTGGAGGGGTCGGTCAATTTCCCCGAGAAAGTGCTGCATCAGGATGAATTCCGCGGGGATCGTGCAATCCGCCTCGAGCTCGAACAGCCAGAAGCCCCGCGCGTTCTGTACACCCGCCACAGCGCCACACGCTGCGTCGATCGCAAGATCCAGCGACGAGCTGCGCACCAGCCTCGCGGCAGGCTTCGCGGCTCGCTCCTGCGCGGGCGTGCGCGCCTCGTCGAGGTCGGAGTCGGGACGGGGAGAAGGATCATTCAATGGCCAGAACTCCCCTCATAGCGGCGCACGTCCAGCTGCTGCACCTGAGAAACATCGGGGCCGTAGTTGTCCGCCGGCGGCGCGTGGCTCGGGGTGAGCCGCTCGGGCAGGCGCGGTGCGGGAAGTGTCGCGCGCGGCAGCCCGGCCGCGGCAACGTCAAACAGACGCCGCAGCAGCCAGTCATTGCGTTGCGCGAAGTTGCTCGCCAGCAGAGTCATCGCAACCGCCCGTCGGGATACCTTCACCTGGGCGCCGCTGGTGAATCCCGGAGTGTGCTGGATTTTGCGAAGCGTCAGCACCGCCAGCCCGACTGCCAACAGGCAGAAGCGCCGGATGCCGGGCTCCTCGCGCGGTATCAGCAGCGTGAACGACAGCGCATTACGCAAATGAGCGTGCGCCACCGCCAGCAACTCGCGCATGCCGTGCTCGAAACCTGCGCCCGGATGCTCCCCACTCAGAGCTCCCAGGTCGACGCCGTGCTTGCTGAAGACCTCCTGCGGCAGCCAGCAGGCGCCGCGCTGGCGATCCTCCCAGACGTCCTTGAGAATATTGGTCATCTGCAGGCCTTGCGCGAATGACACCGCCAGTTCCTCCAATGCGACCCGCCGCAGGTTGATGGCCGGCGAGTAGGCACAGAACAACTCGGTCAGCATCTGACCCACGACACCGGCCACGTAATAGCAATAGTCATCGAGGTCGCGCATGCCCGGCAGCCCACGCAGGCTGGCAATCCGTTGAAACTGATGCATGCCGCCGCACATCGTTTCGACGCAGCGCTGGATGGCGGTGCGCTGCCGCTCATGCAAGCCCGCAGTCACGCGCACGATGCGCTGCATGTTGCGGGCCAGATCGCGCTCACCGGCCAGTGTCTGCTCGGACAGCCGCGGCAGCAGATCCTTCGTCAGCAGCGCCGCTTCTTCCTGGCCACGTAACACGGCGACGAATCGCTGCAGCAGGCCGAGCCTGGCAGCGGCCGAAGACGTGGTCCCGTCCTCGATCGTGTCGGCGGTCCGACACAACAGATACGCGTTGGTTACCGGAACGCGCAACCCCGGCGGCAATTGAGGAATCGTCAGCGCGAAGGTCCGCGACACATGCGGCAAAATCCGATCCTGATACTGCTCATCAGACACCATGGCATCCATTGGAACAGTGTCTCGCATGGCCTCGAGCATCGCAATCTTGGGTGCCCGCCGACCGCTGGCACGCGCCGCGGGGGTACGGCAGATCAGTAGCTGCGCGCGAGCAGCCAGGCCGCCAGGCAGCGCAGCGGCGTCGCGCGCGCTCCAAAGGGCTCCAGGGCCTCGAGAGCCTGTGCGTGCAGCAACCGGACCCGCTGCTGGGATGCCTCGACGCCAATCACGGCCGGATGCGTCGGCTTGCCGCGCTGGCCGTCGGCGCCGGTCGCCTTGCCGAGCGTAGCCACGTCACCCAGCACGTCCAGAAGATCGTCCTGAATCTGGAATGCCAGACCAATTGGGCCGACAAACGCGGCCAGCGCATCGTAGCTGCGGCTGTCCAGCGAGGGCAGACAACTTGCAGCCATCAGCACGCTGGCGCGAATCAACGCGCCGGTCTTGCGGGCATGCATTTCTTCCACCTGCGCGATATCGAGCTGCTTGCCCTGCGCGGCAAGATCGATCGCCTGCCCCCCGGCCATGCCGAAGGTGCCGCTCGCCTCTTCGAGCAACTTGATCACGCGCAAGCGGATGGCGGGTGATGCGGGTAGCGCCGGATCGCGGGCTAACACATGGAAGGCCAGCGACTGCAGGGCGTCGCCCACCAGCACGGCGGTCGCCTCGTCGTATGCCTTGTGACAGGTGGGTCGACCGCGGCGCAGATCATCGTTATCCATCGATGGCAGGTCATCGTGCACCAGCGAGTACACGTGCACGAACTCGATGGCACAGGCAACCGGCTCGACTTCCTCGTCCGCGACTCCGATCGTGCGCGCCGTGGCAAATACCAACGCCGGCCTGATCCGCTTGCCGCCGCCCAGCACGCTGTAGCGCATCGCCTGATGCAAACGCGTCGGCACCTCATCCGGATCAGGCAGCCGCGCCGCCAGCGCGAGCTCCATACGCGCCTGCCAGGATTTAAGTAACGCCGCAAACGCCTCGCGTTGAGCCGATTCGTCCGACATCGGTCGCGGCGCCGCGAGTACCTCGTTCACCTGCGCGCCCGCAGGACCGCCTTGCGATCTCGTCATTGCAGGTCGGAAGGCTGCCGCACCCCGGACTCGCGTCGCGTTCGCGGCAGGTCGGGCACGGCTACCGCAGTCACACTGTGTCGTACCCGCTCGCGATAGGTGATGGGCAGGTCGGGTGCCATCGGCCCCGCGACACGCGGTCCCTGAATTGCCGTTTTCAAAGCCTTGAGTGGATGAGCGAACGTGTCATCGACGGCGGTACCCTCGAAGCCGCAGTGCGCCATGCAGTTATCACAGGCCGGGTTGCGGCCGACTCCATAGCGGTCCCAGTCGGTGTCCTCCATCAGTGAGCGGAAGCTGCTCGCGTAGCCTTCATCGGTGAGCAGATAGCATGGTCGCTGCCAGCCGAAGAGATTGTACGTGGGCGTGCTCCAGGGAGTGCACTGATACGCCTGGTTACCTGCGAGGAAGTCGAGGAACAGTCCCGAATGGTTGAAGGACCAGCGCCGGGCGACGCCCGGGGAAGCGGACCGCTTAGCGCGCCCGCGCTTGAAGATTTCGCGGAATAGTTGCTTGCTCTGGTTGCGGGCCAGGAAGACATCCTGACGTGGCGCATGGTGATAACTGTAGCCGGGAGAGACGGTGATTCCTTCGATGCCCAGCGTCATCGCCTCATCGAAGAACTCAGCCACCTGGTCCGGGTCCTCGCCGCTGAACAGCGTGCAGTTGACGGTGACCCGAAATCCCTTGCTGCGCGCCAGCCGGATGGCGGCGACCGCCTTGTCGAACACGCCTTCCTGGCACACGGATTCATCGTGACGCTGCCGGTTCCCGTCGAGGTGAATCGAAAACGTCAGATACGGCGAAGGCTGATATTCGTCGATATGTTTCGACAGCAGGATCGCATTCGTGCACAGGTACACGAATTTCCGACGCGCCACGATTGCGGCGACGAGCTGCGGCATGTCCTTATGGATCAACGGCTCGCCGCCGGGGATCGACACCATCGGCGCGCCACATTCGTCCACCGCGCGCAACGCGTCGGCGACGCTCATGCGCTTCTGGAGTATCTCCTTCGGCTGGTCGATCTTGCCGCAACCCGCGCAGGCAAGGTTGCACTGGAAAAGCGGTTCGAGCATCAGAACCAGCGGATAGCGCTTCACGCCGCGCAATTTGCGGCCGGCGATATACCGTCCTACCCGATACTGCTGCATAAGCGGTACGCCCAATGTCGACTCCTATCTCAGCGAGCGCAGTTCCGCGCGATGCTCGCGCCAGATCCGCTCCCACTCCAACTTGAACCACGGGGTAAATTGTTCGCCGCCAGGTCCGGCCAGCTCTGCCTGCAACGCCTCGGGGCTGATCCAGCGCCACGCCAGGACCTCATCCCGGTCGA
>DATHMN010000182.1:0-41379 GCA_035487135.1 Steroidobacteraceae bacterium | reverse complement strand
GCCTCGAGCGATGCCAGCTTCCGGCGTTACTTTCGCGTCTTCACTGCCGCGGGCAGCCGCATCGTCATGGACGCACCACCCGAGCGGGAAGATGTGCGCCCCTACCTCAAGGTCTCAAGTCTGCTCGAGGGTCTGGGCGTGCACGTGCCGCACGTGCACGCGGCCGATCCGGCGCGCGGGCTGCTGCTGCTGGAGGATCTGGGCACGACGCTCTACCTGGAGCGGCTCACTGCCGGCGATGATCCCGAGCCACTGTACGAGGCGGCCCTCGAGGCGCTCGCCACCATTCAGCTGCGCGGCGCTGCCGCCTGTGGCGAACTCGCGCCCTACGGGCGCACGGAGCTGGCGCGCGAGCTGGCGCTGATGCCGCAGTGGTTCCTGCAGCGGCATCTGCAGCTGACGCTGTCGGATGCCGAGACACAGATGCTCGATGGCAGCTGCGAATGGCTGATCCGCGAAGCACTCGCCCAGCCCACCGTGTTCGTGCACCGCGACTATCACGCGCGCAACCTGATGGTGGTGAGCGAGCGCAATCCGGGCATCATCGATTTCCAGGATGCGCTCGCAGGACCTGTCGGTTACGACCTGGTCTCGCTCCTCAAGGACTGCTACATCGCCTGGCCGCGCGAGCGCGTGGTCGGGTGGGTCGCAGCATTTCGCGCGCGCCTGCTGCGCGGCGGCGGCGCCGCCGGCAGGAGCGATGCGGAGTTCCTGCGCTGGTTCGACCTGATCGGCGTGCAGCGGCACCTGAAGGTGCTCGGCATCTTCTGCCGGCTGTGGTACCGCGACGGCAAGCTCGGGTACCTCGCCGATCTGCCGCGCACGCTCGCCTACGTGCAGGATGCCTGCGCGCGCTACCCGGAGCTCGCACCGCTCGGCAGTTTCCTGGCCCAGCGCGCGGCGGCACTTCTGCCGCAGGCCAACGCACGCATCGTCGCGGCCGCCTCGGCCCAGGCGCGCACGCCATGAACGCCATGCTGCTGGCGGCCGGCCGCGGTGAGCGCATGCGCCCCCTGACGGACACGCTGCCGAAGCCGCTGCTCCCGCTCGGCGGCCGCCCGCTGATTGCCTGGCACTTGAGTGCGCTGGCGCGCGCCGGCGTGCGCGAGGTGGTCATCAACCTCTCCTGGCTGGGAGAGCAGCTGCGCGCGCGACTCGGGGATGGCGCGCAGTTCGGCGTGCGCATCCACTACAGCGAGGAGGGGCCGGTGCCGCTCGAGACCGGCGGGGGCATTTTCCGCGCGCTGCCGCTGCTGGGCCCCGAGCCGTTTCTGGTGGTGAATGCCGACATCTGGACCGATATCGATTTCGCGCAGCTGACGATCACTGCAGAGGCGCTCGCCCAGCTGGTCCTGGTGCGCAATCCCCCGCAGCATCCGCGCGGGGATTTCGCGCTGGACGGCCCCCTCGTGGTGGAGCGGGAGAGCGGCCGCTATACCTATTCGGGAGTCGGGCTGTATCGGCCGGAACTCTTCGCCGGCTGCAGCGACGGACGCTTCCCGCTCCTGCCGCTGCTTAAGCGGGCCATCGCCGCGCGCCGCCTGCAGGGCCAGGTGCATACGGGCGTCTGGGACGATGCGGGCACCCCTGAGCGGCTCGCACAGCTGGAGGAACGGCTTACTGCGCTAGAATGAGCGCATGGCGCAGCTCAAGGGGATCCCCGTCGTGACCGATTCGCCGCCCGTGCGCAGCGGCGAGAAATACCTTACAGCTCATGGATTTACGGCGGTTCGCGATGGCATCAAGGCCGCCTCCGGCGGCGCCGCCCCGGTACAGCGTAAGCCCCCGTGGCTCAAGGCCCGGGCCCCGACCGGCGCAGGCTTCACGCAGACCCGGACCCTCGTCCGGGAGCATCGCCTCGCGACCGTGTGCGAGGAGGCCAAGTGCCCGAACATCGGTGAATGCTGGAACGCCGGCACCGCCACCCTGATGCTCATGGGCGCGGTGTGCACCCGTGCCTGCCGCTTCTGCTCGGTGGACACCGGTAACCCGCACGGTTGGCTGGATGCCGATGAGCCCGAGAACGCCGCGCGCACGGTGGAGCTCCTCGGCCTGCGCTACGTGGTGCTCACCTCCGTCGACCGCGACGATCTCGCCGATGGCGGCGCGGCCCACTACGCCGCCTGCGTGCGCGCCATCAAGCAGCGCAACCCGCACACGGCGGTCGAGGCACTCACTCCGGATTTCCGCGGCGTGCTGAGCGATGTCGCCACCGTGGTCGATGCCGGCATCGAGGTGTTCGCGCAGAACATCGAGACCGTGCGGCGCCTCACCCATCCGGTGCGCGACCCGCGGGCCGGCTACGAGCAGACACTCAGCGTGCTCGCTTATGCCAAGCGCCACCGCGCCGGACTTCTCACCAAGAGCAGCCTGATGCTCGGACTGGGCGAGAGCGATGCCGAGATTGACGCGACGCTCGCCGATCTGCGCGCCGCCGGCGTGGACCTGCTGACGCTCGGTCAGTACCTGCGGCCGACGCTCAATCATCTGCCGGTGGAGCGCTTCGTCACCCCGGGGCAGTTTGACCAGTACCGCGCGCGCGCCTTGGCCCTGGGCTTTCTCGAGTGCGTCTCCGGGCCCCTGGTGCGCTCCAGTTACCGCGCCGAGCAGGCGCTGAACCGCAACAACGCAGGTCTCGACAACCGGGCACTGGCCACGTGAGCGCCCAGCCGCAGCGACTGCCATCCGCGGCGCTGCCGCCCCCGGCCGCGCACGTGCGTCGCCTGGGACTCGCCGAGTACGAGCCCACCTGGCGCGCCATGCAGCGTTTCACAGAGACGCGCACCGCGGCGACTGCGGATGAGATCTGGCTGCTCGAGCATCCGCCGGTGTTTACCCTCGGGCTGAACGCGAGCCGCGCGCATCTGCTCGCGCCCGGGGACATCCCCGTGATCCAGATCGACCGCGGCGGCCAGGTGACCTACCACGGGCCGGGTCAGCTGGTGGTCTACCCGCTGATCGACCTGCAGCGCGCCGGCTTCGGCGTGCGCGATTTCGTGACGGCGCTCGAGCGTGCCGTGATCGCGCTGGCCGCGCAGTTCGGCATCGGTGCCGAATGCCGCCGCGGCGCCCCGGGCGTGTACGTGGACGGGCACAAGCTCGCAAGCGTGGGCGTGCGCGTGCGCCGCAACGGCAGCTATCACGGACTTGCGCTCAATGTGGCGCTCGATCTGCAGCCCTTCGCGCGTATCAACCCCTGCGGTTACGCAGGTCTCACGATGACACAACTCTCGGCGCTCGGCGGCCCGCGCACGGTGGCCGATTGTGCCGATGCGCTCGAGCCGCATCTGCGGCGCGCCCTGCGGATCGCACCCTAAACTATGACCACCTACGTTCACCGGCGCCGCGGCGCGCTCGCTCTCCTCGCGCTCGCAGCGCTCGTGGCGCTCAGCGCCTGCGGCAATCGCGAGCCTGCCAACGGCGGCACGCACGTGACGCTGCGCAACGTCTCCTACGATCCGACGCGCGAGCTGTACGCGGACTTCAACGCGGCGTTCGCCAAATACTGGAAGGCCAAGAGCGGCCAGGACGTGCGCGTGGAGATGTCGCACGGCGGCTCGGGCACGCAGGCGCGCCTGGTGATCGAAGGCAACGCCGCCGACGTCGTGACGCTGGCGCTCGCCGCTGACATCGATGCGATCGCCAAGCAGGGCAAGCTGCTGCCGCTCAACTGGCAGAGCCAGCTGCCCGACAACAGCTCGCCCTACACCTCCACCATCGTGTTCCTGGTGCGCAAGGGCAATCCCAAGGGGATCCATGACTGGCAGGATCTGGCGCGGCCGGGCATCGCGGTGATCACGCCCAACCCCAAGACCTCAGGCGGTGCGCGCTGGAACTACCTGGCCGCCTGGGCGTGGGCGCGGGCCCAGCCGGGTGGCAACGATGCCAGCGCGCGCGAGTTCGTGCGCAGTCTCTATCACAACGTGCCGGTGCTCGACACCGGCGCGCGCGGCGCGACCACCACTTTCGTGCATCACGGCCTGGGCGATGTGCTGCTCGCCTGGGAGAACGAGGCGCTGCTGGCGCTGCGCGAACTCGGTAGCGACGGCTTCGAGATCGTGGTGCCCTCGGTGAGCATCATGGCGGAGCCGCCGGTGGCGGTGGTCGATGAGGTGGCGCTGCGCCACGGCACGCGCGAGGTCGCGCGCGAGTACCTGCAGTACCTCTACAGCAAAGAGGGACAGGAGATCATCGCGCAGCACGATTACCGGCCGCGCAACGCGGAGGTCGCCGCGCGCTACGCCACCCGCTTCCCGCAGCTGAAGCTCGCCACCATTGCGGACTTCGGCGGCTGGGGGCAGGCGCAGCGTGAGCATTTCGCCGAGGGCGGCGTGTTCGACCAGATCTACGGCCACTGAGGGCCGCGGGCCGCTTACTCCACGACCAGCTTGTAACCTGCCGCGGCGGTGCGCAGCAGCACGGGAGCTGCCGGATCGGTCTCGATCTTTTGCCGCAGACGGTGCACCAGCTGCTTGAGCAGCTGGCGGTCGCCGCCGCTGCGGTGCCCCCACACCTGCACCAGCAGGCGCTCCGAGCTGATGGCGTGACCGGCATTGGCGAGCAGCATCTGCAGCAATCGCAGCTCGAGCTTGGTGAGCCGCACCGGCTCGCCGCTGCCGATGCGCACGGTGTGCTCCTCGAGATCGAGCGTGACGCGGCCGGCCGCGAGCGGCGCGGTGTTCTCCATGCCGGCACGGCGCAGCAGCGCCTTGATGCGCGCCAGCAGCGTGCGCGGACTGAACGGCTTGTTGAGGTAGTCATCGGCGCCGAGGCCGAGGGCCCGTACCAGATCCTCCTCCTCGCCGCGCACGGTGAGCATCATCACCGGCACGCGTGAGCGCGCGCGGATCGCCTCGCACACCTGGAAGCCCGACAGCCCCGGCATGTTGACGTCGAGCAGCACCAGATCGGCCGACTCCTGCTCGAAGCTGCGCAGTGCCGTCGGCCCGTCCTGGGCCTTGATGACCAGATAGCCGGCCTGGGTGAGCGTGAAGCCGATGAGCTCACGCAGGTCGGCGTCGTCGTCCGCTACCAGAACTTTCATTCGACAGACTCCGCCGGCAGGGTCAGGGTGAAACGTGTATGACCGCCCGGGCTGCGTTCGCAGGCAACGCTGCCGCCGTGGCGCTCGATGATCGATTTTACCAGCCACAGGCCGAGGCCGAGGCCTGCGGCTGCGGGTTCATGGTCGCCGCGGTGGAAGCGCGCGAACAGCTCACTGCTGTCCGGTGTCACCGGCCCCGCGCCCTCGTCCTCGACCCAGGCGTGCAGCAGCCCGCCCTGCGCCTGTGCGCCGATGCGCACCACGCTGTTCTCGGGCGCGAATTTGTTGGCATTGGCGAGCAGGTTGACGAACACCTGCGTGAGGCGCGTCTGGTCGCCGCTCACCGTGGGCAGATCCTCGGGCAGGCTCACCTCGAGATGCTGGCGGCGCTGCACCAAGAGCGAACCGATCAGGGCACGCGCGTCCTCGACCACGTCGGCGAGCGCGACGCTCTGGTGGCGGATGGCGAGCTGCCCGGACTCGATGCGCACGCTCTCCAGCAGATTATCGATGAGCTGTGTCAGGCGCAGCGCGCCGCGCTCCAGCGAGTTCACCAGCTCGCGCTGCTGCGCGGCGGGTATCTGCTGCTCCATGCCGGCGATCAGCAGCTCGATGGAGGCGAGTTGCGCGGCGAGCGGCGTGCGGAACTCGTGCGAGATGTTGGCGAGCACCGAGTCACGTGCACGGCGCACCGCCTCGAGCTCGGTCTCGTCGCGGATCACCTGCACCTGCAGGCCATCGACCTGCGCGGCGCTGGTGATGACGGTGGTGCGCGCGCTGCCGGCGGCGCACTGCAGATGCTCGAGCGCGGTGGCGCTGCCGGAGTTGCGCGCCTCGATGATCGGACAGCGGAAGTCGCACGGCCGCCGCCCGTCCTCGTCGCGCGGCTTGAGCACATCGCCGCAGAAGCGCCCGACCGCCTGCTCGGGGGTCACATCCAGCAGCCGCGCGGCCTGCGGGTTGAGGTAGCGGATGAGACGGTTGCGGTCGACCGCGTAGACGCCCTCGACGATGCCGCTGAGTACCGCCTGCGCCTCGGCCTCGCGCCGCCGCAGCGTGCTGGTGAGATCGATGAGGTTGCGGCGCATGTCCTCCATGGTGCGCGCCAGCGCGCCGACTTCGGCGGCACCGCTCGTCGGGATGGAGGCAGAGAAATCACCACGGCCGAGACGCGTGGCGGCGCTGGTGAGCTCGCGCACCGGGCCGACCACCAGCTGGCCGAGCAGCGCTGCCGCGCCGACCGCGAGTGCACCCAGCAGCAGCGCGGTCAACAGCAGCCGCCGCACCAGGTGGCGCGCCGAGGTGTCGAGGGCGCTGGCCGGCAGCAGCGCCTGGATCAGCGCGATCGCCTCGCCACTGGAGGCAAACACCGGGACTGCGGCGGCGTAGGCGTCCTGCGCGGCGATGCGCTGCACCGCGGAATGGCCGTCGGCGAGCGCGGCGGCATACAGCGGCGTGAACGGTCCGACCGCACCGGTGGTGTAGGTGCGGTAGTCGATCAGCCGCACCTCGGCATCCACCTGCGCGCTCAGTGTCTGCGCCAGCTTGTCATCCAGGCGGCGCACGACGTAGAGGCTCAGTCCCTGCTCGCCGAGCGGCACGTGCGCACCGAGCAGCGGCACGCGTTCGGTCGCGGGCAATGCCATGAACGTGCCGCCCTGTTCGCCGGCCGCGGTCACCACCTGTGACCAGTCGAGCGCCGGGCCGGACACCGCCAGCACCGTCTTGCCGGAAAGCACCGCGCAGGCATCCATGCCGGCCGCCTCGCACGAGCGGCGCAGGAACGGTGCCACCGCATCGCTCTGCCCCTCGGCGAGCAGGCGCTGCAGCGTCGGCCGTTCGGCGAGTGCCTGCGCCACGGCGTGCGCGTCCTCGCCCATGCGCCGCAGCTCCTCGCGCGCGGTGGTCGCGGCGAGCTGCACCCGCGCCTTACCCTGCTCATCCGCCAGCGTGTCGAGCATGTGGGTCGCCGACCAGGTGATGCCGCCGGCCACCAGCAGCACCAGCAGCAGGTGGATCGCCGCCAGCCAGCGGCTGAGGCTCGCGGTGGCCGGGTCCGGCCACACGGCGGCGAGCAGGCGTCGCAGGCGCTCGCGCATGCGCGTCAGCGCCGGCGGTAGCCGGCGCGTTCGACCAGCGTCTTGACCACCAGTGTCAGCACCGCCAGCAGGGTGAGAAGCGAGGCGACAGCGAAGGCACCGACGAAATTGTACTCGTTGTAGAGGATTTCGATATGCAATGGCATGGTGTTGGTGAGCCCGCGGATGTGCCCCGAGACCACCGAGACCGCGCCGAACTCGCCCATGGCACGCGCATTACACAACACCATGCCGTAAACCAGGCCCCAGCGCACCTTGGGCAGCGTCACGCGGAAGAAGGTGATCCAGCCGCCCGCTCCGAGTGTGATGGCGGCTTCCTCCTCGTCGTTGCCCACCTGCTGCATCAGCGGGATGAGCTCGCGTGCCACGTAGGGGAAGGTGACGAACATGGTGGCCAGCATGATGCCGGGGAGCGCAAACACGATGGCGATGTCGTGCTCGCGCAGCCAGCCGCCGAACCAGCCCTGCAGGCCGAACAGCAGGACGAACAGCATGCCGGAGATAACCGGCGAGATCGCCAGCGGCAGGTCGATGAGCGTGATCAGGATGCTCTTGCCGCGAAATTCGAACTTGGCGATCGCCCAGGAGGCGGCCAGTCCGAACACGGTGTTGAGCGGCACCACCACCGCCGCGGTCAACAGCGTCAGGCGGATCGCTGCGGCCGTGTCCGGGTCGGAAAAGCTGTGCAGGTAGCCACGGATGCCATGCGCGAACGCCATGACGAACACGGTGGCGAGCGGTGCCAGCAGGATGGCCGCGAGGAAGGTGAGCGAGACGCTGATGAACAGCCAGCGCACCAGGGTGTGCAGCAGGGTGTGCTGGCCCGGCAGTACGTCCTCGGCGACCGGTGGCAGGGCGACCGCCATCAGCGTGCTTCCGGGACGTGCTGACGGCGGCCCCAGGCCTGCAGCAGGTTGATGGTCAAGAGCACCACGAAGGAGATGACCAGCATCACCACGCCGAGTGCGGCGGCGCCCTTGTAGTCGAATTCCTCGAGGTGAATGACGATGAGGAGCGGGGTGATCTCGGTCTTCATCGGCAGATTGCCGGCGATGAAGATCACCGATCCGTATTCACCCACGGCGCGCGCGAACGCCAGCGTGAAGCCGGTGAGGAGCGCCGGCAGCACCGTCGGCAGGATGATGCGCCGGAAGGCGTACAGGCGGCCGGCGCCGAGGGTCTCCGCCGCCTCCTCCAGATCGCGCTGCACTTCCAGCAGTGCGGGCTGCACCGAGCGCACCGCGAACGGCATGCTGATGAGGGTGAGTGCCAGGGTCACGCCGATCCAGGTGTAGGCGACCTTGATGCCGAGTGGCTCGAGATAGCGGCCGATCCAGCCGTTCTGCGCGAACACCGTCGTGAGCGCGATGCCGGATACTGCGGTCGGCAGCGCGAACGGCATGTCGATCAGCGCATCGATCACCTTGCGCCCGGGAAACTCATAACGCACCAGCGTCCAGGCGATGATGAAGCCGAACACCAGATTGATGGAGGCCGCCAGGAACGAGGCGCCGAAGGACAGACGATAGGAGCCGAGCGCGCGCGGACTCAACACCACATGCAGGAAGTCGCTCCAGTGCATGGAGGCGGCTTCCAGCACCAGCGCCGCGAGCGGCAGCAGCACGATGGCGCTGAGGAAGAAGGTGGTGAAGCCGAGGGTGAGCCCGAAGCCGGGCAGCACGCTCGGCTTGCGGAAGCTCATGGCGCGCCGCGCTGCACGATGAACACCGGCCACTGGCCGGCATCCAGCAGCGCCCGGAAGCGCTCGGCGAAGCGCGTGAGATCGGTGACGCCGATGATCAGCATCTGCGCCGGGGACTCGCCGAGCCGCCGCACCAGCTCCTGGGCGACATCGCCGAAGCGCAGCTCGGTGCGCATCTCGAGTCCGTGCGCCGCCTGCGCCTCGGAGCGCGCATCGAGCAGCTCGCGCATGCCCGGCGGGCGGCTCTTGCCCTCACCATCACCCGGGAGGATGCCGACGTAGACTGCCTCGGCCGGCACGTGCCGCAGCACGCTCGCCGACATGCCGAGGGTGGCGCCGCGCGCCGCCTCGCCCAGCCAGTGGATCAGCACGCGCTGCGGTGTGGCCGCGTGCTCGGGCAGCACCAGCAGGTCCTTGGCGCCGCGGCGCAGCAGCCACTCGGCGCGCTGCGCGCACTCGGTCTGCGAGGCGATGACGGTCGTGCCGACGAAGGCCTCCGGGCCCGCGCAGCGCGCATCCGCCGCGCCCAGCTGCGGCTCGATGCGCAGCGCGATGCGCGTCTTCATGCGCGCCGCGAGCTCAGTGAGCAGCGGCTCCTGGCTGAGCGCCTCCGCAAGCGCGCTGCTGGTGGCGCAGCAGGTGAAGCTCGACAGCGGTGTGGGCAGCACGTGCAGGCGGCGGACGCCGACCGCGACCGGCTCCCCGGCGCGCACCGCAAAGGCACGCTGTTCGTACTGGCTGCGCGTCACCTGCAGGGCCGGGGTGACGCCGTCCTCGGTGCCGGCGAGCAGCTGCGCCGAGGCGCCGTTTGCCAGGCGCACCCGCAGCCGCTCGACCGCGCCGGTGAACACCGCCTCATCGACCACGCCATGGGCGAGAAAGCCGGCCGACAGCGCCTCGCGCGACGCTGCGACCTCGATCTCCTCGGGGCGCACCACCGCCACCACTTCATGCTCGCGCGTGTCGCTGCTGCGCTCGTTGGCGGCGAGTGTCGCCCCGCCCACCTGGATACCGTCCGGGGTGCGCAGCGCCAGGATCAGGTTGGCGGCCCCGAGAAAGGTGGCAACGAAGCGGGTGGCGGGGCGCGAATACAGCTCGGGAGGTGCGCCCATTTCCAGCAGCCGCCCCTGGTTCATGATGCCGATGCGGTCGGCCATGGCGAACGCTTCTTCCTGGTCGTGGGTGACGAGCACGGTCGTGATGCCGAGCTCGCGCTGCACCTGGCGGATGGTGCGGCGCAGCTCCTCGCGGATCTTGGCGTCCAGGGCGCCGAAGGGCTCATCCAGCAGCAGCACCTCGGGTTTGTGCGCCAGCGCGCGCGCCACCGCCACCCGCTGCTGCTGGCCACCGGACAGCTGCGTCGGCAGGCGGTCGTCCATGCCCTCGAGCGCCACCAGCCGCAGCAGCTCCTGGCGGCGTTCGCGGCGGCGCTTGGCGCGCATGCGCCGCACGCGCAGCGCGAACTCGATGTTCTCCGCCACGGTCATGTGGCGGAACAGGGCGTAATTCTGGAACACCAGGCCGACGCCGCGCTTGCGGGCGGCGAGGTGGGTGACGTCGCGGCCGTGCAGGGCGATGCGGCCGTGATCGACCGTCGACAGTCCCGCGATGGCGCGCAGCAGCGTGCTCTTGCCGCTGCCCGAGGGACCGAGCAGTACGAAGAACTCGCCGTCACCGATGTCGAGGGAGATGTCGTTGACGACCGGTACACCCGCGTAGTGCTTGGTGACCTGGTCTAAGGTAATGGACATTCGGACGATGCTACCTAGGGCAGCAACGAAGCGTCAGTTACCCGCCGGTCACCGGATGGTGACAAAGCGGTTACAGGGGCGGCGGTTTTACAGAAGCAGGAGCACGCCGTCACAGTTTTTGAGGTCGGCGACCAGCGCCTCGACCTGGGCGCGGCTCTCGGCCGGCAGCAGGTAGGAGATGGAGAGGAAGTTGCCATTGGCGCTCAGGCGCTCGCTCACCCGCTCAGCCTCGATGCGCGCCACATGCCGCAGCACCATCGCGTGCACGCGCGCGCGGAATTCCTCCCCCGGGCGGCCGACCACCTTCAGCGGGTAATCGGTGGGAAATTCGAGAGTAGTCGCTTCCGAACTCACCACGGCGTGCCCGCGAGCTCCTGCTTGTAGCGCTGCAGTTCTTCGTAGAGGCGCTTCCACAACGGCCCCGGGCGTCCGCTGCCGACCGCATGTCCGTCGAGCGAGGTCACCGGCTGCAGCTCGCGCGTGGCCGCCGACAGCCAGATCTCTTCGGCCGCGCGCAGCTGCGCCTCGGTGACCGGCACGATGCGGCAGGGGATGCCGCAGCGCGCCGCCAGCTCCTCGACCGCGCCGCGCGTGGTACCGGAGAGGATGCGGCGCGAGTTGGGCGGCATCAGCACCTCCCCGCCCAGCACCACGTGCACTGCGGAGGCGGAGGCCTCGGTGAGCTCCCCGTCGCGCAGCAGGATGGTCTCGGCGGCGCGCGCGTCCACCGACAGCTGACGCAGCAGCACATTGGCGAGCAGCGCCACTGACTTGATGTCGCAGCGTGCCCAGCGGGTGTCGGTGGCGGTGACGCAGCCGACCCCGCGCTCGAGCGTCTCCGCGCTGGGTGCGGCGAGCGGCGAGCCGAACGCGAATACCGTGCGCGCAATGTGCGGCAGCGGGGCGTGGCTGCGTCCGAACTGCGCGCCGCGGGTCACCTGCCAGTAGATGTAGCAGTCGCCGGCGGCGTTTCTTTCGATCAGCGCAGCGATGATCGCGCGCCACTCCTCGCGGCTGTGCGGATCCTCCATGCTGATCGCGGCGAGACTGCGACCCAGGCGCTCGCAGTGCGCGGCAAAGCGGAACGGCCGTCCGCCATACACCGGCATCACCTCGTAGCAGCCGTCGGCATAGAGAAAGCCGCGGTCGAGCGGCGAGATGCGCGCCTCGCTGAGCGGCAGGTAGGTGCCGTTCAGATAGCACAGCGGCAGCGGATCGGACATGCGCGCTCCTTTAATGAAACATCAGCGCCACGCTGTCCACGGCGCGGGTCCACAAGGAACCCTGCGGCACGTCCGTGAGCGCCACCAGCGGCACACGGGTGATGACCTCACCGTTGGCATCCGTCACCGTGTATTCACCGATCGGCTTGCCGGCGGCGAGCGGGGCGATGAGCGGCTCGTGGTCGAGATGGGTGCTGGTCTTGAGTGTGGCCGCCTGACCGCGCGCCACCGTCGCGTACACATCGTACGGCACGCCCACCGCGGCAAACTCGCTCGCCGCTTTGTAGACGCGCGGCTTGAGGACGGTCTCGTGGGCGCTCTTCAGGCGCAGCGTCTCATAAAAGGTGTAGCCGTAGTTGATGAGCGCGGCACTGGCCTCGGCGCGTGCCTTCTCGCTGGGGGCGCCCATGACCACTGACACCAGGCGCATGCCGTTGCGGTTGGCCGAGGCCGCCAGACAATAGCCGGCGCTGTCGGTGTGTCCGGTCTTGAGGCCATCGACCGAGGGATCCTTCTCCAAGAGTGTGTTGCGGTTGCCCTGGCGGATGTTGTTCCACATGAATTCGCGCAGGCTGAACAGCGGGTAGTACTGCGGGAAGTCACGGATGAGTGCATTGGCGAGCGTGGCGATGTCGCGCGCGCTGCTGTAGTGGTTGGGAGCCGGCAGGCCGTCGCTGTTCTCGAAGTTGCTGGCGGTCATCCCCAGGCGGTGCGCGTACTCGTTCATCATCTGCGCGAAGGCGGCCTCGGTGCCGCCGACCTTTTCGGCGAGTGCGATGGTGGCATCGTTGCCCGACTGCACGATCATGCCCTTGATGAGGATGTCGACCGGGATCTGCGTCCCCACCTGCACGAAGGTGCGCGAACCCTCGGCGCGCCAGGCGTGCTCGCTGATGGTGACCATGTCGGTGAGCTTGAGACGACCCTCCTTGAGCGCCGCGAACACGACGTAGGCGGTCATCAGCTTGGTGAGACTTGCAGGCTCAGCGCGGGCGTCGGCGTTGTTCTGCGCCAGCACGCGGCCGCTGAAGTGGTCCTCGAGGATGTCGGCGTGCGCATCGACACCGGGAGGCGTGGGAACCGGGGCGGCGGCGCAGGCCGCGCCGCCAGTCAGCAGCAGGCAGAGGACGGCGGATGACGATCGGAGCACTGGTGGAGATCCCTCATGGCGTGCAAATTTGCGATTTTAACTCAAGCGCGGCGCTGCGGGTCGCAACGCCGGTGCGCGCCGCGCTTCAATCGGTGGCCAGGCGCGCATCATGGATGCCGAGCTCAGCGAGGCGCGCGCTCAGTGCATCGAACTCGGCGACGCTCCCGATCGGACCCAGGCGCACGCGGTAGAGCGCAGAAGCCCGGCCCTGCAGCGGTGAGGCGATGAAGGCGCCCGCGAGCCCTGCGCTCTGCAGCCGCGTGAGCAGATGCTGCGCATTCTGCGCATCGGCGAACGCGCCGGCCTGCAGGTACAGGGTCGCCGCCGGCGCCGCGGCGCTGCGCGTGAGCACATCCGGCACACCGGGGGTGAGCGCGCGCACCTCCACCAGCGTCGTGCCCTCGCGCAGCATGTCGAGTTTGGCGGCGGCGCTGTAGGACAGATCGATGAGGCGATTGGCGACGAACGGGCCGCGATCGTTGATGCGCACCACGATGCTTCTGCCGTTGCGCAGGTTGGTGACGCGCGCGTAACTCGGCAGCGGCAGCGTCTTGTGGGCCGCGGTCATGCCGTACATGTCGTAGGGCTCGCCGCTGGACGTGTTGAGACCGTGAAAGGTGGGTCCGTACCAGGAGGCGACCCCGCGCTCGAGATAGCCGTCGGCGCTGGCGAGCACGTAATAGCGCTGGCCGAGCACGTCGTAGAACGGCGGGTTGCCGTGCGCGCTGCGCGGCTCGGGACGCGGCACGGCATCGGCGCTGGCGGCGGGGTTCTGCGTGGGTGCGGCCGGCGGCGCCGCAGCCGGCGCAGGCGTTGCGCTGGGGGCGGGCGGGCGATGCGCCACCACCGAGCAGTCCGCGAGCAGCGCAGCCGCAACTGCCACCGCAGCGGCGCGTGCCACGGGCGGCGCGCAACGCTGCATGCGGCCGGCAGATCTCACGGGGTGGCGGCCGCCTCGGGGGCTGGCACGCGCTGGCGCAGCTCCTGCGCCAGATCGTGCACCGCCATCGCGTAGCGGGCGCTCGCGTTGTAGCGGGTGATCACATAGAAGTTATGAAAGCCCACCCGGTAGGCCGGCCCGTCGCGCTGCTCGGCGGAGATGAGCACCACCGGTGTCTCTCCGGGTACCGTGGCATCGATGCGCACGCCGCGCGCCCCGAGGCTGTCCACCGTATCGGTCAGCTCGAGATTGTGGCCATCGAGCTGGAAACTCGGGTCGGGATCCAGGCGCGTTTCCGCCAGCACCGGGCCACCGGGCGTCCAGCCGTGTCCCTGCAGGTAGTTGGCGACGCTCGCGAAGATGTCGTCCCAGTCGTTCCACAGGTCGCGCCGCTGATCACTGTCGGCGTCCACCGCGTAACGGCGGTAGGCCGAGGGCATGAACTGCGGTGCGCCGAGCGCACCGGCGTAGGAGCCCTTGACCGCAAGCGGATCGAGCTGATTCTCCTTGGTCAGCACCAGGAACTGCGCGAGCTCCTCGCGGAAGAATTTCTGCCGCGGCGGATAGTCGAAGGCGAGCGTGGCGAGTGCATCCAGTGCGCGGTAGCTGCCGGTGTTGTGGCCGTAGTGGGTCTCGACGCCGAGGATGGCGACGATGTATTCCGGCGGCACCTGGTACTGGGCGGCGATGCGCTCGAGCGCCTCGCGATGATCGCTCCAGAACTGCACGCCATCGCTCACGCGCTCGGGCGTGACGAAGCGCTCGCGGTAAGTCCACCACGGCGCGACCTTCTCGATCGGCCGGTTCATGATGTCGATGATCTTCGGCTGCGGCTGCGCCGCCGCCAGCAGCTTCTTCACCTCGGCGCGCTTGAGGCCGTCGTGCTCGACCACGTCGGCGACGAAGGCGGCGACCTCCGGGCGGTGCAGATCAAATGGCAAGGCACTCGCCGGCCCCTGCGCCGTGGCCGCGGCGGGCACGCACAGCAGCGCGGCGAGAAGCAGTGACCTGCCGTGGTTCAACTACGATCCGACCAGTTTGCGCCTGGAATACAGCGCCATGAGAATACCGAAGCCGGCGAGGAGCGTCACGACCGAGCTGCCGCCGTAACTGACCAGCGGCAGTGGCACGCCGACCACTGGCAGGAGGCCGGTGACCATGCCGGCGTTGATGAACACGTAGACGAAGAAGGTGAGCGCGATGCTACCTGCCAGCAGGCGCGCGAAGGTGTCCTGGGTCTGCGTGGCAAGATAAATGGCGCGCCCGACGACGAACATATAGAGCAGCAGCAGCAGCAGCAGTCCCAGCAGGCCGAACTCCTCGCCGATCACCGCGAAGATGAAATCGGTGGAGCGTTCGGGCAGGAACTCGAGCTGCGCCTGGCTGCCATTCATCCAGCCCTTGCCGAACACCCCGCCCGAGCCGATCGCGATCTGCGACTGGATGATGTGGTAGCCGGCGCCGAGCGGATCGATCTGCGGATTGAGAAAAGTGAGCACGCGCTTGCGCTGGTAGTCGTGCATGAAGCTCCAGCCGAACCAGGCCGCCGCCGCTGCGATTCCCAGCATGGCCAGCATCACCCGCAGCCGCAGTCCGGCCAGCACGATGACCAGCGCGCCGGCGATGGCGATCAGCGCCGCGGTACCCAGGTCCGGCTGAACCGCCACCAGCCCGACCGGCACGATGATGAGAATCCCCATCACCAGGAGCGAGCCCCAGCCCGGCGGCACCGGCCGCTCGTGCAAATACCAGGCGCACATCATCGGCACCGCGAGCTTCATGAGCTCCGAGGGCTGGAAACGGAACAGTCCGAGATCGAGCCAGCGCTGCGCGCCGAGGCCGATGTGGCCCACGGCGGCGACGATCACCAGCAGCACACAGCCGCCGACGTAGATCCACGGCGTCGAGCGGCGCAGGAAGTTCGGGTTGACGCGCGCCAGCAGCAGCATGGCGATCGCGCCGAGCAGCAGCCGGGCGACCGTGCGCAGCACGGTCGGCATGCTCTGCCCCGAGGCGCTGTACAGGACCACCAGTCCATAGGCTGCGATCAGCGACAGGCCGACGACCAGCGGACCATCGATGCGCAGCTCGAGCAGCACGCGCGCCGCTCCCGAGAGCGTGCGGCGGGTGCGGGATTCGGTGTTGACCTCTTCGTAGATCATGACTGCGGCTTCACCTGGCCGTCCGGGTCCAGCAGGTACGCATCCAGCACCTTGCGGGCGATGGGTGCGGCGGCACTCGCGCCGGCACCGCCGTTCTCCTCCAGCACGGCGAGCGCGATGCGCGGCTGATCGGCCGGTGCGAAGGCGATGAACCAGGAGTGATCGCGCAGGCGCTCATCGATCTTGCTGGCGTTGTACTTCTCGGTGCGCGAGACCGTATACACCTGCGCGGTGCCGGTCTTGCCGGCGAACACATAGGGCGCGTGCAGGCCGATGGCGGCAGCGGTGCCGCGCTGGGTGACGCCGATCATGCCGTGCACGACCCGCGCCCAGTCATCGACCGAGACTCCCTGAACCTCGCCCTCGGAGACCGGTGCGATGCGGTGCACGGCGCCGGTGAGCGGGTCGCGGTAGGCCGTCACCAGGCGCGGCTGCCAGATCTTGCCGCGCGTCGCCAGCACGCTCGCGTAGTGCGCGAGCTCGAGCGGCGTCACGGTGAGGTAGCCCTGGCCGATGCCGAAGCTCACCGTCTCGCCCGGGAACCACACGCGGTCTGCGGGCTTGGCGAAGGTGTGCTCCTTCCACTCGCGCGAGGGCAGGATGCCGGCCTTCTCGCCGCTGATGTCGATGCCGGTGGGTTTGCCGAAACCAAACGGCGCCATGAAGGTGGAGATGCGATCCACACCGATCTCATTGGCGAGACCATAGAAGTACACATCGCACGAGCGCGCGATGGCATCGTCGAGATTGACCGCGCCATGATGCTCGTTGTGGTACTCGCGATAGATGAATGAGCTCCCGGGCAGGTGGAACGAGCCGGCGCAGTAGTGCTCGGCGAGGGGATCCACCACGTGATAGGTGAGGCCGGCGAGTGCGATCACCGGCTTCACGGTTGAGCCCGGCGGATAGGTGCCGCGCAGCGCGCGGTTGAACAGCGGCCGGTCGATGTCGGCCGACAGTGCCGTGTACTCACTGGCGGTGATGCCGCGGCCGAACAGCGTCGGATCAAACCCCGGCAGACTCACCAGCGCGAGCACATCACCGCTGTTGGGATCGAGCGCCACCACTGCGCCGCGGTGGCCGGCGAGTGCTTCCTCGGCGACCCGCTGCACCTTGAGATCGATCGACAGCAGCAGGTCATCGCCGGCGAGCGGCGCCTTGGTGCGCAGATTCGGTACGAGCGCCCCCTGGCGCTCGACCGAGCGGCCCTGCGCGTTCACCAGCACCTCACGGAAGCCGTTGGCGCCGTGCAGCTTGGGCTCGTAGGCGCTCTCGACGCCGAGCTTGCCGATGAGCGAGTTGCCGGCATAGGTGGCGCGGTCGATGTGCTTCAGGTCCTGCTCGCTGATGGCGCCGACGTAACCGAGCGCGTGCACCGCCAGGCTGCCGTTCGGATACCAGCGGGTCTGGCGGGTCTTGATGTCGAGGCCGGGGAACTCGAAGCGGCGCACCGCAAAGCGCGCCACGTCCTCATCCGACATGCGCAGCCGGATCGGCACGCTGTCGAAGGTGCGGCTCGAGTCGATGGTGCGCTCGATCTCGTCCACATCCTCGGCGCGGATCAGGTTGAGCGCGACCAGGCCCGCGAGCGTCTTGTCGATGTCGGGCACTTCCTCGGGCACGAGCTCCAGCTGATAGGCCGGCTGGTTGCCGGCGATGACTTCACCATGACGATCGAGAATCAGGCCACGGGCCGCGGGGATGGACTCATTGCGCACCCGGTTACCCTGGGAGAGCTCGGAGTAGTACGCGTTGCGCGCCACCTGCAGCACGAACAGCCGCACGATGAGACCGATGCTGGCGAGCCCGATGAGCGCAGCGCAGATGAGCGCGCGCTGATCGAACAGCCGCTGCTCGCGCCAGTGATCCTTGATGCGCACCGAAGGCATCAGGCGCTCACGTCAGGCGTCCGGCGCTGTAGGCGAGCACCGGCGCTGCCAGTGGCCAGATGAGCGCACCGGTGAGCGCATGCACCCAGCGCAGCGGGGTGGTGACCGGATGGCCGGTCCAGCCATCGATCGCGAACAACACGACTTCATAAAGGATGAGGGCGGGCAGCACCAGCAGGGCCTGCTGGAACACCGGCTTCGAGCGGATGCGCTGGTGCTCGCGCACCGCGATGTAGGCCACCAGCGACAGGGCGAGCGCATGCTGGCCGAGGACCGGGCCCTGGAAGATATCGAGCATCAGGCCGGCAAAGAAACCGAGCGCGATGCCGCCGGTGCGGGGCGCGTTCACTGACCAATAGAGCACCGTGAGCACCAGAAATTCCGGCCGCAGCACGTCGAGCCACGGCGGCAGCGGCAGCACGTTGAGAATGAGCGCCACCAGCGCCGTCAGCAGCATGCGGGCGCGCGAGTCGACGTTCACGGCTGCACCCCCTGCGCGGCCGCGGCCTCTGTCGCCGCGGGTGGGGTGTCCGCCGCCGCTGCGGGTGGTGGTGCGGGCGGCGTTGCCGGCGGAGTCGGAGCTGCGGCCGGAGCTGGCGCACGCTTGGGTGCCGGCTGCGACTGCATGGCGGCGTTGCCGCTCTTCAGCTGACCGCCCGCATCGGTGCTGCCGGCGGGTGCGGCCGGATGATCGGCGCGGAACCACACCAGCATCACTTCACTGTCGGTATCGAGGTGGGCCAGCGGCGCGGCGCGCACCTGGGCGAGCGGCTGCACGGCATCGCGGCGCACCTCGGTGACGCGTGCCACCGGGTAGCCTTCGGGGAACACGCCGCCCAGACCCGAACTCACCAGCAGGTCGCCGCTCTTGATGTCGGCGTTGCCGGGCAGATAGGGTAGCGCCAGCGAGCTGGCATCGCCGGCACCGACGGCGATGGTGCGCAGCCCGGTGCGCTCGATGCGCACCGGTACGGCGTGCTCGGGGTCGGTGATCAGGATGACATCCGCGCTCCAGGGTCCGACGTGCGTCGTCTGGCCGATGAGTCCGCGGTCATCGAGCACCGCCTGTCCCTTGAACACGCCGTTGGCAGCGCCGCGGTTGAGCAGCATGCGCTGGCGCAGGCTGTTCATCTGCACGCTGACGATCTCGGCCGGCAGCCAGCGTTCGGCCACCGGCGGCAGTGCCTCGCGCAGTCCGCGCAGCTCGCCGTTCTCGTGTGCGAGCGCCTCGTAGCGCATCGCGCGCAACTCCAGATCGCGCTGCAGGTTGCGCAGGCGCGCGTTCTCGGCTTCCAGTGCCTGGCGGCTCTGCAGGCTCTCTTTGACCCAGCGCCAGGCGGCGGCGGGCGAGCTCACGGCGAGCTGGATGGGGTAGGCGGCCGCCTGCAGCACGTAGCGCACTTGCTCGAGGTAGTGCTGGCGCTGGTCGAGGTACATGGTGATGACCGACAGCACCGCAAACAGCGTGAAACGAAAGCCCGGCGAGCCGCCCCGCCCTGAGGGTCTGCCGGCTCCTGTCCCGAACGCTGCCACTTACGCCTCGCGCGCTCCTTGCGCTATTCGAGGCCGAAGTGTCCCGGACCCAGCTCGTCCATCAGCTCGAGGATGCGGCCGCCGCCACGTGCCACGCAGGTGAGCGGATCATCGGCCACCACCACCGGAAGTCCCGTTTCCTCGGTGAGCAGCTTGTCGATATCGCGCAGCAGTGCGCCGCCACCGGTGAGCACGATGCCGCGCTCGGCCACGTCGGCGCCGAGCTCGGGCGGAGTCTGCTCGAGTGCCTGCTTGACCGCGCTGACGATGCTCTGCAGCGGCTCCTGCAGCGCTTCGAGGATTTCGTTGCTGTTCAGCGTGAAGCTGCGCGGCACGCCCTCGGAGAGATTGCGTCCCTTGACCGACAGCTCGCGCACCTGCTGCCCGGGGTAGGCCGAGCCGATCTCGATCTTGATGCGCTCGGAGGTCGCTTCACCGATGAGGATGCCGTAGTTGCGGCGCACGTAGTTCATGATCGCCTCATCGAAGCGATCACCGCCGATGCGCGCCGAGTTCGCGTACACCACGCCATTGAGCGACAGCACCGCGACCTCGGAGGTACCGCCGCCGATGTCGAGCACCATCGAGCCGCGCGCCTCGTGCACCGGCAGTCCCGCGCCGACCGCGGCGGCCATCGGCTCGCTCACGATCGCCACCGTGCGGGCGCCGGCGCCCTCGGCGGATTCGCGGATCGCGCGCCGCTCCACCTGGGTCGAGCCGAAGGGCACGCACACCAGCACGCGCGGCGAGGGCTTCAACGTGCGGTTGCCGTGCACCTTATTGATGAAGAACTGCAGCATCTTCTCGGTGTAGGTGAAGTCGGCGATCACGCCGTCCTTCATGGGCCGCACCGCGGTGATGTGCCCGGGCGTGCGCCCGAGCATGCTCTTGGCCTCGGTGCCCACTGCCACGATCACCTTGCCGCCGCGCGTGGGCTCGTCCTGCACCGCGACCACCGAGGGCTCGTTGAGCACGATGCCCTTGTCGCGCACATAAATCAGTGTGTTGGCCGTACCCAGGTCAATGGACAGATCGCTGGAAAAGTAACCGCGCAGGCGTTTGAGCATGAAGCGACCGGTAGAGAGTGTGGGTGCGAGGGACCCGAAAAGTGGCGCGTAATCTAGCAACCAGGGGGACATTCAGCAAGGCAACATGTATGATTTTGGGCTGGTTTTCTCAGTTCGCCACGCAGCGCGCGCACCTCCCATGAGCCTCACACGCGAGCAGATCGCAAGCATCGCCACCTTGGCACGTCTCGAACTCAGCGCTGCCGAGGTTCCGGACTACCAGGACACCCTGTCGCGGATCATCGACTTCGTGGGCGCGCTGGAGGCGTGCCAGACGGCCGGTGTGACCCCCATGGCTCATCCGCTCGCCGGCCTGTCGCAGCGCCTGCGGCCCGATGAGGTGACTGAGACGGACCACCATGAGCTCTACCAGCAGAATGCACCGCAAGTGGAGGCGGGGCTCTACCTGGTGCCCAAAGTGATCGAGTGACCCGGCCGTGAGCGAGTTCCACAAGCTGGGCCTGACCGCACTGGCGGCGGGGTTGCGGGCGCGCAAGTTCTCCAGCGTCGAGCTCACCGGCGCGCTCTTGGAGCGCATCGAGGCCAGCCAGCAGGCGCTGAACGCATTCATTTCTGTGCTGCGCGAGCCGGCGCTGGCACAGGCTGCCGCGGCCGACCGCGAGCTCGCCGCCGAGCGCGGCGGGCCGCTGGCGGGCGTGCCGATCGCGCACAAGGATCTGTTCTGCACCGAGGGCGTGCGCACCACCTGCGGCTCACGCATGCTCGGGAACTTCGTCGCGCCCTACGATGCGACGGTGGTCGCGAAGCTCAAGCGCTCCGGCGCCATCGTGATCGGCAAGACCAACATGGACGAGTTCGCGATGGGCTCGTCCAACGAAACCAGCTATTACGGCCCGGTGCGCAATCCCTGGGACCCGCACCTCGTGCCCGGCGGCTCCTCGGGGGGCTCGGCCGCGGCGGTCGCGGCGCGTCTGGTGCCCGGCGCCACGGCGACCGACACCGGCGGCTCGATCCGCCAGCCGGCAGCGCTCTGCGGCATCACCGGCATGAAGCCGACTTACGGGCGCGTGTCGCGCTATGGCATGGTGGCGTTCGCCTCCAGCCTCGATCAGGGCGGCACGCTCACCGCGAGCGCCGCGGATGCCGCGCTCATGCTGCGTGAAATGGCGGGCTTCGATGCGCGCGATTCCACCAGCGTGGATACGCCGGTGCCTGACTACGTTGCAGCTCTCGAGGAACCGCTCAAGGGTCTGCGCATCGGCCTGCTGCGCGAGTTCTTCGACAAAGGGCTGGATGCGCACAACGAGCAGCGCGTGCGCGAGGCGCTCAAGGTGTTCGAGAGCCTGGGCGCGCGCCTCGAGGAAGTGAGTCTGCCGCACCTGCCGCTGTCGGTGCCGGTGTACTACGTGGTGGCCCCGGCCGAGTGCTCCTCGAACCTGGCGCGTTACGACGGCGTGCGCTTTGGCCACCGCTGCGAGAACCCGCGCGATCTCAATGACCTGTACCGCCGCTCGCGTGGCGAGGGCTTTGGTGACGAGGTGAAGCGCCGCATCATGACCGGCACCTACGTGCTGTCGGCCGGCTACTACGATGCCTACTACATCAAGGCGCAGCGGGTGCGGGCGCTGATCAACGCGGATTTCATCAGCGCTTTCAAGAGCGTGGACGTGCTCATGGGGCCGACCACGCCGACACCGGCGTTCGCCCTCGGTGCCAAGACCTCCGACCCCATCACCATGTATCTGAACGATATCTACACCATCGGCGCCAATCTGGCGGGCCTGCCGGCGATCTCGGTGCCGTGCGGGTTCGTGCAGGATCTGCCGGTCGGCCTGCAGATCGTCGGCCCGCACTTCAGCGAAGCGCGGGTGCTGACGGCAGCGCATGCGTTCCAGCGTGCGACCGAATGGCACACGCGCATTCCGGCGGCTTACGCATGAGCGCCTGGGAGACGGTCATCGGGCTCGAGATCCACGCGCAGCTCGCCACGCGCTCGAAGATCTTCTCGGGCTCTGCCACGGCCTACGGCGCTCCGCCCAATGCCCAGGCGAACCTGGTCGATCTCGGCTACCCCGGCGTGCTGCCGGTGCTCAACCGTGAAGCCGTGCGCATGGCGGTGAAGCTCGGGTTGGCCATCGACGCGCAGATCGCCGCGCATTCGGTGTTTGCACGCAAGAATTACTTCTATCCCGATCTGCCCAAGGGCTACCAGATCAGCCAGTACGAGCTGCCCGTGGTCGCCAAGGGCTCGCTCGAAATCGTGCTCGAGGATGGCAGCCGCAAGCGCATCGGCATCACGCGCGCGCACCTCGAGGAGGACGCCGGCAAGAGCCTGCACGAGGGGCTCCCCGGGCTCACCGGCATCGACCTGAACCGCGCGGGCACGCCGCTGGTGGAGATCGTCTCCGAGCCCGATATGCGCTCGGCCAAGGAAGCGGTCGCTTACATGAAGAAGGTGCACACGCTGGTGCGCTATCTGGAGATCTGCGACGGCAACATGCAGGAAGGCTCGTTCCGCTGCGACGCCAACGTCTCGGTGCGTCGCGCCGGCAGCGAGAAGTTCGGTACGCGCGCCGAGATCAAGAACCTGAACTCGTTCCGCTTCGTCGAGCGCGCCATCAACTACGAAGTCGCCCGGCAGATCGAGCTGCTCGAGTCCGGTGGCGCCGTGGTGCAGGAGACGCGCCTCTACGATCCGGACAAGGGCGAGACGCGCTCGATGCGCTCCAAGGAAGAGGCCAACGATTACCGCTACTTTCCCGACCCCGATCTGCTGCCGGTCGAGCTGGACACGGCCTTCATCGAGTCGGTGCGCGCGACGCTGCCCGAGCTTCCGGACCAGAAAGCCGCCCGCTTCGTGAAGCACTACGGGCTCTCGGCCTACGATGCCGGGGTGCTGACCGCGAGCCGTGAGCTCGGTGACTACTACGAGGCGGTTGTCGAGGCGGCCCCCCAGGATCCGAAACTCGCCGCCAACTGGGTCATGGGCGATCTGGCTGCAGCCCTTAATAAGGAGAATCTCGAGGTCGGCTCCGGGCGGCTGCCGGCGGCGCGCCTCGCAGGGCTGCTGAAGCGCATCAGCGATCAGACCATCTCCGGCAAGATCGCCAAGGAAGTGTTCGAGGCGATGTGGTCGCAGGGGAGCGAGGCCGATGCGGTGATCGAAGCCAAGGGACTCCAGCAGATCACCGACAGTTCCGCCATCGAGCGCGCGATCGATGAGGTCATGGCCAGGAATCCCGGTCAGCTCGCCGATTACCGAGGCGGCAAGGACAAGCTGTTCGGGTTCTTCGTCGGGCAGGTCATGAAGGCCACCGGCGGCAAGGCCAACCCCGCGCAGCTGAACGAGCTGCTGCGCCGGAAACTGTCGGGCTAGCCCGGCCGCAGCGTCCGCGGCGGGTTGAGTTGACAGGGGTGCTACCCCATTGTGCTCGGCATGCCTGAGAGAAATTCCGCGAACAGCGACCTGGTGCGCCGTTTCATCTTCGAGAACCGTCCGGTGCGGGGCCATTGGGTCCAGCTGGCAGGGGCGTGGCGCGCGCTGCGCGCCCACGGTGAATACCCGCCGCTCGTCGAGACGCTGCTGGGCGAGGCGGTCGCCGCCACGGTCTTGCTGGCTGCGACACTCAAATTCAGCGGCACGCTGACCTTCCAGCTACAGGGGGACGGTGCGGTCGGGCTGCTGGTGGCCCAGTGCACGCATGACTTCCGGCTGCGCGCGGTCGCGCGCTACGACAGCACGCGCATCGAGGCGCTCAGCGCGGCCCCTGCAGCGACGGTATTCCATGGGCTGACCGGCGGGAGCAGCCGCATCAGCGTCACGGTCGAGGCCGATGAACGCAGTTCGCGCTATCAGGGCATCGTGCCTCTGGTCGGGGATTCGCTCGCCGAGTCGCTCGAAGCCTACTTTGCCTCCTCCGAGCAGCTTCCCACCCGGGTCGTGCTCGCCGCCGATGGCGCGCGTGCGGCCGGCATGCTGGTGCAGAGGCTTCCGGAGGGCCGTGCGGCCGATGCCGAGGAAGTCGCCGCCGCGTGGGAAGGCGCGCAGCGCGGAATCGCCGGGATCACCCCCTTGAGGCTCCGACACGACAGCGTGGAGCAGCTGCTCGCCGACGGTTTTCCGGGGCGCGATCTGCGCCTGTTCCGCGGTTCATCGGTGCGCTTCGAGTGCCGCTGCAGCCCGGCCCGGGTGACCGGACTCCTGCGGGCGCTCGGTCCCGAGGAGGTCCACGACGTGCTTCGGGAGCAGGGCGCGGTCACCGTCACGTGCGAGTTCTGCCACCGCCCTTATCGGTTCGACCCGGTCGACGTCGAGGCGATCTTCGCAGGAATCGCACCTCCGGCCGGTGCGAGCCCGCTCCATTAAGCCTGCTTCGGGCCAAATTGTTTCCCTAATCGAACAATCGAGATTTCGAGCGACCAGTATTTAAAGGATTGTAGAATCCTTTAATGGACGTGACGCCAGGGAGTTTGGTGGCATGGTTACGCGCGGCGGGGGAGCCCAGCCGACTGCGTCTGCTCATGCTCTGCCAGGAGGCGGCCGTCAGTGTTTCGGATCTCGCGCAGGCGCTCGGGCAGAGCGAGCCGCGCGTATCCCGGCACCTGCGCATCCTGTGCGAGGCGGGGCTGCTCGAGCGTCTGCCCCAGGGTCAGTGGGTGCACTACCGCCTGGCGCAAAGTCCCGCGGCTGCCGGCTTCGTGCGCGGACTTCTGGCGCAACTCGACCGGCGTGATCCGCAATTTCTCGCCGACCGTGCGGCGGCGCGCGCGGCCGGTGCGAGCGCGAGCGGCACGTCCGGCGGCGAGTCGCGTCTCGGCCGCGCACTGGCCGGTTTCTTCGATACGCATCGGCCGGCGCACTCCGCGCAGGCGGTGCTCGTCATCGGCGGCACCCATCCCGAACTGCTCGAAGCGGCGGCGCGCAGCGCGCGCAGCTGCACCGTGCAGGTGTCCTCGCGACGCGCGGCGCAGGCCTGCCGGGCGTTTGCCGCGCGGCGCGGTTTTCACTGCGAGATCCGGCAAACGGCGGGCCTGTCGCCGCAGACTCTGGAGCCTGCGGCCGCCTTCGATGCGGTACTGCTCGATTGCCCGCTCGCGGCGGCCGCGCTTGCCGGTCAGCTGCAGGCGGCGCGCGGCGCGCTGACTGCGCACGGGCGGGTCTGGGTGTTCGAGCCGTACGAAGCACTCGAGGCGCCGCGCGGACGCGTGGTCGAGCACCCGCTGGCGCGGCTGCGTCGGCTGCTGAGCGAGGCGCAGCTGGCATGCGAGCGTCTGGGTCCGATCGAATCGGACGGCGAGCACGTGCTCGCGGCGGTCGCCGCCGCCGTCGTGACGCGCAGCTCTGGCGCGGGTGCCGCTGCCGGAGTCGGCCCATGAGCGCGACGCCGGGCATCAAGGTGTCCTTCGAGTTCTTTCCGCCGGCCGATGCGGCCATGGAAGCGACGCTGTGGAGTTCGTTGCAGCGCCTGGCACCGCTCGCACCGCGCTTCGTGTCTGTGACCTACGGTGCCGACGGCTCGACGCGCGCGCGCACGCATCAGCTGGTGACCCGCATCCAGCAGGCGGGCGCGCTCACCGGCGCGGCGCACCTCACCTGTGTCGGTGCCTCGCGCACCGAGATCCTCGACATCGCCCGCGACTACTGGCAGCAGGGCGTGCGGCACCTGGTGGCATTGCGCGGGGATCCGCCGCAGGGGACGCCGTGCTATCAGCCACACCCGGACGGTTTCGCCTACGCCGCGGATCTGGTGGCGGGGATTGCGCGTCTGGCCGCATTTGATATCTCGGTGGCCGCCTATCCGGAGGTGCATCCGCAGGCGCGCTCGGCCGCGGATGATCTGGAGAACCTGCGCCGCAAGCTCGATGCCGGCGCGACTCGCGCCATCACCCAGTTCTTTTACGACACCGAGGTGTTCCTGCGCTTTCGCGACCGTTGTGCGGCCGCTGGCATCTCGGCGCCCATCGTGCCCGGCATCCTGCCGATCACGCGTTTCCCGCAGGTGTTGCGCTTCGCCCGTGCCTGCGGTGCGAGCATTCCCGCCTGGCTGCACGAGCGCTTCAGCGGACTCGATGAGGACGCCGAGACGCGGCGCCTGATCGCAGCCAGTGTCGCGATCGAGCAGGTGCAGGCACTGAGCGCCCACGGCGTGCGCGAATTTCATTTTTACACCCTGAACCGCGCCGAACTCACCTACGCGATCTGCCATGCCCTGGGATTGCGCCCGCAGAGCCAGCCCCTGCAGCACGCGGGGACACCGGCATGAGCGGCCGCGGGCACGAGCACGCGCCCACGCGCGCCGACCGCGATGCCGAGCGCCGCGCCGCCGGCGGTGAGCGCGCCGCGACGGCCCCCTTCGCCCTCGAGCCCGTCGATGAGACCGCGCGCCGCAACCGGCTCGAGCGCCTCCAGGGGCTGCTGGATGAGCGCATCGTGTTTCTCGATGGCGCCATGGGCACGATGATCCAGCAGCACCGGCTCGATGAGGCCGGATACCGCGGCGCGCGACTGCGGGGTTACGGGCGCGAGGTGAAGGGCAACAACGACATCCTTACGCTCACCCGTCCCGAGCTGATCAGCGACATCCACCGCGCCTATCTCTGCGCGGGCGCCGATATCATCGAGACCAACACCTTCAATTCCAACAGCGTCTCGCAGGCGGACTACGGCACTGAGGCCCTGGTGCCGGAGCTCAACTACCGGGCGGCGCGGCTCGCGCGGCGGGCAGCGGACGAGCACGCGGCGCAGGCCGGCGGGGTGCGCTTCGTCGCCGGTGCGCTCGGCCCGACCAACCGCATGACCTCACTGTCGCCGGACGTCAACGATCCCGGCTATCGCAGTGTGAGTTTCGATGAGCTGGTGGTCTCTTATACCGAGGCGGCACGCGGGCTGCTGCTGGGCGGTGCCGACCTGCTGCTCATCGAGACCGTCATCGACACGCTGAACGCCAAGGCGGCGATCTACGCTGCACTCACGCTGTTCGACGAGAGCGGCATCACGCTGCCGCTGGCGATTTCCGGCACGATCACGGATGCCTCGGGCCGGGTCCTGTCCGGCCAGACCACCGAGGCATTCTGGAATTCGGTGCGCCACGCACAGCCGCTGTTCATCGGCCTCAACTGCGCACTCGGTGGCCGGCAGCTGCGCGCCTACGTCGGCGAACTCGCCGCGGCCGCCGCGGAGACTTACGTATGCGCTTATCCGAACGCCGGGCTGCCGAATGCCTTCGGCGAGTACGACGAGAGCCCGGAGGAAACCGCCGAGGTGCTGCGCGAGTACGGCGAGTCCGGGCTGATCAACATCGTCGGCGGCTGCTGCGGCACGACGCCGGAGCACATCCGCCTGCTGCGCGCGGGCCTCGACGGCCGCGCACCGCGCCCGCTGGCGCCAGCGGCGGTGAAGTGTCGTCTGTCAGGGCTCGAGCCGCTGAACATCGATGACAGCAGTCTGTTCGTCAACGTCGGCGAGCGCACCAACGTCACCGGCTCTGCCAAGTTCCGCAAGCTGATCGAGGCCAACGACTACACCGCAGCGCTCGAGGTCGCGCGCCAGCAGGTGCTGAGCGGCGCGCAAATGATCGACGTCAACATGGACGAGGGCATGCTCGACTCCGAGGCCGCCATGGTGCGCTTCCTCCACCTGGTGGCCGCCGAGCCTGACATCGCGCGGGTGCCGGTGATGATCGACTCTTCCAAGTGGTCGGTGATCGAGGCGGGGCTCAAGTGCGTGCAGGGCAAGGCGGTGGTCAATTCCATCAGCATGAAGGAGGGTGAGGCAGTCTTCATCGCCCACGCCCGCAAGGTGCGCCGCTATGGCGCGGCTGCGGTCGTCATGGCCTTCGATGAGCAGGGGCAGGCGGATACGGTGGAGCGGCGCGTGGCGATCTGCCAGCGCGCCTACCGCATTCTCACCGAGCAGGTGGGCTTTGCCGCTGAAGACATCATCTTCGATCCCAACATCTTCGCAGTCGCCACCGGCATCGAGGAGCACAACGGCTACGGCGTTGCCTTCATCGAGGCGACGCGCCGCATCAAGCACGAGCTGCCGCACACGCTGGTGAGCGGCGGCGTCAGCAACGTGTCGTTCTCGTTCCGCGGCAACGACCCGGTCCGCGAGGCGATGCACTCGGTATTCCTCTACCACGCCATTGCCGCCGGCATGGACCTGGGCATCGTGAATGCCGGTCAGCTCGCCATTTATGAGCAGATCGACCCGGCGCTGCGCACCGCCTGCGAGGATGTGGTGCTCAACCGCCGTGCGGATGCCACCGAGCGTCTGCTCGACGTCGCGGGCCGCTTCAAGGGGGGCGGCGGCGCACGCCGCACGGAGGATCTCGAATGGCGCAAGCTGCCGGTCGGCAAGCGCCTCGAGCATGCCCTGGTCAAGGGCATCGACGATTACATCATCGAGGACACCGAGGCCGCACGGCTCGAGTTCGAACGGCCGCTGCAGGTGATCGAGGGCCCGCTGATGGACGGCATGAACGTGGTCGGTGACCTGTTCGGCGCCGGCAAGATGTTCCTGCCGCAGGTGGTGAAGAGCGCGCGGGTGATGAAGCGCGCGGTCGCACACCTGGTGCCCTACATCGAGCAGGGCAAGGATGGCGCGGCGGCGCGCACCAACGGCCGCATCGTCATGGCCACCGTCAAAGGCGACGTACATGACATCGGCAAGAACATCGTTGGCGTCGTGCTGCAGTGTAATAACTTCGAGGTCATCGACCTCGGGGTCATGGTGCCGTGCGAGAAGATTCTCGAGACCGCGCGGCGGGAGCAGGCGGATTTCATCGGTCTTTCGGGGCTGATCACGCCCTCACTCGATGAGATGGTGCATGTCGCCAAGGAGATGCAGCGACAGAACTTTGTCGTACCGCTGCTGATCGGCGGCGCGACCACCTCACCGGCGCACACCGCGGTGAAGATCGCGCTGCAGTACCAGTCGCCGGTGGTGTACGTGAAGGATGCCTCGCGTGCCGTCGGGGTCTGTCAGACGCTCACCCAGCCGGCGCAGCGCGGCGCCTTCATCGCCAAGGTCAATCAGGAGCATGAACGCCGGCGCGAACAGCACGCCGCCAAGACCGTCAAGGTGCCGCAGGCATCGCTTGCGGCTGCACGCGCCAACCGCCGCGCCATCGACTGGTCCACCTCTGTGCCGCTGCCGCCGCGGGTACCTGGGATCCAGCGCTTCGCGGACTATCCGCTCACAGAACTCCTCGGCTACATCGACTGGATGCCGTTCTTCAACGCCTGGGAATTCGCCGGCAAGTTTCCCGACATCCTGACCGACCCGGTGGTCGGCGAGGCGGCGAGCAATCTATATGACGATGCGCGCCGCCTGCTGAAGACGGTCATCGCCGAACGCTGGCTCGGTGTGCGGGCGGTGCTGGGCCTGTTCCCCGCCAACGCCGTGGGCGATGACATCGAGATCTACTCCGGCGAGGAGCGGGGCGCGCCCCTTCTCACACTGAATTTTCTTCGCCAGCAGAAGGGCAAGCCCGCGGGTCAGCCGCACGAGTGTCTGGCGGACTTCGTGGCGCCGAAGGCGAGCGGCGTGCGCGATTACCTCGGCGCGTTCGCCGTCACCGCAGGCATTGGCATCGAGGAGCATGTGGCACGCTTCGAGCGCGCCCACGATGACTACTCGGCGATCATGCTCAAGGCTCTGGCCGATCGCCTGGCAGAGGCTGCCGCCGAACACTTCCACGAGCGCGTGCGCCGCGAGCTGTGGGGCTACGCCGCCACCGAGACCCTCACCAACGCTCAGCTGGTGCGCGAGGAGTATCGCGGCATCCGTCCGGCCCCAGGTTACCCCGCCTGTCCCGATCACACCGAGAAGGCGAAACTCTGGCAGCTGCTGGATGCGGAAAACAACGCCGCGATCCGCCTGACGGAAAGCTTCGCCATGTATCCGACCGCCGCGGTGAGCGGCTGGTACTTGGCACACCCGCAGGCACGCTATTTCGCGGTGGGAAAGATCGATCGCGACCAGGTCGCAGACTATGCGCGCCGCAAGGGGATGTCGCTGGAGGAAACGCAGCGCTGGCTCGCGCCGGTGCTCGGCTACGATCCCTGAGGGATCCGCCGTCTCAGGGAACTTCGATGCGCAGGTGCCGGTACCAGGCTTCTGTGCCGCGGTGCTGCAGCACGATGTGGCCTTCCTGCAGCTGCGCGAACTGCGCGAAATCGCGGAAGCGGCTGCGGGCGATGCGCTCCTTCACTTCCTCGCTGCCGAGGTCGCAGCCGATCACCTGCTGATCATCCAGCCAGAACTCGATCGTGGCGCCGGCCATGACGATGCGCGCACTGCGGTAGACGTTGGCGCTGCCGCGCTGGTCGTGCCAGGGCGCCATCAGCCCGTAAAGTGCCCCGCACGAGGTGCGGGCGTCGGCGCCGTCGGGGTGATGCTCGTCGTCGAGCAGCTGCAGCGCGGGTCCGCTGTGCGTTGCGGGACCGGCATCCTCGTGGACGCGGCACAGCACCGCGGTACTGCCGCCGCGCGGCAGCCGCCAGTCGAACAGCAGGGTGAAATCCCCGAAACGCTCGCGCGAGATCAGATCGATGCGCGGCGCCTGCGCGAGCGCGTGCAGCACGTCGCCGTCGACGCTCCAGGCGTTCTTGGGGAATTCGCCTTCGCGGTAAGCGCGCCACTCGGTGGCGTTCAGTTCGCGTTCAGCCATACAGCAGCACCGGGATCATGCCCCATGCTACTCCAGGGGAATTGAGCGCGACATCACCCGATCGGTGCAGCTGCAGCAAGTGCGTCCGGCGGGTCAGTGCGCCTCGTGATGCTCGTTCGCGAGCGCGCGCAGATAGGCGGCACCGCCCAGATCGCGCATCTGCGTGAGAATCCAGTCGCGTCGCTGCAGCAGGTAGCGCGAGGGGCGATCGGGGTGCAGGCGCAGCGGATTCGGCAGCGCCGCTGCGAGCAGCGCCGCTTCGCCCGAGCTGAGGCGCAGCGCCGGGGTGCGGAAGAACCGCTCGGCGGCGGCCTGCACGCCGTAGATGCCGTCGCCGAACTGCGCGATGTTCAGATACATCTCCAGGATCCGTTCCTTGGGCCAGAAGGCCTCGATCAGCACGGTGAAGTACGCTTCGAACCCCTTGCGGATGAAGCTGTGCCCGTTCCACAGGAACAGGTTCTTGGCGACCTGCTGGGAAATGGTGCTGGCACCGCGCAGCCGCCGGCCGTGCTCACTGGCGCGCACCGCCTCGCGGATGGAATTGAAGTCGAAGCCGGCGTGGAACGGAAACTGCTGATCCTCAGAGGCGATCACCGCGATCGCCGCATGGGGCGAGATCTGTTCCAGACTCACCCAGCGGAAGTCGCTGTGGTAATCGTGCTCCTGGGTGCGCCAGGCCGAAAGGCGCGCTTCCAGCATGAACGCGCTGGTGAGCGGATGCAGCCAGCGCAGCAGCAGCACCGCCGTGCAGGTGAGCAACAGCCACGCCAGCAGTCCCGCCGCCAGCCATTTAAGAAGAGTGCGCGCGATACCGCCGCGCTGGCGCCGCGTTCCCCTGTCGCGCCCGACCGCAGGCACGGCTGCCGGCGCTTATTCCGGCTCCACGCGCCGCGCCGCGATGACCAGCACGTCCTCGAGCGGGGCGTCCTGGTAGCCCTTGCGGGTGCCGGTGCGCACCTGCGCAATCTTGTCGATCACGTCCATGCCGTCAGTGACGCGCCCGAACACGGCGTAGCCGTAGTCGCGCGGTCCGTGGTCGAGGAAAGCGTTGTCCTTGAGGTTCACGAAGAACTGCGAGGTGGCACTGTTGATGTCGCTGGTGCGCGCCATCGACAGGGTACCGCGGCTGTTCTTCAGCCCGTTCTTGGCCTCGTTCTGGATGGGCGCGCGGGTTTTCTTGCTGGCAAAGTCAGCGCTCAGGCCGCCGCCCTGAATGACGAAGCCCGGCACGATGCGATGAAAGATGGTGCCGTCGAAATGCCCGTCGTCGACATAGCGCAGAAAATTCTCCACGCTCTCGGGCGCCTCCTTCGGGAACAGCTCGATGGTGAAGGTGCCGTGTGAAGTCTCAAATTTAACCATGTTGTCCTTCCGTCACGCGCTCGCGCCCGGCGAGATCGCGATGCGAGCGTACGTGACGGAAGCCGGCGAGGACAAGCGCGCGGCGTACCGCCTCCCCCTGGTCAGCGCCATGCTCGAGCAGCAGCCAGCCGCCGGGCAGGAGGTGTGGCGCGGCGCCGCGCGCCAGCGCCTCGAGGCACTCGAGGGCATCCGCCCCGGGGGTGAGCGCCAGGCGCGGCTCGCAGGCGAGCTCGCTACCGGCCAGCACGTGGTCATCGGCGGCCACGTAGGGCGGATTGCTGACCAGGAGGTCGAAGCGCTCGCCCGCGAGCGGCTCAAACCAGTGGCCCAGCCGGAAGGTGACCGAGTCCAGGCCCAGGCGGGCAGCGTTGGCGCGCGCCACGGCGAGCGCCGGCGCTGACAGATCGGTCGCGCTAATGCGCCATTGCGGGCGCTCGTGTGCCAGCGCCAGCGCCACCGCGCCCGAGCCGGTCCCGAGGTCGGCCAGGCGCAGCTCGGCGCGAGTCCCGAGCGCCAGCGCGCGCTCGACCAGGAGCTCGGTCTCCGGGCGGGGAATCAACACGTCCGGCGTCACCCCGAGCTGCAGCGACCAGAACTCCTTCTTGCCGGTGAGGTAGGCGAGCGGCTCGCCCGCCGCGCGCCGTTCGAGCAGCGCGCGGTAGTCGCGCACCTGGGTCAGATCGACCGGATCCTCCGGATGTGAACGCAGGCGCGCGCGCGGCATGCCCACGGCGAGCGCCAGCAACAGTCCCGCATCGAGCTCGGGGCTCGCGCCGGCGGGGGTCGCGCGCAGGCGCCGGATGCCTTCCACCAACAGACTTGCGAGTGTGTCACCCCCGCTCATGCTCTCAACTTCTGTGTGGCCGCGTAGAATGCGCGCATGAGCCCGCTACTCTACCCGCCTTCCCGGCCGCAGTCCGTGGGCGAGGTGCTCGACACTGCGTTCAGAATCTACGGCAGCACGCTTTTGAAATGCCTGCCGTACTCATTCGCGAGCGTCATCGTCGGGCAGCTGCTGTCCGTCTATAACCTGGCCCACGGTTATCCGATCGTGCGCAGTGCGGCCGCCCAGGCACAGCAGGTGCGCGATCCCGTCTGGTGGCTGTTGCTGCTGGTGCTGAGCATTGGCGGCGGCATTCTCGCCAACGCCGTCATCCTGCGCCAATACGCACTGGCATCGGCCAAGCCGGCAGACGCGCGGGCGGAACTGGCCCGGGCGGTCGCGCGTGTGCCCGGCATTCTCCTCATGGTCGTGCTGCTGATCGTGGCCGCGATCGTGATAGCCATTCCGTGCGGCATCGCGGCGGGCCTCCTGGCCGCCGGCTTCGGTGGCATGCACTCGCGTGCCTTTCCCGTTCTTTTCGTCATCTTGCTGTTGATTGCTCTTTCGTGGCTGGTCGGCCGCTTCATCTGCGCAGCGCCCTGTTACCTGCTGACCGAGCGCAGTGCGACCGAAAGCATGAGTTACAGCTGGCGCCTCACCTCCGGCAACCTGTGGCGGCTGAGCGCGATCTACGGCGTCTGCATCGCCCTGTTGATCGTGTTCTATATCCTGACGAGTGTGATCGGCGCCATGGTGGCGATGCTGCTCGCGCACGGCGACATCACCGTGGTATTTGCGGCCACGGCCACCATCGTCGCGCTGTTGGCGGCACTGTTCACGCCTTTCTACGACGCGGTACTCCTCGCGATGTTCGGCGACCTGACGGTGCGTCGCGAAGGCGGTGATCTCGCCCAGCGCCTGTCTGTTGCGGCGGTGCCGTGAGCCCATGAGAGGCGGCCTGCTGGCGCTTGTCCTGGTCGCGGGCGCAGCGCCCGCCGCCGCTGATCCGCTCGCGCTGCTGGATGACTGCATCCACCGGCTGGATCCGTCGCTGGACGTCGGTTACGCACGCATCACCAGCCGTTGTCCGCAGCTCGCGCCCGCACTGGCGGCAAGTCCCTTCGCGCCCTGGCTGCCGGCCGACTGGAGCAAGTCCGAGAACGCGCTTTCGGTGGGGGGGCTCGCCGAACTGCGTACGCTCATCAGCCGGCGCACAGTGCCAGCCACGGTGCGCGCGCCACAGGTCGCGCACCTCCAGAATGTGCTGGCACAGCTGCAGCACCAAGAGGCGGCGCAGCGCTCCTGGTGGACGCGCTGCAAGGATTGGCTGCGGCGGATTCTCACGCCGCAACCGGGCGCCGAGGATCCCGGCTGGCTCAGGCGCCTGCTCACCAGCCTCGATCTCTCGGAGAGCCTCCAGCGTCTGATCGTCTGGGGCGCGGTGCTCGTGGTGGTGCTGCTGGCCGCCGTCATTGTCATCAACGAGCTCAAAGTCGCCGGGCTCCTGCGCGTGCTCAGGCGGCGTCGTGCGTCTGCCGCGGCGCCGCCTGCGCCGGCGCGCCTCGCGGCAGGGTGGCAGGAGCTCGAGCAAGCGAACGCACGCGAGCAGCCGCAGCTGCTGTTGGAGATGATCGTGCGTCAGCTGGTGGCCCAGGAGCGCCTGCCGCCCGCCCGCGCGCTCACGCTGCACGAGCTCCAGCGCAGTGCGCGGCTCGCCGATGCGGCGGAGCGCACACGGCTCGCGCAGCTGACGGCTGCGTGCGAGCGTGCGCGTTTCGATGCCGAACCGCCGCCGGCGCCGTTGCTGGCGGTGGCGCTGGCGGGCGGACGCGAGCTGCTGGCGGCGCTGTCGGCTGGCGCAGCAACCCCCGCCGGAGCGGGCTAGTGCGCGAGCGACTGACGACGCTGCTGTGCGCACTCGGCGCGCTCGCCGTGTTCGTGACGCTCTTCGTTCACGGCGGCCCGGTCGATGCGCAGCGCGCGGCGCCGCCGACCAGCGCCGAACCCGGCCAGAGCGGCCTGCGCGTGGCCCGTACCTGGCTCGAAGGTGAGGGGATTCGGAGCGTATCGCTGCGGGAGCGCTTCGATTCGCTCATGCGGCGGCAGGATCTGCCCGCCAGCGGCAACCTCCTGATCGTGACCACGCCTGCGGTCAATGGGTTCAAGACCGACGAGGTGCGCGCGCTCGATCACTGGGTGCGCCGCGGCAACACCCTGCTGGTGCTGGCCGCGCTGTCGGACCGCCCGTCCTGGTCGCTGACTGGCGTGGTGCACAACGATCTCAATCTGCTCACGGGTCTCGAGTTCGAGCGCGCCCGGGAGCAGCCGGACGCCTCCGGCGCGCCGCAGGCGCGCACGCGCGCACGCCTGCCGGTGTTACCCGGGGGGGCGCGCGCGGCGTTGCTGCTCGAGCCGCCGCTCAGAAGCACGCTGGTTCCCAACCGCGCGCACGCCTACCTGAGCGGCGTCGGCTCGGCGGTGGCTCTGTCGGATTTCCCGCCGGAGGCCTGGGAACTGAAGCTGCCGCGGGCCGGCTTCGCACTGTCGCTCGCTCATCAGCGCGAACTGGGTGAGGGCGTCCTGTGGGTGCGCGCCGCCGGCGGCGGCACCGTCGTCATCAGCGCCTTCGCCTCACTGTTTTCCAACCGCGCCCTTGGGCTTGCCGACAATGCCCGCCTGCTGGGGAACATCGTGAGCGCGAGCCTGGGTCCGAACGGCGCGGTGTTGTTCGATGATGAGCATCAGGGCCTGGCCGCCGCCTACGATCCGGCCAAGTTCTACCGCGACCCGCGCCTGTACGCGACGCTCGGGGTATTACTCCTGGTGTGGCTGGTGTGGGTCCTGGGCGGCACACGGCTGAAGGTCGCGGATTACCGCGCGCCGGTCCCGCGCGAAGCGCAGCTGGTGCGGACGACCGGCGTCTTTCTGGCGCGCAGCCTGCGGCCGGCGGCCGCGGGGCGCCGCCTGTTCGAGCACTTTTTCCTGCGCCTGCAGCGGCGCACGCACCTGAGCGCGGCGCATGGCGTGCCGTGGGAGTGGCTCGAAAGCCATCCGCGGCTGAAGCGCGCGGACGTGCTGCAGCTGCGCGAGTGGTACGCCAGCGCTTATTCTGATCAGCGCGTCCCGCTCTTGCGCCTGCACAATCTGATCGTGGACACCGAAAGGCAACTTGCGGCATGAGCGATGCGATGCGACAGCTGGAGGATTCCCTGACGCGCGAGCTGGCGCGCGTCGTGGTGGGTGCGGAAGAAGTGGTGCGCGCGCTCCTGATCGCACTCATCGCCCGCGGCCACGTGCTGGTGCAGGGCGTGCCGGGTCTCGGCAAGACCTTGCTCGCCAAGGCGCTGGCGCGCTCGCTCGGGGGCGAGTTCAAGCGCATCCAGGGGACGGCGGACCTCATGCCGAGCGACATCATCGGTGTGCATGTGTTCGATGAGGTGACACGCAGTTTCGTCTTCCGTCCCGGCCCCTTGTTTGCCGATGTCGTGCTGGTCGATGAAATCAACCGGGCGGGTCCCAAGACCCAGTCGGCGTTGCTCGAGGCCATGGAGGAGCGCCAGGTGAGTGTCGAGCGCTCGGTCTGGCCGCTGCCGGCAGACTTCCTGGTCGTGGCGACCCAGAACCCGCGCGAATTCGAAGGCACCTATCCGCTGCCGGAGTCGCAGCTCGATCGCTTCATGCTGCGCATCGACATGGATTACCCATCAGCAGCGGTGGAGGCGCAGATCCTCACGCGCTATGGCGGCGTGACGCTCACCGCGCAGAGTGTGCTGGAGGAGATCCGCGCGCTCGAGCGCGCCCAGCTCAGCGCTGCGCGCGCCGATCTCGAGCGCATCCACATTGCCGAGGCGCTCACCGGCTACGTGCTCGAGCTGGCGCGCGCGTCGCGCCGGCATCCGCGCCTGACGCTCGGCCTGTCGACGCGCGGTGCGCTGGCGTTGCTGAAGGCGGCGCGCATCTCGGCCGGGTTGCGCGGCGCGGACTTTGTCACCCCCGACGACGTCAAGGAGAGCGCCGTGCTGGTGATGGCGCACCGCCTGGTGCTGACCCCGGAAGCGGCGCTCGAGGGCGCAAGCGATGCCGAGGTGGTGCGGAGTTTGCTCGCCGAGACGCCGGTTCCGCGCTGAGGGCCTGCGACCGTGCATCTCGCCCGCCGTGCGTACCTGCTGGTGCTCCTGACCGCGGTGCTCGCGATCGCCGGCATCTGGTCGAGCGATGCGGCCATGCTCGGCTGGTGGCGTCTGCCAGCGCTGCTGCTGCTGGTGGGGCTTGCCTGGGAGGGCGTGTTCCTGCGGCGCCGTCCGATCAGCGCCCGACTCGACACCGCATCACGGGCGTTGCTCGGGCGCGAACAGCCGGCAGCGTTCGTGTTCAGTAACGACAGCGCGCGCTCGATCGCCATCGAGTACGCACCGGCGACCCCTGCCGGGTTCGAGCCGCTGCCGGAGCTGCGGCGCGTCCGGGTACCGGCGCGCGGCTCGGCGCGCGACGTGCTCGGTCTGCTGCCGGTGCGCCTGGGCGCACAGACGTGGCCGCCGATTCCGGCGCGCGTGTGTGGGCCACTGTCTTTCGCCTGGTGGTCGCTGGTGTTGCAGCCCGGGCTGCAGTTGACCGTCGCACCCGATGCGCGCGGGGCGCAGCGGCGCCTTCAGGGCCTGCGCAGCGGCGCACGTCCCCGGGCGCTCCCAGGCGCCGGCACGGAGCTGCACCAGCTGCGCGCTTACGTGCGCGGCGACCCGCTGGGGAGCATCGACTGGAAGGCCACGGCGCGGGCCGGCGCGCTGGTGACGCGCGAGTTCAGCGAGGATCAGCACCTCGACGTGTTGATCGCGATCGACGCCGGGCGCCTGAGCCGCATTCGCGCCGGCGCGCTCGATCGCCTCGGCTTGTATGCCAACCTCGCGGCGCGCCTGGCGGAGCTCATCGTGCAGCTGGATGACCGCGTGGGACTGGTCATCTACGCCGACCGGGTGCTGGCGCGCTGCGCGCCGGCGCGTGGTCTGCCGGCGCTCATCGCGTTGCGGCGCACGCTCGAACAGCTGAGTGTGCAGCCGGCAGAATCGGATCCGACCGCGGCGGCGATCAGCGTGCGGCGAATGCTGCGGCACCGCGGTCTGGTGTTGCTGCTGACCGACCTGGACGATGCCATCCTCGCAAGTCAGCTGGTGCGCGCGGTGCGCCTGCTGGCGCCGCCCCACCTGGTGGTGGTGGCGGGCGTGCACAGCGGCGAAGTCGCGGCGCTTTCGCAGCGCGTGGCGCAGCAGTGGCCGGACCCGTGGATCGCCTTGGCAGCAAGTGAGCACGAGGCGCGCGCCGAAGGGCAGCGGCTGCTGCTGCGGCGCCTCGGCGCGCCGGTGGTCAGTGCACCGGCGCAGCTGCTCGAACAGGCAGTAGTCGGAACTTACGAGACTCTGCGGCGCACGCGGCAGGTGTGACTCTCAGGCGGGGGCGCGCCGCGCAGCAGCCAGCCCGACAACAGCGCCACCATTAACAGCCAGTAGCTCACGCCAATGAACGCGCGCGTACTGAGCGCGAAACGTGGGTCGGGCGAGATGTAACCCTCGATCAGCCCGCAGCCGATGAGCAGCACCACACACACGATCAGCAGCTGCCCGGAGCGCAGTGCGGCGGCGCGGAATGATTCCACTCTGCCGGCGACTCCCGGGCGCACCAGCGCTTCACCCACGGCCGCCCCCGCCGCGCCCGACAGGCACATGACCGACAGCTCCACGCAGCCGTGCGCCATGATGAAGGTGAACAGCTGCCGGGCCAGTCCGTGCTGGGCGACGAAGGCGAAGACCGCACCCAGCATCAATCCGTTGAGTCCGAGAATGTAGAGCGTGCCGAGACCGAACAGGAAGCCGGCGCAGTACGCGACCAGGCTGACGACGATGTTGTTGGTGAGAATCTCCGCCGAGAGGATCGAGGAGGGCACGATGTTCAAGAGTCCCTGCGTCCACAGCTGGCCGCGCTCGACGCTGGCGATCAGCTCGGGCGGCGCAAACAGCGCGATCAGCTCGGGGTAGTGTTGCACCAGCGCGTAACCGGCCGCAGCGGCGAGCAGGAAGATCAGCGTGGTCCAGGCGATATAGGGCAGCAGCCAGCGCACCGTCGCGGGCAGCTCGTCGCGCAGCAGCGTGAGCAGCGCGCTGCCGGGACGCCAGGCGCCATGATGCAGCGTCGCATGCACGCGCAGGTAGGCGCCCTCGAGATACTCGCGCGTGCGGCTGCCAGGCAGCAGCGTGCGAGCGCGCGCCAGATCATGCGCCAGCAGGCGGTAATCATCCGCAACGCCCGCAGCGTCGGCTGCCTCGTCCGTGTGTCCGTGGGCGAGACGCCGCGCGCGCGCATCGGCCGCGCGCCACGCCGGGGCGCGGCTGAGGAGGCTCGCAATGAGCGCCTGGCGGCGCGCAGCGCCGCTCACGGCGGTGCCGACGCGCGACCGGCGAGCTGCTGCAGCTGCCGCAGCAGTTCGTTCGCGTCCATGCCGGCCACCTGCGCGGGGTCCAGTCCTGAGCGACTGAGCAGCGTGCGGGCCAGCTGCGTGCGCGCTTCGGCGCCAAGGCTCGGCCAGCGCCCGAGCAACTCACTGGCAATCTCTGCGCCCTCCGCATCCCCGCGCGCGGGGGCGCCACCGGCAGGGCCGAGATAGGAGGCTGCGCCCTCGTAGACCAGCAGCGTACCGGCCGCCATGTCGCCGATGCGGATGTGCTCGGCGCTGGCGATGACGCTGATCAGTCCGACACCGTAGAACAGCGGCAGGCTGTCGATCAGCCGGAACACATTGCGCGCCAGCAGCGCCCCTGCCGAGGGCACACCCGCATCGCGCGCGATGATGCGCACGCCGGCCATGCGCTTGCCGGGCGAGCGTCCGCGCATGAACAGCTCCACCACGAAGTGATAGAGCAGGAAGATCGCCAGTGCCGGCGCCAGCACGCCGCCGAACCAGCGCGGATCGCTGCTTGACGGTACGCGGAAGCTGAGGTTGCCGTTGTAGATGAGGGAGGCCGCGCAGAACCAGGCGAGGGCGAGAATAAGCCGGATGTGCCAGTCGATCAGGAAGGCGTAGGCGCGCGCTCCGGGACCTGCCACCGGCAGCGACACCTCGATGCCGGTGACGCTGTCGACGCTCAGCTCCGGCGCGGCGCCCGTCATGCCTCTTCCGCGAGCAGCTCGGCCTGATGTTCCTGCTGCAGCGCTGCGATCAGCTCGTCGAGGTCGCCGTCCATGATCTGCTGCAGCTTGTAGAGAGTGAGATTGATGCGGTGGTCGGTGACCCGGCCCTGCGGGAAGTTGTAGGTGCGGATGCGTTCGGAGCGATCGCCGCTGCCGACCTGCAGCTTGCGCGACTGCGCCTGCGCGCTCTGCTGCTTTTCCTGTTCGGCGGCCAGCAGCCGTGCCTTGAGCAGCGCCATGGCGCGCGAGCGGTTCTTGTGCTGCGAGCGCTCATCCTGACATTCGACCACGATGCCGCTCGGCAGGTGGGTGATGCGCACCGCGGAGTCGGTCTTGTTGACGTGCTGGCCGCCGGCTCCCGAGGACCGGTAGGTATCGATGCGCAACTCCGCCGGGTTGATCTCGATCTCGTCGACCTCATCGAGCTCCGGCAGGATGGCGACCGTGCAGGCCGAGGTATGAATGCGTCCCTGCGCCTCGGTCGCCGGCACGCGCTGCACGCGATGAGTGCCGGACTCGAACTTGAGACGCGAGAACGCGCCCTTGCCGGCGATGCGGCTGATGATCTCCTTGTAGCCGCCGTGCTCGCCCGGGTTTTCGCTCACCACCTCGACCGACAGTCCCCTGGACTCGGCGTAGCGCGCATACATGCGGTAGAGCTCGCCGGCGAAGATCGCTGCTTCGTCGCCGCCGGTGCCGGCGCGGACCTCGAGGAAGATATTCTTGTCATCACGCGTGTCCTTGGGCAGCAGCAGCTGACGCAGCTGCGCCTCTTCGCGGACCAGCTCCCCTTGAAGGCGCACCACTTCCTCGCTGCCGAG
>DATHMN010000181.1:0-3684 GCA_035487135.1 Steroidobacteraceae bacterium | reverse complement strand
AGGCCACGCAAATTGACCAAAAGGTGTTCCCTAAGTGCACAGGGACAAACACCGCATATTTCCTGGTCGGGCTCACCCGCCAGTCACCGATATTTTCAGAGGTGTATTCCCCGGTACCCTCGCGACCCTGGAGCATAGCGCTCACCAGGGCACCTGCCGAAGGGTTGTCCTTGTTGGTTTCCCATATGGATTTGCCAGTGAAACCAGGTACTGGTGTGTAAAGAACGATTCCGTCCTGACTGATCACCCAGGCGTACCCCGTTTGGCCGACCTTGACCACATCAAGATAGCGCTTCGCAAGACTCTGGAAGTCGACCAGGATTTCCACCGACCCTTTGAATTCGTCGCCCTGCAAGACGGGTACATGAAGGGCAACCGCATCAATTCCCTCAATGGTTCTGAACACCTCACTGATCATGGGCTTGTGTTCGCGTATCAGCGCAACCATGTGTTTTCGATTCGAGATATCCAATCCAACCGCGTTACTGTCGGGGAAGTCATCGCGGATCACGCCTTTCGCATCCACGCGGGTGATCTCCATGATCCGCGCTTGGTTGGTCTCGTAGAACAGCTTCAGTACAGCTTCGCCTTCAGGACCGTCCACGACGACGGTATTCATCTGTGACAAGGCTGTTAAGTTCCCCGTCCAAGTTGCGAAGTACTCTTCGATGCCCAGGGCCGCCTGCCGGGCATAGATCATCTCTTGTTGAGCCAGCTTCGTGATCGCGGCGCTCTTGGCTTGCTCGTAAACGCCGTAGAAAATAAAAACGCAAGCGCCGGCGAAGATTAGTGCAAGTGCAAGGAAGATCACTTTACGGTTGGCGTCAATAGATGCCATCGGTTGTCTTAATTTATCTGGACCGGCCAGAAGCGGTACGCCCACGCCGCAGCGCACGGAGCTCACGCTGACATGAAACAAAGTCGTGCGGGCTCGTAGTCAGTGCTGGCGCGGCACTTCCGGTGCGCTGCGCCGTTCGAGCGTCACGAATGTCATGGCGTAGCCGTTGCGTTCATCCGCCGGTTGCGCATCGCACTGTACATCCACCCATTGGGTGGGATCGAACGCCGGAAAGAACGCGTCGCCCGGCACGTCTGCCTGCACGTGGGTGAGGTAGATGCGCCGCGCGAAGGGCATGACCAGCCGATAAATCTCCGCGCCGCCGATCACCATCAGTTCCTCGCTCTCACCGGCCCGTGCCAGCGCCTCCTCCACCGAGTGCACGACGCTCGCGCCGGGAGCGGACCAGCCCGGGTCACGGGTGAGCACCAGATTGAGGCGGCCCGGCAGCGCGCGCCCGATGGACTCGAAGGTCTTGCGCCCCATGAGCATGGGCTTGCCCATGGTGGTGGCCTTGAAGTGCTTCAGATCCTCCGGCAGATGCCACGGCAGCGCGTTACCGCGGCCGATGACGCCGTTCTGAGCCATGGCGACGATGAGCGAGATGCGCGGCGGCATCGGTCAGATCTCCACCGCGGTATTGAGCACTACCACGTCGCGGAAGGGCATGCGGAAGAACTCCGCCGCCTGCGCACTGTGCTGCTGCATGCGCGCGAACAGCCGTCGCTGCAGGCCGCGCAGACCCGGCAGCGGCCGGGCACGCACCACGTGCTGGCCGACAAAGAAGGAGCTGTCCTCGGCAAACACGCGCAGGCCGCGCGTGCGGCACGCCTTCAAGGCCTCGCCCACATCGGGCGTTTCCATGAAGCCGAAGCGCGCGGTGATGAAATGCACCCCGGGTGCCGGCTCGGCGATCTGCAGGCGTCGCACCGGATCCTGCCGCGGCGTATCGGCGATCTCCACGTTGAGGACGATGACGCGCTGATGCACGACGCAGTTGTGCTGGATGTTGCGGATGAGTGCCGAGGGCACGAGGCTCGCGTTGCTCGCGAGGAACACGCCCGTGCCCGGAACGCGGTGCACGCCCGCGACCAGCTTGCCGAGCTCGGTGCGCGGCACGGCCATCTTCGCCAGCGCCGCCCGCAGCTCAAGCCGCCCGTTGCGCCAGGTCGTGAACACGAAGCACAGCACCGCGCCGAGCGTGAGCGGGATCCAGCCGCCGTGCGGCACCTTGGTGAGGTTGCCGGCCACGAAGGCCGAATCGGTGATGAACATCAGGCCGAAGAGGCCCGCGACCTGCCAGCTCGGCCAGTTCCACTGCGTGGCCGCGACGAACGCGCCGAGGATCGTGGTCACGACCATGGTACCGACCACCGCGGCACCGTACGCGCCACCCAAAGCATCCGCGGAACCGAAACCGACCACGAACAGTATGACCGCGGGGAACACCAGCCAGTTGACGATGGGAACATAGATCTGGCCCTGCTCGAGCGCCGAGGTCTGCAGCACGCGCAGGCGCGGCAACAGATCGAGCTGCACGGCCTGGCGCGCCATGGAGAAGGCGCCGGAGATCGTCGCCTGGGAGGCGATGACCGCAGCCATGGTCGCGAGCACCACCATCCACGGCAGCAGCGTTGCGGAGACGAGGTGGTAAAGCGGGTGATCGACCGGGTGACCGAGCTCGAGCAGCAGCGCCCCCTGGCCGAAGTAGTTGATGACGAGCGCGGGGCCCACGAGCGCAAACCAGGCCGCGCGCACCGGCTGCTTGCCAAAGTGCCCCATGTCCGCGTACAGCGCCTCGGCGCCCGTGATGGCGAGGAATACCGCGCCGATGATCGCAAGGGCGACCTGCGGGCGGTGAAAGAGCAGCGCCAGGCCCTCGTAGGGATTGAGTGCCGCGAGCACCTGCGGGTTGCGGCTGAGCGGAATGGCGCCGATCACCGCGATCACGATGAACCAGACGACCATGATCGGTCCGAACAGGCTCGCCACGCGCGCCGTGCCGCGGTGCTGGTAGGCAAAGAGCGCGATGATGACAGCGATGGTCACCGGGATCACGTAGCCTTTGAAGTCGGGGCTGAGAACCTCCAGACCCTCGACCGCGCCCAGCACCGAGATCGCCGGCGTGATGAGCGCGTCACAGAAAAAGAACGCCGTGCCGGCGAGCGCGAGACCCACGGCAACTTTTGCCCAGCGGCTGCCGCTGATGAGGCGGCGCTGCGCGAGCGCGAACAGCGCCAGGATGCCGCCCTCACCCTGGTTGTCCGCGCGCATGATGATGACGAGGTATTTGAGCGTCACCGAGATGGCGAGACTCCAGAAGATCAGCGACAGCACGCCGAGCACCGCCTCGCGGTTGAAGGTACCCGCGGCGCTGAGCGCCGTGTCGAGCGTGTACAGCGGACTCGTACCGATGTCGCCATAGACGATGCCGGTCGCACCGACCACGGCCGACACACTCAAACGCCGGGGACTGTTCACGGCAAGAGCGCTTCAGCGGCGGCGCGCGCGTTGCGGCGACTGCGCCCGCTGCGGCGCGGGCGGCGGCCACAGCATCGTGCCGCGACACGACGGCGCACCACAGCGGCAGGCGAAGATCAGGTCGATGTCGGGCGGATCACCCGCTTCACGCTGGATCTGATAGTCGTAGGTGAGCTCCTCGCCCGCGGCGATGTCACGGATCGCCTCGATGAATACGCGCCGGTTCTCGATCACCGATTCGCAGTTCGGCTCGCAGCCGTGATTGACGAACCGCGCCTCGTTACCGCCCACGCCGGCATCGATCACGGTGCGTGCATCGACGATGAAGAGAAACGTGTGGTTGTCGCTCGCGTCCTTGTGGTCGT
>DATHMN010000180.1:0-20661 GCA_035487135.1 Steroidobacteraceae bacterium | reverse complement strand
GCCCGGACTAATCGTCGCGCTTGCGAAAAGCGGCCTCACCGGCGTCCGACACCTGCACCCACTTCGGATCCGGTGCGGCGCCGGGGACATAACTCTCGTGCCAGTTCCACCACTTATACGGTCGGCTCTGGGGGTAGCCCTCCGGCGAGTCCTCCCACGTCTCCTGACGACCGAGCGCCGTCATGTCGAGGTAGCTCCAGGTGGTGCCCATCGCCTCATCACCGCGGCTGTTGATGAAGTAGGTGCGGAACACGCGCTCGCCGTCGCGGATGAACGCGTTGTGGCCGTGCCACTGATCCACGCCGAAGTCTGCATCGAAGCTGTCAGTGAGGGTGTACCAGGGGATTCGCTCCCAACCCATGTGTGCTTTCAGGCGCGCGATGTCGGCTTGTGGTGCCCGCGAGGCGTACACGAGGGTTGTGTCGCGCGCGTTGAGGTGTGCCAGGTGGGCGACCTGGTCGGCCCCAAAGGAACAGCCGATGCAGCCGTGCTCCGGCCAGCCGTGCACGCCGGGTTCGAAGAAGGCGCGATAGACGATCAGTTGACGGCGCCCCGCAAACAGCTCGAGCAGGCTCACGCCGCCTGCGGGCCCCTCGAAGCGGTAGGCTTTCGTCACGGCACACCATGGCATGCGGCGGCGCTCAGCAGCCAGCGCGTCGCGTGCGCGGGTCAGCGCCTTCTCCTTGACGAGCAGCTGCGCGTGCGCAGCCTCCCACGCTTGCGCCGACACCAGCGGCGGCATCCGCGCGGCGCGCTCTGCTTCTTTCCCATCCTTTTCGGCTGGCTTAGTCGTAGACATGACAATCTCCAACGTGGGTGATGCGACTAGTCTTGCAGCCACAGCTGCGACGGTGGGAGTGACAAGTGTGGCGGGATTCCGCCTCGTCCCGCGGACGTACTGCTCGCCGATCGGGAGGCCGGCGCTCGCGATGCCGCCGTGATGGATCATCAGGCACGCAACTACCTGCGATATCGCCCGCGGACCGCTGCCAAAAGCTGCGTGCAAATTCAACTACTTGCTCAAGGGCCTGACGGGGCCGACACCAAGGCCCCATTTGCGCCTCGCTTCCCCGAATGGAGTCACAGCATCCGGCAACGGGGGGCTTTGTTAAAAGAGTCCCCCGGCCCCCATGCTAAAGTTCAGAAAGCCTGCTGGCGATGATCCAAGGACACGGCCCATCGCAGCGGCAGCTTAGAAAAAGAATGACCGATACGACCCACGAGTCAGAGACGCTGGCGCTGCTCACGCGCTGGTCGGGCGGCGATCGAGAGGCGCTCGATCAACTGCTCGCGCGCATGTATGGCGACATTCATGCCATCGCCGTGCGCCAGTTGCGCTCCGAGCGCGATCTCACGATTCGTCCGACCGCGCTGGTTCACGAAGCCTACCTGCGTCTGGCCGGCCTGAACGAAATGCACTGGCAGAATCGCACTCACTTCATGTCGATGACCGCGCGCGTCATCCGTCAGGTGCTGGTAGACGAGGCACGGCGCTATCGCGCCGCGAAGCGTGACGGGGGTACCCGAGTCACCCTGGCAGATGCCTATCTCGGGGACACTGAGGGCGGTTTCGATGTGCTGGACGTCGATGCGCTGCTCACCGAGCTGCAGCAGTACGATGAGGTCGCCGCCGAGATCGTGCTGCTGCGCGTATTCGGTGGCATGTCGATTGAGGAATCCGCGCAGGCCCTGAATCTGTCCGTCGCCACCGTGAACCGCCGCTGGTTGACCGGCAAGACCTGGCTCGCCCGCGAGCTGACCCGCGACGTATGAGGACCCCGGCGGATCGCGCCCGCGCCTATCGAATTTTTTCTGACGCCCTGGAACGCACAGCCGCCGAACTGGAACAGTTCCTCGAGCGCGCCTGCCAGGGCGATGCGGCGTGCCGGGCGGAGGTTGAGGCGCTGCTGCGAGTCGCGCGCGCGGCGGGAGCGCCCACGCAGGCGTTCCTGCGCATGCCGCAGCAGCCGGCAGAGGATCTCAGCGGGCGTACGTATGGACGCTTCCGTCTGATCGAGCGGATCGGCACCGGTGGCATGGGCGTCGTCTACCACGCTGAACGCACCGATGGCGTGCAGCAGTCGGTCGCGATCAAGCTCGTGTCGACCAGCGCGGCACTGGCGAGCCCGGCGCTGTTCGAGCGCGAGGCGCAACTGCTGGCGCGCCTCGAACACCCCGCGGTCGCGCGTCTGATCGATGCCGGACTCGACGCTGGCCAGGCCTGGATCGCGATGGAGTTCGTGCGCGGCGTGCGCATCGATGAATACTGCGCGGCTCACAGGCTCTCCAGCCGCGCGATCCTCAGCCTGCTGGTCCCGTTGGCAGACGCCGTGGCGGCTGCGCACCGGATGTTGGTCGTGCACAGCGATATCAAACCCGCCAACGTCCTGGTGACGGTTGACGGTGCGCCGAAGCTGATCGACTTCGGTATATCCACCGCATTACGGGATGCTGGCGCGGAAACGGCTGCCAGCGGCCACGCGCGATGCGTCTTCACGCCTGGCTTCGCCGCGCCCGAACAGGTGAGCGGCGGTCCCCTGACCGTGGCCACCGACGTGTATGGCCTGGGCGCGCTGGCGTACCGGTTGCTGACCGGCGTGGCTCCCTTCCCGGATGCCCTCGATCCCGCGGCGTATATGCAGGCGGTATCGCAGCGCGAGGTCATTCCTCCCAGTCGCGCGGTCCTGGCGGGCCCGGGGGCGCCACAGGCGCGGGCACTGCGCGGAGATCTGGATGCGATTGTGTGCAAGGCGCTGGAACGCGATGCGGCACGACGCTATTCAACGGCAGCCGACATGCGCGCAGATCTGCTGCGTTTCCTCGAGGGCCGCCCGGTCGCGGCCCGTGCGGCATCACCGCTTTACCGCCTGACGAAGTTCGCCCGGCGCAATGCGCTCGCCGTGTCTTTGTCGGGCCTGCTGTTATTGAGCCTCGCCGGCGGCGGATTGTTTGCGGCCGTACAGGCCCATCGTGCGGCCACCGCGCGCGACCAGGCGCGCGCAGTCACGTCCTTTCTGACCCATGACGTTCTCGCGGCCGCCAACCCGTTGCTGGCCGGCACGCGGGACGTACAGCTGCGACCCCTGCTGGATGATGCCTCGAAGAGGCTGCAACAGCGATTCCAGGGACAGCCGACCGTGCTGGCGGAAGTGCAGGCCGCGATGGGCGCCGGATATGCCGCCCTGTTCGAAACCGCCAAGGCCGAGACTCTTCTGACCGCGGCCGAGAGCGGACTGGCGCGCGAACTGGGCGACTCCGATGCCGAGACGCAAAGCGCACGCTCAGCGCTGTGGTACCTCTATACCGGCAACGTCGATGTCGGCAAGCTCTACAAGCTGTCGGCACGCATCCTGGCGGCAGAGGACGCGGCGGGTCGACACGACTCCGCCCTGGCTTACCGCGCGCGCCTGATGCTCGCGTGGATTCCCTGTGTTGCCAAAGCGCCGGAGGCGATTGGCTTGAGCAACTGCGGCGATGTGGTGCGACCGTTCTATGTCTCCGCCCGGGCGCACTTCGGTCCAGAGGACCTGACGACTTACGAAATGGCCTGGTTCCTGGGGGTGGCGCTGATCTTCTCCTCCCGCGAAGATGAGGCGGAGCCGGTATTGCGCGACGCGTGCCTGGGCTTGCAGCACTATTTTGGTGAGGTCCATCACCGGGTCACCGAGTGCCGGCGTTACCTCGCCAAAGCGCTCGACAAAAACGGTAAGTCCGCTGACGCCGAACGGTTACTCGATGCGGCGGCGCGGATCTTCGACAAAACCTTGGGATCCAACAGTCAGTTCACTGCCATTTCCAACTACGAGCGCGCAGCCGCCGCTCTCCACAACGGACACCTCACCAAGTCCCTCGATGCGGCGCGGCTCGCGGTGCAAGAGATGCAACAGTCACCCGGCAGCGACCAGACGGATCTGTGGCGCGCACAACTGCTGCTCGCAAACGTCCTGGTGCAGGCCGGCCGCTCCCAGGAAGGACTGCCACTCGGCGAGCAGGCGTTCGCGCGGGCCACCGCGGCGCTGGGGGCGAATGCCGGTCCCCTATTGCGCTGCCGCGACCTGCTGGCGCAGGCCTATCTGCGCGCCGGCAATGCCCCGCGGGCCGAGGCCCTGCTGCGCGAGAATCTGGCGCTGGGCGCGCAGCTGCGCAATCGTCCCGCGTGGCTCGTCGGACAACTCGAAGCCTCCCTCGCCGGGGCGTTGCTCGCCGAGCAGAAGCCCGCCGCAGCCGAGCCCCTGTTAAGAGACGCGGTGCCGACCCTGCTCAGCTCACTGGGACCCCACAATGCCCGCACCATCGCCGCCGCCGCGCAATGGCGCGCACTGCCACACAGCGACTCTGCGCTCTCGATGAGATGACGCGGGAGTCGGAACCTCACTCCCCTGCCGGCGACTGTCCTTCCGGACTCAGACAGCGACGGAGCGGGCCGCGGCTGCCGGCCACGCGGATTCAATAGCGCGCTTCTCGTGCGCCGGCTCGCCCCGCAGGCGCCGCCGCGCACGGTAATCATCGAGCAGGGGTTTAAAGGCACCCCGTTCGCTGCCGCGCGCGGCCACTTGCGAGCCGATATAGAGAGCGTCCAGGTGACGGTAGTCCTCGGGGGCATAACCGTGCGCGGCGAGCGCTGCACTCACCGTCGCGGTCAGCTGACGCCGGAACGCGTCACCCTCCCGCCTCTTCAGGCGTTGCGACTCGATGATGCTGCCCTCTTGAAAGCGCACCAGTTCCACGCCAAGCGGATAGGCGCCGGTGAAATGCTCCCAATCGAGCAATACCAATTCCCCGGCCGGGGTCACCAGCAAGTTGCCCGGCGCAAAGTCGCCATGGCTGACGGACAGCCGCCAGTGGGCGGTGCGCGCAAACTGCACCGCCTGCTGGAAGTCGCCGCGAATGTCCGCATCCACCTCGACGTCCGCCAGCTGCTCTTCGATCCGCTGCCAGTCAGCCGCATCCGCTGCCGCGCCGGCGCGCAAGCAGTTTGTCAGCCGTGTGCACAGCTCCACATACGCGACGATGGCGCGGGCGAACAACTGCGGCGTCGAGCGCGCGCTGTAGTTAGGCGGCAACAAGTAGGTGGCAATCGAGCGGCCCTGAACGTATTCGTAGCGCCGATAAGTGCGTCCGCAGATTCGCTGGGTACTAAGTGCCAGCGGCCACCGCATCGGCAGTGGCGGAGAATCCGCCTGCAGCTGCTGCAGCGTACCCAGCATCTCGAACGCTCGCTGCAGTCTGCGACCCGTCTCCGCGTGACCCTTCTTCTCGACCTCAAGGACCTGCGTTGGCACGCCCCGCTCACACACGATGGCGAGGGTCTTGAAGTTCTGATTCAGCTGCACCACGGTGCGCTGCGGGGCGGCAATCTCCGCCCACGGCAACCCTTCGGCAGAGGGCGCGGGCGCAGGCTTCTGCGCGAACATCACCACGTGATTCTCGAGCGTGCGGTAGAGCGCGCGGTTGTCAGTCACCAGACGCCGCAAGGTGCCGGCAAACGATGCGGCAGGATTGACCCTGTCGAGCAGCGCTTTCCGGCCGGCGTGATCGTCGAGGTCGTACAACAGCTTCTGTTGGTTGTAGCCGTCGAACACACCCCGCACGCTGACGTTGTCGTAGCCTGCACGCCGGATCATCCGCCGGTACTGCGCAGGCGTGTGGGTGTAGGTGCGGTACCCGGTCACGAGGTGTTCGGAGCCGTAGAAGGGAACGGCGCGTAGACGACAATACAGATCCGCCAGCCGGCGCGGCATCAGACTGGTGTAGGCCAGACCCGAATGGTCGCGATCGCCCAGCAGCGCACCCGCTCCAAAGCGGGTCTCGATGCCGACGTAGAGATAGCCGCCGGGCCGCAGCAGTCGGAACAGGCCGCGCAGAAATTCCTCCTGAAGGTCCTTCGGGTCGCCCTGGCCCCAGAGACCGGCGTACTCGAGTACCCCATTCAGGGTGATCAGATCGAATGACTGGTCTGGAAACGGAATCGCCGTCGCGCTGGCGATGATCGGGAATACATTGAGCCGATCCTGACGAGCGCGGATGCGGATGAACTCGGCACGCTCGGGCACCGCCTCGAGCGCGACAACACTGTCGGCGTACAGCGCCATGTCGCAGGACATGAAGCCCATGCCCGCGCCGATGTCCAAGACCTTGCGGATGCGGTTCCAGGGCATCGCGTGCAGGAAATCAGCCCGGATCGGGGCCAGCAGGTGCGCGGTCACTGGCTCATCGGGGGCGCACGTCTCGAGCGCGGCCCGCCAGTGCTTGCTGCGCGTCTCCTCGAGCAGCCGGCGCATCTTGTCGCTGCCGATCTCACCCCAGTATCTCTGCCCGAAAAGCAGGCGCGGGATACCCTTGTGCCAGCGCATGCACGGCTCGCCCGTCACCGCGCAGATTCCGCCGCCGCTCGCCAGCTTCCCGCAGCGCGGACAAATCAGATCGACCGGAAACGCGGCAGGACGGGCGTCCCCAGCCGCGCCGGCCGCCGGCCGCGAAACCCGCCGATCGCGGGACGGCGCTCCCTGGCGCCGACGGACATGCGGCGCGGCCTCTACAGTTACGACGTCAGCGACGGTCTCGCCGTACTCAGGTTCCATGTCATGCTCCCGCTGCAATCTGACTGCAATCTTTCTGTAACGTACCTGCGTCGCAGTGACATTGCGGTCGATTAGGGGGTACAGGGAGGTCAGCGCTTCGGTCACCGAGCTGACATATTCACCTCCGGCCGTACCGTCGAGGACAGAGGAAGGCGGTCGGGAAGCGGAAAAATCGAGCGGGGTTGTCGTCGGCGACCCGATGAGCCGCACTTCAATGGCGGTCATTCGGCACCGCCTCGCTGCTGAACTGCGGAGTGCCCGGGCTCTGAATTCGCTATTGGCCTGGCTTCTCCGGTTTTGGAGTGCACGCCTCAGCTCGCGCTGTCGTTCGCCCTCCAGCCTGACCTCTCGCGTGGCGCGCGCGTGCCGGATCGAAACGGTGCGCCGTAAGCCACTTCATCGCAGTGACGTGCGTCCGGCTCCCCGGTGAGCGACACTCAGCACGCACGGGCAGCCTGCAGCCAGACAGCGGCAAATGGCAGGCGCGGCGCGCGTCTCGCCACAGATGCTCTCCGGGCGGTGTCGAAATCCACCCGCCCCACTCGTCTTAGAGAACGCAACAGATGATGCGAGCGAACCAGATCCCCTTCGGACGATGATGAAAGGAACCCCCATGAGCACGAACGGCACGTATCTCGCAGTATTTCTCGGCAGCAAGACCAGCGCACGACGCTTGGCCTGGGATGCACTTCCCGAAGCCGATCGGCGTATCAAAGAACGCCAGGGCATGGCCGGCTGGAAGCACTGGGTTGAGAAACATCACGACATCATCGTCGAGATGGGAGGCCCGCTCGGCAGGACCAAAGAAATAGGCCAGAACGGCATCAAGGACGTGAGCAATCAGCTGAGCGCCTTTACTGTGGTACGCGCGGAGTCGCACGAGGCTGCCGTGAAGCTTTTCGAGAATCATCCCCACTTCGCCATCTTCCCCGGCGACGGCGTCGAGGTGATGCCGGTGCTGCCCATACCCGGGGGCTAGCCGAGGCGCGCGTTCGGCTGGTGACATCTAAAGTTGCGCCGGCTGGCGATGGCGCGGGCCGGTCCGCAAGGCGACCTAGAGCTTCAAGGAAATCCTGTCATGCCCAATACCGTTCGACTGCATCGAGTCCTGGCCACCAAACCCGAAAAGGTCTATCGCGCTTTCATCGAGCCGGATGCACTCGCCAAGTGGCTGCCACCGAACGGTTTTACCTGCACGGTGCATCATCTGGAGCCCCAGGTGGGCGGCACTTACCGGATGTCCTTCCGGAATTTCACCTCCGGCCACAGCCACTCCTTTGGCGGCGAGTATCTGGAACTCGTGCCGAACGAACGGCTGTGCTACACGGATCGCTTCGAAGACCCGAACTTGCCTGGCAACATCCGAGTGACGGTTACCTTGAGGCGCAGTGCCGTCGGCACGGAGGTGAATATCGTGCAAGAAGGCCTGCCGGATGCGATTCCGGTCGAAGCGTGTTACCTCGGCTGGCAGCAGTCATTGGGAAATCTGGCGCATCTCGTCGAACCTGACATCCCGGACTGACAAATCCGCTGCCGCGCGGTTCACGCCGTGGCGAGACGCCTCGCCGGCCGCGCCTATGTCGCTGTGGCCAAAAAAAAGGGCCGCCCCGCGGCGGCCCTCTGCAGGACTGGACCCGGTGCGCGGCTAGAGGCCGTGCCACGACGAAAGCTGAAAGAAGTCGAACAGATCATCGAGTGCCGGGGAGTTCACCGGCGCATACGATCCCCACGGCTGCACCGGGTTGGGGAAGTTGTCCCGGCTGCGGTGCGTGACCGGCGGCAGCCCCCAGTTGCGCTCGATGAATTTGAGAATGGAGACATGGTCGGCGTACTTGTGTGAGATGTAGCCCTCGGCACGCAGCGGCAGGTAGCGCGGATTGGCCACCACGATCAGCGGGATGCGCGTGCCGTCGCCGAAGAAGTCGACCGGTTGCACATAGCCGGAGTCGTAGTAGCCGCCACCCTCGTCCTCGGTGATGAGGATCACGGTGTCCTTGGTGTAGGTCGGCGAGGCCTCAACCTGGTCGACGATCTTCTTCACGAAACCCTCGAATAGATCCAGCTTCGAGGAGTTCGGATGACCGTCGACGTAACCGCTGGGCTTGACGAAGGAAACTGCGGGCAACGTGCCGTTGCGGAGGTCCGCATACAGGTTCACCGTATCCTGGATATGCGCCGCGACCTGCGCCGGGTTCGACATGATAGAGGTGTCGTACTGGAACGGATTGCAGATGTTGCAGTACTCGTCCGCCGTCTTGCCATTGGCGCCCCAGTTCAGCTGATAGCGATCAGGGACATAGTTGTTCCACTGGTCACCGTAGTACTTCCAGGAAACCTTGGCGTCGTTCAGATCATCGCCGATGCTGCGCGTGGATGAGGGCGGGATGGTGAACGGCGTGTTGGACGGGTTGTGGTCGGCATAGGCGTTGGTGCCATCACCGAACCAGCCAGGGTTGTAGTTGTTCAGCAGGTAGTAGTGACCGGGCTCGCAACGCGGATCGATACGCAGCTTGCTCAGGTAGGCAAGGATCGGTCCCACGCCGGGTTGCCCAGACTCGGAGCAGTTGCTGTAGGAGCCGCCGCCGTAAGCCGCGCCGCCCTGATTGGCCGCGGTGTAGGGCGGCGGATAGCCGGAGTTGTAGCTCTCGCCGTAGCCGTCCTCCGAGTACCAGTTATTAGTGTTGGGGGCAGGATTGGGATTCTCGATCTCATTCACCGTGCCCTGATCCGGCGTACCTTTGAAGACCTGCGAGCCGTTGGGCGGCCGCTGCGGAGTGCCATTGCCATCGCTGAACCAGATCATGTCGGCGTGACCCAGCATGATGTGGTTGGCGCCGGTACCGCCGTTCACGGACTGGTGGAAGTTGTCGCTCATCGCGTAGGTGTCGGCGAGACTCTTGAAGTACGGCACATCGCCCTGCTGGACGTTATAGAAACCGAGCGCCGCGGAGCCCTCGCCGGTGGTGCTCGGAGCCGCGTCATACAGTGCGTATTCGTTGGCGGTCCACTGCGCCGCGGTCGGCGGATTCGTCGCCGAATACGGGCTCGGGTAGACAAACTCTTCGCTGAAGGAATTGCTGTAGTAGTTCTGCGCGTACTGGGTCTGACTCAAGCCATTGTTTCCGGCCCCGATGGTGGCCTCCACCCAGGAGAACAGCTGGCCGTTGCAACCGGAAGGGTTGTCCCAGGAGGCCTGCTCGAGACTGCAGTTGAGCTGCTGCCACATCTGGTAGAAGCGGTGGACCGGACTTGCGGCATAGTCGGTGTACGTGAGGCTGTAGCCCTGCAGCGCCGAATTAGTGCCATTGGTCAGCTGGTACGGCCCCGCCGGCAGATTCCAGAAATTGACGATGCGCAGGTCCGGTGTGTAGTGGTACTGGTTGGTGCCGCCGGAGACCAGCGACTGGTAATAGCTGAGTCCATTGGCATCCGCGGCGTCGGGCAGGCCCGTCTCGGTCTGCTGCGCCACCGTCAGCGCGTTGGCAGCGCAGGTTGCCGCTGCCGCACCCGTCGCATATTTGCAGTCCGAGGTGGTGAAATAGCCCTGGGCGTACTGCGGGCCGCCAACCTGGGGCGCCGGCAGCTGGTTGTCAGGGAATTCCTGCTTGGGCGGGCTCAGCAGGAAACTGTCCTGACTGCCGAGATCCAAGGCCGACAACTGCTGGGCCTTGCGGAAGTGTGGCCCCGGAATGGCGTTCTTGTTGGCATCCAGCCGGATGATGCCTTCACTCAACAGGTTGTGGACAGTCTGTCCGGGTCTGGGGACGTAGGTGGCGAACACGTGATCAAAGCTGCGGTTCTCACCGATGATCACGATGACGTGCTTGATCGGCGTCGCAGTCTGACCACTGCGGTCGTTGCCGGCATTCGCAACATCCGCGGCCGCGGGTGCCGCAGCGGCCGTCAGAACCGGACCCAGCGACATCTGCAGCACAGCGAGTGACGCCGCTGCCGTCCGCAACCCGCGCAGGGTCTGCGAGACAAATCCGTTGACCTTCATACAACCTCCCCTGGTGTTTAAGGCCCGCGCACACAGTGCGCTGGCCACCCTAGAGGGGGCGCATTTCAGGCAGTTGATCTTTATATGACAGAGTCGCGGCCTTCAGCCGCGCCTGGGCAAGAGCTAGCGCGTGCGGGCGCCGCGCGGCTCCTGCCTCTGCCGCTCGGCTGATTCGCGCAGCGCGGCAGGCGGGACGGCGACCTCTGGCGTGGCCGCCGCCTCGTTGTCGGCGGATGCAGCCACCAGCGCGCCGGCCCCTACTGGAGCCGCTGCTGCCGGCGGCAACGCGGGCGGTGCGGGCGTTGCTTCCGCTGGCACGGGCATCGATCGCAGAGCGACTGGCGGCGCCCGCACGGCTGGTTCCGCCGCCCGCGGCCAGAGGCCACCGTGCCCGGCGGACCACAGGAGCGTGACCGCAAAGGCCGCGGCACCCACGGCAAGGGGCACTAAGCGCGGAGTCATCAAGAGTAAGACTATTGCGAATTCATGACGGTTTGTGGATGGCACCGGTACGCTCAATGGACATCGTCGCTCGAGGCGGGCAGGAGCCTCTCAGGCCCGCGCAGCGATTGCGATCTGATCCAGCGTGGCCATGATGGGACTCGGCAGTTCCACACTAGCCGCGGCCAGATTTTCGCGCAGATGCGCCAGCGACGCCGTGCCTGGGATCAGCAGAATGTTACGGGCGCGCTGCAGCAGCCACGCGAGCGCAGTCTGCATGGGCGTGACACCGAGACCGCCGGCAACATCGGCGAGCACCGTCGATTGCAATGGCGTGAAGCCACCGAGCGGGAAGAACGGCACATAGGCGATGCCCGCGGCACCCAGCTGCTCGATCAGCGCGTCATCGTCGCGGTATACGAGATTGTATTGGTTCTGAACGCAGACGATGTTCGCAATGGCGCGCCCCTCAGTAACCTGCTTGGGCGTGACGTTGCTGAGACCAATGTGGCGGACGAGTCCCTGCCGCTGAAGGTTCGCGAGCGCGGCGAGCGGCGCCTCGATCGGACCCTCGGCGGGCCCATGGACGTCAAACATGAAGCGCAGATTGACGACGTCGAGGGCGTCCACGCCAAGATTGCGAAGGTTGTCATGGATCGCGTTAGTCAGATCCGCAGCCGCGAACGCCGGCTTCCATGAGCCGTCAGTTCCTCGCCTGGCACCGACCTTGGTCACGATCACCAGGTCTTGCGGGTAAGGGTGCAGGGCCTCTCGTATGATTTGATTGGTGACGTGCGGGCCGTAATAATCGCTGGTGTCGATGTGGTTGACGCCGCTGGCTACCGCCTCGCGCAACACTGCCAGCGCGCTCTGCCGATCCTTCGGTGGCCCAAAGACGCCAGGGCCTGCGAGTTGCATGGCGCCGTACCCCATACGGTTCACGGTGCGATCACCAAGCATGAATGTCTTGGCTCGGCTGATGTCGATCATGAGCTTCTCCTTTGCCTCGAAACCAGACGCCCTACCGGGTTACGATGAGTGACTATCATGACCGTCATGGGACCTGAATTGCAGCCCTCCTCCAGGGTGCTCGATCGGCGCGCGCTGCTGGCTGCAGCGCTCGGACTAGCCGCCTGGCCCGTGCTCGGGCGGGACGCGCCTGCCGCGCTCGCGGCCTACGAGCGCGACAGCGGCGGGCGGATCGGTCTCTACGCTGAAAACCTGGTCACTGGATCCAAGCTCGTGTGGCGAGCCGACGAACGTTTCGTCATGTGCAGCACCTTCAAGGCCTCGCTCGCCGCGTTGGTGCTGACGCGCGTCGATCGCGGCGCGGACGGTCTTGCTCGGATGATCCCGTACGGACCTGAGGACGTGCCTGACTGGTACGCGCCAGTGGCCCAGCAGAACCTGGCCAAGGGAGCCCTGTCAGTTGCTGCCATGTGCGAAGCGGCAGTGGCGTATAGCGATAATACCTGCGCCAATCTGCTGCTGGCGCGCGTCGGCGGTCCCGCCATGCTGACCGCCTTCTGGCGCTCAACCGGCGATGCGGTCACGCGACTGGATCACAACGAACCGGTACTGAATCGCTCACCGCCGGGCGATCCGCATGACACGACCACGCCAGTTGCCATGGGCGGAAACCTGCGGCGTTTTGTGCTGGGCAACGTGCTCTCGTCCGATTCGCGCGAGCGCCTGACCAGCTGGCTCGTGGGCTGCAAGACTGGAGATGATCGGCTGCGCGCCGGGCTGCCAAAGAACTGGAAAATCGGCGACAAGACGGGCAACAACGGCACGGACGCCTTCGGAGACATCGCCGTGGCGTGGCCTAAGCCGGACACGCCGGTCGTCATCTGCACCTACACCCAGGGTGGTTCGCCTAACACCGCTCAGGTACTGGGCGTTTTCGCCGCCGTCGGGCGCCTGGTCGGCGAGCAGCTCGGCTGACGCCAGTCAGCTGCCCTCACTTGGCAATGTTCGCATCCGACAGACGCTCATCGGGCAGCATGCGCCCGCAGCGTTCGAGCGCGTCCGACGTCTGCGCGGCCTCGTCGATCGCCTCGAACCAGATCGACCTGAGCGCCTGGAATGAATTCAGGGCGCGCCGATAGGATTCGCACGCAGCGCGCCAGTCCAGCTGGCGCTGGCTGGGACTCTGGTGCGCATCTGCGGCGCGCATGGCGAGCGCCGAGCCGAGCAAGGCCGCGGCGCGCGCATTCTCGTGCCGAATATAGGGATGCATCGTTCCGGCATGCAATGCGGCGTCCGAGACTTGTGATGCCTCACGCAGCAGATCAATGGCCCGCGACGGCTGTCCCTGGTGCACAGCGATCTCTCCGAGGCGTGTCAGGCCCATACCGACGAATCCCTGATAGTCCGGGACCTTGCGATCGGATGCGGCAAGGTTCTGCACGATGCCTAACGCACTCTGCTCGAGCGCTGCGGCCTCTGGGAGCCGGCTGAGTCCCACCAATGCCCCGGCCGCGTTGTGTTCCGCCTCAGCCTCTTCGAGACGCAGATCCGCATCCTCGGGGGCGGCGGCGAGCGCGCCTTCAAGTACCCGGCGCGCATTCTGGGTCTGCGCCAGCGCCTCGTCGTAATTGTGCTCATGGAGCCACAGCGCCGCCGTCCTGGAGTAGACCACTGACAGCGTGCGGCTGGTGGCTCGATCTTTCGCCCCGCCGCTCCACAGTGCCTCGAACTGCGAAGCCACCGATCCCAAGTGGCGCAACGCGGTAACGACATCTCCGCGGATGCAAAATAGCTTGTTGCTGTAGTCCGCATCCGCCACCGATGCGAGAAACCGCCCGCGAATGTCGGAACCCGCGCCCGCCAGCAGGTTGGCATCGGCGAGCGCCTGTTGGGCAAGCGTCAGAGTGGCCGACCCGTCACCCATGCTCCATTCGAGATCGCTGAGCTTGTTTTCGATTCTGAACAGCTGCTCGCGCGTGCTCTTATCGCGCGGATCTGCGGCGATGCTCGCCTGCAGCAATGCCAGGGCACGACGATAGCTGTTCAAGGCTCCGGCGTAGTCGTTCTCGCTCGCCGAGAAGTCACCTTGAATGTCACCCAGCCTGAAGTAAGCGGCGGCCAGCTCCTGTTGCAGAGCGAGGTCGCCGCCGGCCTCGTGCGACAGGATGTCCAGGTACTTGAGTGCCGTATTGATCAGCAGATGGCGGCTCGGCCCGGCACCGGGCAGGTTGCGGATGGAATCGTGAATGTCAAAGATGAGTGTATTGGCAAGCCGCCGCACATCATTGAAGCGATGCTCCGCGCGCGCCTCCTGCCATCGCGCCAGGCGGCTCTCGCGCAGTGAAATGATCACTGCGGCGAGCAGTACCGCGACAATGGCGGCTGCCGCCGCAATGCCCACCGCATGCCGCGCCATGAACTTCTTCAGGTGGTAGCCTGCGGTGCCCCTGCGCGCCATGACGGGCAGACCTGCCAGATGTCTGCGGATGTCTTCAGACAATTGCTCGACCGTCGCGTAACGCTCGTGCGGATCCTTGCGCAAGGTCTTGAGGACGATGCTGTCCACGTCACCGCGCAAGGCGCGTTGCAAACGGCGCTGCTCGCGCTCGGAACGGCCCTCCGCACTCGCCGCCGGCGTTTCTGCTGCGGCAGCGGGCGCCTTGGCGGCGCGCATGACGGTTCCGCTTGGCCGCGGCGGTATGGTTTCGCAGATGGCTTTCAGCATCTCGTGCGGCGTGCGTTCGCCGGTCCCGTACGGGCGCTGTCCGGTCAGCAACGAGTAGAGAATGACGCCGAGAGAGTAGATGTCGCTGGCGGTGGTAATGCTGTCGCCACGCACCTGCTCGGGACTTGCAAACTCCGGTGTCATGAGCGGCAACAGCGTCCACGAGCGTTCAATTTCCGCGCTCTGGCGCGGATCGCGGACTTTGGCGATGCCGAAGTCGAGCAGTTTGGGCTGACCCTCCTGGGTTACCAGAATGTTGGCGGGCTTCAAGTCCCGATGAACGACGAGGTTTTGGTGCGCATACTGCACCGCCGCGCACACCACGCGAAACAGCTGCAGCCGCTCGCGCAGCGAGAGTTGTCGGCGGCGACAGAACTCATCAATGGGCATACCGTCGACAAACTCCATGACGACATAGGGCATGCCCTCCTCACTGGCGCCACCGTCGAGCAGCCGGGCGATGTTCGGATGGTCAAGCGCTGCGAGAATCCGCCGCTCCTCGTTGAAGCGTTTGAGGAAGAACTCCTTGCTGAGACCACTGCGAATCAGCTTGACCGCGACCGGCCGCTGATGGAGGCCATCGGCGCGGACGGCGCGATAGATCGCTCCCATCCCTCCTTCGCCGATCTTTTCGACCAGCCGGTAGGAGCCGAGCACCCGGCCAATCCAGGCGACGGACTCATCGGGCGCTGCAGCGACAGCGGCCGCGCCCAGGTATGGAGATCCGAGAAAATCCGGACGCGCCTCGTGTGCGTACAGCAGCGACTGCACTTCGTCCTGCAGCTCTGCGTCGTTGACGCACAGTGAATTGAGAAAGGGAGCGCGCTCGTCGACACGCAGCTCCAGAGCGTCAGCCAGCAGGCGTTTAACCTTCTGCCATCGCTCCGGGGTCATCGGCCCTCTCTTTAAGTGTTCCGGTCCACCGGAAAAATGGCGCGCTGCAGCAGCAACGCTGCCCGTACACGCTGTCCCCCATGATCGCCGGCCAATACGGCTAGCGGTAAATCGAGCGGCAGCGGCTCAAAGAGCGCCTGGCGAACGGCCGCCGCGCAAACTCAGGGTTCTTTCGTCAACTCACGGCTCAACCACGCCCGAGCGGTTGCCCATTCGCGTTTCACCGTCGCCGGGGAAACCTCCAGAACCGCCGCCGTCTCCTCGATGGACAGACCGCCAAAGAAGCGCATCTCGACGATGCGACTCTGCTCGGGGTCGAGTTGCGCGAGACCCGTCAGGGCTTCATCCAGAGCAAGTACATCGACGTCCGCGACCTGCAGCGGGTGCAGCGCCTCATCGAGCTCCACCCGCCGACCGCCGTCGCGCTTCGCGGTCCGCTGCGCACGCGCGTAGTCGACCAGAATCTGGCGCATCAGGTGAGCTGCGACGCCGAGGAAATGGGCACGATTTTCGATCTGCCCGGGTCCCTGGGCAACCAGGCGCAGATACGCCTCGTTGACCAATGCGGTGCTCTGCAGCGTATGGCCTTTGCGCTCACTGCGCAGATAACCGTGGGCGATTCGATGCAGCTCACCGTAGACCAGCGGAATGAGGCTTTCGAGCGCAGCCGGGTCACCGGCCCTCCACTCGGCAAGGAGTCCGGTTACTGCTTGCGACTGCTCCTCAGACACATTGCGCTCCCCCGCGGACGCGGGCGTCCGGCACGGCTCCCCGACGTAGTGTGAGCCGGGTGTGGATGCCAATCAACGCACCGGCCGTAGAGCTGGCCGAAACGCGCCGCTCGGCGCCGCTAACTGTTAAATCAGCGCAGCGCTCCCTGCCGCTGCCTTTTCATTCGGGGCGTTTGCTTCGCAAAACGGGAAGCCTGGGAGGCGCGCCAGCAGCTCATGAGCCGAATGCTGTCGATTTCTCGCATTTACACCTGAGTCCGACGCGTTCTTACCAGCACACCTTCCACAGACCGCAATCGCCACCGGGGAAACTGCCATGTTCCGATCCGCATTGATTGTTTCACTGCTCGCCGCCGGCTTCGCCGCCTGCCAGAGCGTGCCAGCGGCCGATCCGGAGAAGGCAGTCAACACGGCTGCGGCCGCCCCCACGTCCAGTGCACCGACAGCGCCCGCGCCACAGTCGAGTGCCCTCTCCTATGGAACCGTCACCGCAAGCGTGCAGCGCAACAAGACCACCCAGCTGCAGATCCTCGAAAACTTCGGCGGCCCCAACATCTCCACAACCGATGCCGATGGCTCGGAGGTGTGGGTGTACGAGCGCTCGGTGACACAGACCGACATCGCCACTCAGTCCAAGGACTACCAGGGGGCGGTCAATCTCGGCGTCTCCTTCGGGTTTCCGCATTTCGGCGCCAGCGGCGGAGGCAGCGCGGGGGTGATGAAGGCCAACGGCACGAGCTCGACCAGTGCCGGCACCCGCACGCTCACCGTCATCGTCAAGTTCAATCCGGACAAGACGGTCAAGGATTACTCCGTGCGTGCAACGACGTTCTAACTCATCAGCGGCAGATCTTGCACAGAAGGAGAGTCGATGAATCCGAACCGAGCCGCCCCTGCCATCCTCACAGCGCTGCTTGCGAGCGGTGTTGTTGCGGGCTGCGTGGCGCCGGCCGTGATGAACCCGATGAGAAGTCTGGCAACACCCAGCTCGGGCAGTACACCACGCACGGCCTACACGCTGCCTGATATCGGAGCGATGCAGCAGCGACAGCAGTTCATGCAGGACCTGATGGCCAATCCCGATCTGCCCGCCTGGCATGACGAGCGGGAAAAGCTGACGATGGCGCAGGGCGACCGGGTCTTCGACAAGCCCTTCGACCAGGTCTTCGACGGCATGGTGGTGGCGCTCGCCACCATGGGCTCACGTGTCAATAACATGGATCGCGGCACCGGCTATATCACCGGCAGTCTTCCCGACCTCGGACCGGAGCGCACCCAGGAGCTGCAGAAAGAATCGGTTGCCGAGTACGCACAGACCAAAGGGTACCCGCCTTCGGTGCTGCAGAAGCAGGGCATGTTCGACACGGGTACCACCATGTCGCAAAGCATGATGGGCCGATTCGGTGGCAGCGGACTCACCCTCACCATGGTGCGACAGTCCGCGCAGCAGACCAAAGTCAAGGTTCGCTTCGACAATGTCTTCTATCCCAAAACAGAGTTGGAGCTCTATCAGCATGTCTGGGTCGCTGTCGATAAACAGATGTTCCTGGACCGCTCGCTCGATCACTGAGCTGCCGCTCGTCCGCTGATCTGAGGTCTTTGCATTTTGCGGTTTCAACGCCTCGGCAACACAAGATCCACCTGACAAAGCGTGGCTGGTCGCAGGCAGCATCGAGACGGAGACAACTATGAATAACTTGAGCTTACCTGGCGGTGGCGTCGCGTTGCGGGTGCTGTTCCTGATGTTCGTGTTCCAGGCACCCATCGCGCTGGCGGGCGACATCTCCTTCTCTCTTTCCAGTGCCACACTGACTGCCAGCGCGGGCGGCACGGTGTCGTTCGACGGCACGATCAGCAACGATTCGGGCGGCAATCTGAAGGCCAGCGACTTCTTCTTCAACTTCAACGGCTATGACTTCAGTTCAGTGACGCCAAATCAGCAGCTCGGGGTGCTGAGTGACTTTCTGATCCCGAATGGAAGTACTTCCAGTGTGGTGGAACTGTTTGACGTGACGCTCGGCAAAGTCGCTGCGGGATCGCGCTTCCCGATCCAGGTGCAACTCGAGGACAGCAACGGCGACTTGAGCGCGGTCGAATCGGTGACCGTATCCGCGGCCGGGTCGGGCACTCCGACTCCCACTCCCGAGCCCTGCACACTGTGGCTGTTCGGATCCGGCCTGTTTGGTCTTGCCGCCAGACGGAAGCTCGTCCAGCGCGCGCGGAAATGCCGCCCTACATCCCAGGCGAAACCGGCCCACTCCGCGTCTGCGGTGAATTCTGCTGTGTCCCGCGCCCCTTCGCCCGTATCGGTGGTCGTGGTCCCGTTGCTGATCGCACTCCTGCTCGCAATGGTGCCGCCGGCCCGGGCTCAGACGGGTCCGGCGATCTCGACCCAGGTCGCAACGTACGGTACTTCTGCCGGCACGTTTTTCGTCTACCTGCCGCTCGTCAACAGCGGTTCCGCGACAGCGGGCAGCGTGCAAGTCACCTCAGCCACACTCAGCACGGCGAAGCTCCTCACCCCTGCACTGCCACTGGTCTTGGGTGACCTGGCAGCGAGTACGACTTACGGGGCCACCTTGACGTTCAACGGCGCTGGTCTGACCGTGGGGAAGAATTACCTGCTCACTGTGCGTGGCACGTACCAGTCCGCGGGCAATACTCTGGGATTCTCGGTCAACCGGATTTTATCGTACGGCGCTGCCAGCCCGTTCGACCAGCCGGCCAATCCACTGACGGTAAACCCCTCGCTGGACACCAAGCACGCGACGCGGCAGCTCATCTCGGCTGCGAGTGGCGGCACGCTGACCGCCACCGGCGCCGATGGCAGCGTGTTTACGCTGACGATTCCCGGTCATGCGCTGCTGAGCGACGAACTGATCACCATGACGCCGCTCACCGCGCTCGGCGGGTTGCCCATCAGCGGCGGCCTGTTGGCCGGCGTGCAGCTGGCGCCAGACGGTCTGCAATTTCAACAGGCCGCCACACTCACCATCCGGCCCGCGCGCAGCGTTCCGAGCGCTCAACAGGTGGGCTTCGGCTACCACGCAAGCGGCAGCGAGTTTTACCTGCAGCCGCTGGCACCCGGCGGCACGACCACCCTCTCCTTGCTGCACTTCAGCGGCGCAGGTGTGGGCCAGGGCAGCGCCGGTGCAGCGGGCAATCCGAGCAGTCCCGCGGACCAGCTCGCGCAGCAGGCGGCACAGGCGGTGAACGCAGCGAACCAGTGCCAGGGTTCCGGGTGCAGCGCCACTTTGGCGCAGCAACTGGAGGGCCTCCTGCAGGAGGACTACACCCAGGTCGTGCTGCCGCAGGCGCAACAGGCGCTCAGCGACGCGAGTGTAGCGCCTACCGCACTGCCGGCGATGTTGGGCTGGATACGCATGGTCATGCTGTTAGGTTTCGATGCAGACGCGCCCCTCGACAGTGAAGTGCAGTCGCTGACAGCTCTGCTGCCGAAGATTATCGAGAATGTGTACAACACCGCGTACAGCGAGTGTCTGAATGACACTTCCGAGACGCAACGGATGGCTGAAGGTCAAACCATGATCAAAGCCGAGCGTACGCTGCAGTTGCTCGACAGTTCGGCTGCGAACGCCAACTTCAGCACGGAAATCACCGCCTGTCTGGCCGGCCCGCTGGACATGTCGCTGATCTCAACCATGACGGCCAATGGGTTCGTTTCCGCAGGAGGCGGAGCGCTGACCAACCTGCTCGCCAAGATTACGGCCAACTCCATTCCTTTGAGCTTTGATCCCACGACACTGACGTATTCGGGATCAGGCGCGGCGAGCTACGATTCTCTGACCGCGACCGTCAATTGGCTGCCGCCCGTGAGCGACTGCGGCTCCACGTTCGCCGGTGTCTCGGGGGTGGTAGAGGTCAAAGGCCAGTTCGACCTGAACCTTAACCCGTTGGCGCTCTCCGATCTCAGTCAGATCGTCGTCGACCTGATGATTTTTCCGCAGGTGAGCGAAATCATCACCCTCAGAGCGTTGGTACCCGAACTCGGCTGCAAGGTAACTCCGCCGGCCCAAACGAACCTATTCGACGCGCTCTGGGTGGTCGCCGACAGCGTCAACGAAGCAACCTTGATGCCGCTGGCAGTCAACATTGGGGTTCCGGCCAACCTGACTCTGAGCGAAACATTCGCCACCGGCGGAACGGTGGTCGAGGCCAGCGCGACAGCGCTGATTACACTCACACCGCGGACCCCGTAAGCGACGCTCGCTCCCGCCGGGGCTTCGATCGCGATCGGCCCGCGGCGAGGGGCTTTGCGCGGTAAACCAGCAGCGGCTCGCAGGGGGTGCTAGCGCCCGG
>DATHMN010000179.1:0-47756 GCA_035487135.1 Steroidobacteraceae bacterium | reverse complement strand
GAGCGCTGCGCGGTTGGCGCCGCGCACGATTCCCTGGTCGTCGAAGGCCAGCACACCCTCACCCGGAGTGCTGACGAATTCCGCGCAGCGGTGGAATCTGACCAGATGGAAATCACGCGCCGAGGACAACAGCGTACGGTTCTCGACGTTCTGCGCCGCCAGTTCCACCAGTGCCAGGGTATGACTCTGCGGGCTGGTGGCAGCGCCGGAGATGTCGAGCGCGGCGATCAGCTCGCCGCGCATGTCGAAGATCGGAGCCGCCGAGCAGGTGAGCGCGGTGTTCTGTGCCAGAAAATGGTCGGTGCGATGGATGACCACCGGCCGGCCGGCGGTGAGACAGGTGCCCATGCCGTTGGTGCCCATCTCGCGCTCGCTCCACACCACCCCCTCGCGGAAGCCACTGCGGCGCGCGGTCGCGGAGAAGCCGGTATCCCCAAGATGACTGAGGATTACCCCGTCGCGGTCGGTGAGCATGATGCTGTATTCGGAGTGCTTCATCAGCTTGCTCAGGGCTTCCATCTCGATGCGTGCAATCGACAACAGCACGCCGAGGCGCTCGCGGCGCGCCTGCAGATCGGGACGCTCCACGCTGATGGGGCGGCGCAACTCCTGCGGATCGAGTGCGTAGCTGTTGAGGCAGCGAGTCCAGGAACTCTTCACCACGTCGGTGACCGGCGCCTCGGCTCCGTGCCGGCGCACCAGGCTGCCAAAGAGGTCTGAATGAGTGTGAGCTGCGGGTCGCGCACGCATCATAGCTTTCAATCCCCCTCAACCAATCTTCGCGCCGGCGGGCCTAGGGCGGCTTACAGCCGAACTTGCACTCCGGCGCGCCATGGTAGTTAGACCGGACGAACGCAAGAATGCGCCACAAATCGTCCGCCGTCTTCACCACCCCGCCCATGGCGGGCATCGGTCCGACGACGCTCTCCATGCCGGTGCGGGTATAGCCCTTGCTCTGCAGGACCTGACTGCCATACGACACCAGGCGGAAGAGCGTGTCGTCATCACCGCCGTAAACCCAGACATCGTTGGTCAGGGGCGGACACATGCCGCCGCCGCCATTGCCGCCGTGGCAACCGTTGCAGCCATTGTTGAAGTAGAGCTGCTGCCCGGCGGTCACGATCGCGCTGTCCGTGTCCTGGTAGGGGTTCTTCAGCTGACCCTTGGGAGTCGCATCGGCCAGCTGCGGCGGGGTCATCGTCTTGGCATCTCCCTGCCCAGCTGGCGCCTGCGCTGCAGCAGCAGGGGTCGCCGGCGCAGCGGCCGGCGGGGTCGGTTGCTGCGCGGACAGCAGCGATGAGGTCAGGGCGAGGACGCTAACGAGTAATAGTCTCTTCAGCACTGGGCGCCTTTCACTGTCCTGCGACTCGACAGAAATCCCTTTCCAAAAAACAGAAGTCCCTTTCTCAAGCTCCGGGCGTCGAGCCCAGCAGCGCGATGACCTTCTGATCGCCCTTCGCCTGTGCAATCGAGAGCGCCGTGTCGCCACGGTCGGTCTGCGCCTTCACGTTGGCTCCGGCCTTGACCAGCATGTTGATCATGTCCAGGCGGCCGTTGGCGGCCGCCATCATGAGCGCGGTGACGCCGCCGGCGTTGCGCGCATTGACGTCGGCGCCCTTCTGGATCAGGGCCTGGGCGAGCTGCTTGGCATCGTTGGCGCTGGCGAGCATCAGCGGCGTGTAGCCGCCGTCACCCACCGCACGGCCCGGATCCGCGCCGACCTGGATCAGCGCCAGCGCAGCGTTGTCCTTGCCGTACTGCGCTGCGACCCCGAGCGCCGTCAGCTTCTGGTTGCTGACCGCGTTGGCATCGGCGCCGTGGGCGGCGAGCACCTTGACGTCCTCGCCGTCATCGCAATAGGCGGCGGTCATGATCGGCGTCCAGCCGTCACGGTCGCGCCCGTTGACGTCGGCGCCGTGCGCGATCAGGAACTTCACCATCGCCGGCGAGCGCTGTACCAGTGCGTGATGAAGCGGCGTCTCGCCCTGCAGATCGACCGCGTTGACGTCGGCGTGCTTCTGCTCCAGCAGATAGCCGACACGCGTCTGGTCGTCCGCGACCACGGCGTTGTTCAGCTCGGTGGTGATATTGGCGCCGTGCGCCAGCCAGTTATTCAGCTGCGCGATGCTCACTTTGGGAGCGGTGACCGGGGGTGCGGCCTGCTCCGGCTTCTCGCTATACGGCCCGTGTGCGGGCAGCTCACCGCTGATCACACAGCCTTCGCAGCTGACCAGCGGTACGCCGAAGTCGTTGAGCACTTTGCGCAGCGCGTCGCGCTGCTCGTGCATCGCCTGGTCGATCTGCTTCTGCATCGCGTGATCGTTGCGGCGCACGGCGATCGCCATGTCGAACTGCAGGGGCACCGAGTCATCCATCAGATTGGCCGGCTGGATGGCGATGGGTGCGTTCTTGGCCACCTGGTAGTAGCCGGCGAGCGGTCCCCACACCGCCGCCAGATCGAGCTTGCCGTCAATCACCTGCTGGATCTGGTAGCTCGGCTGGTTTTCCGGAATCAGATCGGCGTTGTGGCTCAGGTAATGGATCTGCACGCTGCCGATGCCGTGATCGGCGAGCGCCTCGCGGATCGCGGAGGTCTCATAGACGCCGACCTTGAGGGTCTTCAGTCGCGGATCGTCCAGATTCTTCAGCTGTAAGTGACGATCGCTGCGCGATACGAATACGTAAGTCGTGCGGTACAGGGGCGCGGTGGTCAGCACGTCGTCCGCGTCCGACGGCATGTCCAACATGACGTCGCACTGGTCCGCATCGAGGGTGGTACGAATGAGCCCGCGCTCGACGCCGGGCCGGTAGTAGTAGGTCACGTAGGTGCCCAGCGCCTTCGCCAGCACCTCCGCCATCTTGTTCTCGAAGCCCTCGCCCTTATCGTTGGACAGGGGCATGTTGCCTGGATCGGCACAGACGCGCAGCGCCGCCTGGCTCGGTGTAGCAGCTCCCAGGAGGGTGATCGCGCCGAGGACCAGCGCTGCGCCGAGCGCCGGCCCGCTTCTCATCCAACTCATCATTCGCCAGCTCCTAGCTCTGCGGTCCATCGCCCCAGCGCAGAAGCGCCCGGCGTTGCCGCCGGGCGCTTCCCGTTCCTCTTAACGCAACTAACGTCCGATCACTGCTGTATGGCGAACGTATACAGCGTGCCGCCCTGCGGAATCATGCTCAGTCCAGCCGCCTTGGTCATGGCGGTCGCACCGATGGCACCGAACTTGTCGCTGAGATCAAGTCCGGCCGTTACCGGCAGACCGATCCAGCCGCCGATGCCGCTCCACACGGAGACGTACTGCTTGCCGTTCACACTGTAGGTGATCGGATTGCCGATGATTCCCGAGCCCAGTCGGCGCTGCCACAGCACTTTGCCCGTGGCACGGTCGACCGCGCGGAAATCACCGCCGAGGCTGCCGTAGAAGGCCAGTCCGCCGTCCGTGACCAGGGCGCCGCCCCAGTTCGGATACGGATCCGGGATCTCCCACACAGTCTCACCGGTCAGAACGTTGAACTTCTTGAACTTGCCAGTGATGCCCGGCTTCTCCGGATACATGTACACGTTGGCAAACACGTACACGATGCCCTGCTGCGTGTGCGAGCGCTCCTGCGGCTCGTCTTCCATGCACCAGTTGTTGGTCGGGCAATAGGCCATGCCGGGCTCGCTCGGGTCGATCGCGCACGGCTGCTGGTCCTTGCCGCCCATCGCCGACGGGCACGCCTGGGTATTGCCATGCGGCTTCAACGGCGAATGCTCGAACACCTTCACGGGACGGCCGGTCTTCATGTCGACCTTCTCGGCCCAGTTGGTGGTCACGTACTTGTTGGCGCGCAGCAGCGTGCCGTCGGTACGATCGAGCATGTAGGCAAAGCCGTTACGGTCGAAGTGGATCAGCACCTTGCGGGCCTTGCCGTCGACCGTCAGGTCTTCCAGCATGTTCTCGTTGATGCCGTCGTAGTCCCACTGATCGAACGGCGTCATCTGGTAGGCCCATACGACTTCACCGGTATCGACCTTGCGGGCAAAAATGGTCATCGACCACTTGTTGTCCCACTTGCCGTTATTGCAGCCTTCCTGCGTGATCGGCGTTGCGCCGCAACGGTAGGACGGGCTCCACAGACCAGGGTTGCCGCTCGACGCGTAGACGAGCTTCAGATCCGGATCGTAGCTATAGAAGCCCCACATCGCACCGCCGCCGCGCATCCACTCATCGCCCGGGTAGCTGGTCTTGCCGATGTCGTGTCCGGCAGTGCCGTACTCCGGATGCTTCTTGTTGCTGTCCTTGGTCAGACAGACATCCGCATCGCTGCCGGTGTTGTAGCACTCCCAGTCCTTCTTACCCGTCTGCAGGTCATAGGCCGTGAAGCGGCCGCGCGCTGCAAACTCATCACCGCCGAAGCCGATGAGCACCTTGCCTTCGGCAATGATCGGCGCAGGCGTGATGGTCTCGCCCTTGTCGGGATAGGCGTGTTTGACGACCCACACTTCCTTGCCGCTGGTCGCATCGAGTGCGATCACGAAGCCATCGAGGGTACCGAACACCAGTTTGCCGTCGGCATAGGACATGCCCCGGTTCACGGTATCGCAGCACGCACGCGGCACGGCTGAATCATCGCGATTGGTCGTCTTCTTGTAGTTCCAGACTTCCTTCGGATGATCGGGATCGGTCAGGTCGAGCGCCTGGATGATGTTCGGCCAGCCGCTTTCCATGTACATCATCGGCTTGCCGTTGACGACCACCACCAGCGGTTGTCCCTCATGGCCGCGCAGCGTTCCGCTGGACTGCGACCACACCATCTGCAGCTGTCCGGCGTTGCCGGTGTTGATGTCCTTCAGGCGGCTGTGCCGTGTCAACGCCTGGTCGCCACCGGGTGCTGCCCACAAATTTGGATCTTTCGAGCGGTCGGTAACTTCATCTCCGAATGCCGCTGCGCAGAACATTCCCAGTGCCAGCACGGCACCTGCGGCACAAAGAGTTCTTTTGCGTTCAGATCGCATACGCAGTTCTCCTAGACTTCTGACTTTCGAGTTTTATACGTTCGGTGTCTCTCGCTGTGCGAGTAGCGCGACTGTCAGTTCGCCACTACACGCAAGGTTGGCTCGCAACCTATCCGTTCCTCCCAATCACACACACACCGTGTCCCTTTGAACTTAATGAGAAAAAATTCAGGCGCACTATCGTAATCTTGTTCACACGCCTCTGCAGCATAAGGTTCATCAAGGCACGTACGCCGCGCCCGGCGGAAACGCATGTGCCACAAATGACACACTTGTTTTCACGGGCTTTTTGCAGCGCGGCGCGCAGCTCAGTGGCGGTCGGACAATCTCCATCTTGACGTTTCTGCCGGTGCGCTGCGGCGACGCTGGTTGGGCGTCGCCGCAGCCCCGGAATGCTTGGCGGTTAGAAGCCGAGATAAGCGCCGATGTTCACCGTCGTCGCCTTGTTGCTCGGCAGCAGCGAGTTCGGCGCCTGCGCCGTCGTCTCCACGCGGCTGCCTTCGGCCAGCAGCATGAGGTTCTTCGTCAGTGAGTAGTACACGCCGATGGTGTCCTTGCGATTGCTCGACACCAGGTCGGGGTTCGCGAGCTCATCGGCACTATTGGCGTACTCGAGCCGGCTGTCGCCGTGGTTGTAGCCGAGCTTCACCGGTCCGAGCTTGTAGGTGACCTGGCCGAGGTACCCCCACGAGGTGCGCGTCTCGCCGTTGCCGAAGGCGCCACCGTCAAACAGCGCCGTCGTGCCCAGTCCCGAGGCATGGTAGTAGTAGCCGATGACCTCGAGGTCTGACCAGTCGAACTTGGCGAACACGTCACCGCCGGTGCCGCGGTACTCGTAAGTCACGGTCGTGCCACCGGTGCCCGCATAGCCGTAGTTCTGCTCCTGGGTGAGGCCGGCGACCGACACGTAGAGCTTGGTCGTGTCGTTGATCGGCAGCGTGTAGCTCAGCTTGGCGTGCACGCCGGGCGCCTTCTTGGGCTCGGTCGTCGCATCGTCAGACAGCGAGTTGAGCGGGTCGAAGATGCCGACCGTCAGGCTGAATCCGGACAGGTCCGGTGTGGTGTAGTCGATCTGCGCCAGCCAGTCGGTATAGATGTAACCGAAGCCGATGCCACCCAACGTCGTGTTGGAGGGCGCCGAGGATGCAGCCGAGCCCGGCGCGCCGACGCCTGGCAGGGTCATGTCGTTCAGGATCGCATCCGCGCCGAACAGGCCGATCTGACGACCCAGCGTGAAGGTGCCCATGTCCTTATTGCCGAAGGTCATGTAGACCTGGCGAATATCCAGGCCAGTGCTGCCGAGCGCCACGTTCGATGAGCCGTTACTCGTTCCCGCCTGCAGGTTCGGGCTGCCGCCGTCGTTGGTGGCAATGCCCGGATAGAGGCCCAGGTGGGCCGCCAGGTCGATGCCGTCCTGCGTCGTCGACACCCCAAAGGTGAATGCCGCCGGCAACAGGCCGTTGCCGATGTTGGAAACACTGCTGCCGTTGGGCGTGCTTGCGCACGTGAGGCCACCGCCAATGTCGGATGCGTTGTTCTGGCAGCTCGACCAGATGTAGTCCACGTTCACGTTGCCATCGATAGAGAAGGTCCAGGTACCGTCTGATGTCTTCAGATCGACCGCCGCTGCAGGTAGGGCCGCGACAGCCAACAAGGCGCCGGCTACCGATGGCCGCAGAAGCTGGGTTACTAAGGGTTTCTTCATTGCGTTACTCCCACACAGGTTATCCCTCTGATGCCGTCCGGTAGCTGCGTGTGCCGCGGCCACCAGTCGTAAGGATAGCAAGCAACATGCCAGGATGTGTTGCGCACTGACAACAAGCGGGAACTTTAAGAACCAAAGACTTATCTGCTTGGTTCCGCAGCGCGGAAGCGCGGCAATGGCAAAATGGCTACAGTGTGTCTTGAGGAGTGTTGCCGAAACGCGCCACTAGGGCGGCCCCACCGGCGAGGTGCGGTCGTGACCCAGCCAGCGGGCGGCAAGCGGCGGTACGAGCACGAGGCTCACGAAGGTCGATGAGACCAGTCCGCCGAGGATGACCACCGCCATCGGCCCCTCGATTTCGTGGCCCGCCTCGCGCGACTGCAGGGCGACCGGCAGCAGTGCGAGTGCCGTCAGCAGCGCCGTCAGGAGCACCGGCGTCAGGCGCTCCTCCGATCCGCGCAGTGCCGTCTCGAGGCTCCACGTCACGCCTTCGCGGGTGATCAGGTGCTCATAGTGCGAGATGAGCAGGATCGTGTTGCGCGCAGCCATGCCGAACAGCGCGACGAAGCCCACCATCGCACCGAGAGACAGCGTGCCACCGGTCAGGGCGACTGCCGCCACGCCGCCGATCAGCGTGCTCGGCAACGCGGCGAACACCAGCAGCACGTGGCGGCTGTGGCCGAAGGCGAGCGCGAGCAGCAGCACGATCAGCACCAGTGCGGCGGCGGAATGCCAGATCAGCTCACGCGCCGCGGCCGCCTGTGCCGGGGCGGTCCCGCCGTAACGCAGATACACGTTTGGCGGCAGCTTGACGTGCGCGGCAATCGCCTGCTCGGCGGCGCGCGCGTAACCCGCCTGATCGGCGCCGTGCGGGCTCGCCACGACGACCTGGCGCCTGAGCCCGTCCTCGTGCTCGACCATGCTGCGCGCGGACACCATCGTCAGAGTCGCGACCGCCTCGAGCGGCACCAGCGCACCGTCGCGGCTGCGCAGCGGCAGCCGGCCGACGTCCTGCGGCGTGGCGCCGGCGGTGCTGAGCCGCGCCACCACCGGCACGCTGCGGTCGGCCTGGTTGAGTTGTGCCACGAGCGTGCCGTGGTAGGCGGCGTTCACTGCGGCCAGCACGTCGGTGGCCTCGAGGCCGTAGAGCGCCAGCTGTGCGGGTTTCATCTGCAGCTGCAGCTCGGGCTGGCGTGGCGGCACTTCCAGTCGCACCGTGCCGCTCTGCGGCCACTTGCGCAGCAGCTCAGCGATCGCGCCTGCGACCTCGTCATTGCGGTCCAGGTCGGGGCCGAACACGCTGACAAAAAACGGCGCGACCTCGCCTGAGAGCGTCTCACCGATGCGCTCGGCCAGCACCGAGTAGATTTCCACCAGCTGGTTGGGAAACTGATCGAACGCTGCGCGCACGCGCGCCTCCAGCTGCTCGGTGGTGACGCCGCGGCCCGGATCGAGCTGGATTTCGAACTCGCTCTTGTTGGGAGCGTCCGGGTCCTGGCCGTTCTCCGCGCGCCCGATCTGCTCGGCGACGCTTTTCACGCCGGGAATCGCCGTCAGGCGCTGCACGATGCGCTCGCCCACGCGCGAGGTCTCGGCGAGCGAGATGCCGGGGCGCAGCGCCGCGTGCGCGATCAGATAGTTCTCACGGAAATCCGGCAGCAGCCGCGCGCCCAGCAGCGGCAGCAGCGCGAGTCCGAGTGCGCCGCTGGCGAGTATCAGTGCCAGCACACTACGGGGATAGCGCGCCAGATGCGTGATGGCCGCGCGCTGCCAGGCCTTGCAGCGGCGCAGCCAGCCGGGTTCCTCGCGCACCTGATAGCCGTGCATCAACAGCGCGCACAGCGCCGGGGTCGCACTCATCGCGACCAGCAGTGACAAGCCCACGGCGAGCAGGAAGGCGGTCGCGAGCGGCCGGAAGAAGGCGCCCTGCAGGCCGGAAAGCATGAGAATCGGCAGGAAGGCGACCGCCACCGCAGCGGTGGCGTAGAACACCGGCCGGCGCACCTCGAGCGAGGCATCGAGCAGCAGGCGGCGCAGGTCCGTGCCGGCAGCGGCGCTGCGCCGCCGGCGCGTGATGTTCTCGACGTCGATCACTGCATCGTCGACCACGACGCCGAGTGCCACCACCAGCCCGCCGAGACTCATGGTGTTGAGCGACAGTCCACCGAGGCTGAGCAGCCAGACGGTGGCCAGGAGTGAGACCGGGATGGCGCCGAAAGAGATCAGCGCGCCGCGCCAGTCGCGCAGCGTCAGCAGCAGCAGCACCACGACCAGCAGCGCGCCGATCAGCAGCGAGTTGCGCAGCTTGCCGATCGCGCTCTCGATGAAGCTCGCCGGGCGCAACAGCGCCGGATGATAAGTGACGCCGCGCGCGGCCAGCTGCGGCGCGAGCGTCTGCAGCCGCTCTTCGAGTTGGCGGGTGACTTCGAGCGTGTTGGCGCCGTACTGGGTCGAGGTCTCCACCAGAATCCCGGCCTTGCCGGCGATGATCGCATCGCCAAAGCGCGGCGCCGCCCCGTCGCGCAGCTGCGCCACGTCGGCGAGGCGCACCGGCACACCGGCGCGGCTGGCGATGACCGTCTCACCCAATGCCTCGAGCGAGGCTCCGGGTGGCTGCGCCTGCAGCACGATGCGCTGCGTCGGCGTCTCCAGGAAACCGCCGCCGGCCATCTGCGTGCCACGGCGCGTCGCTTCGAACACGTCTTCGAGCGACAGATTGAGTGCCTGCAGCCGCGCCGGATCGATCCACAGCTGACGCTCGCGCGCATCGCCGCCAAACAGCTGCGCCTGCGCCACGCCCGGTACCGACAGGATCTGCGGTTTGATGGTCCAGCGGACCAGATCCCGCAACTCGACCGGCGAGAGCTGGTCGCTGGTGAAACCGAAGTGCAGCAGATACTCCATCGAGGAGCTGAGCGGTGAGAGCTGCGGTGCGCCGACGCCGGGGGGCAGGAGCGTCGCGGCGTCTGCCAGGCGCTCACTGATCACCTGCCGCTGCAGGTAAGGATCGCTGTCGCGGCCGAACACCACCTGGATCGCGGACAGCCCCTGACTGGAGCTGGAGCGCACCGCTTCGACGTTTTCCGCTCCCGCGAGCAGATCCTCGAGCGGCCGGGTCACCATCGACTCCACTTGCGTGGCATCCAGTCCCGGTGCCTCGGCCTGCACCAACAGGTGTGGCGGGGCAAAGTCGGGGAACACATCGAGACGCGCGCTCAGCAAGGCGCCGACGCCGAGCAGCGCAATGAGCAGCGACAGCGTCGTCACGACCTTGGGACTGGCGAGGGATCCCCGAACGATGGCGGCCAGCATGGGTGCTAGTCGTGATCCTCTTCTGCGGCCGAGAAGCTGCTGATGCCTTGTAACGACCACAGCACACCGGCCCCGCGCACCACGACCTGATCGGCGGGGTTCAGTCCTGCGACCAGCCACGCCTCGCCCACGCGCGTCAGCGGCTTCACCGGGACTGAGATGTATTGCAGCGCCGCGGCGCCGTTCGAGTTCGTCTGCCGATAGACAAAGGCGCCCTCGGCCGCAAACACCAGGGCTGCTGCCGGCACCAGCAGGCCGTCGCTCGCGCTCGCGGAGCGCAGCCGCACCAGCGCACGCGCGCCGGGTCCGAATCCCGGCGGTACGCGCTCGAGCTGCAGCAGCCAGCCGGAGCTTTGCGACTGCGCCTCCGTGCGCGCCAGCACCCCGAGCACACGCGCAGTCACGTTCACGCCGTCGAGCTCGACCAGCGCTGCCTTATCAAGCGCACCGCCGGCGTAACGCCCCGGCACGTCGGCGCGCATCAGGAGTTGCTGCCCTTTGGCAAGCGCACTCAGCAGCGCAGCGCGCTCAGTGTCGCTCCAGCTGGCGAGCGGACCCCATTGCAGCGCAAAACTCAGCTGCGCGGCGCGCGCCTGGGCCGCCGCTTCGACCGACTGCGCCTGCGCGGCCTGCAGCGATTTGAGCGAGGCCTGGGCATCGTCGTGATAGAGCCGTTCGAGGCGCGCAGTGTCGGCAGCGCTCGCCGCGGCCTGTGCGCGCGCGCTCTCGAGGCGGCCGGCATCGGTCACCAGCGCCAGCGGGTCGAGCACCGTGCCGTAGGCCTCGATCAGCGGCGCACTCTTCAGTCGCAGCGGGTGCTCGACCAGCAAGCCGACCGCCTGCTGCTGCGCTTCGGTGAGCTTGAGGGGGCCGGCCGCGTCCTGCTGCTGCGCGTCCTTCTGCGGGTCGTCCTTGTCATCGTCATCACCGCGCGCCAGCACGACCACGGCGCCCAGCAGTAACAGGACCGACATCACGGCGGCGGCGCGTCTCATGAGGACGGCAACACCTGTGGTGGCCCGGCGAGCTCGTCAGCTGTGAGCGGCCGGCGGTAGGCATCCTCGAGCGTGCCGAAGGCGAGCTGCGCGCTGTAGGCCGCCTGTAGCACAGCCAGCCGCGCCTCGATGGCCGCCACCTGGGCGGTGATCAGGCTGCCGCGCTCACTCTCGCCCGCGCTCAGGGCGCGCGCCTCGGCCTGCTGCTGGTGTGAAGCGAGCTCGGCCAGCTGCTGCGTGTTGGACCATGCCTGGATCGCCTGCGGCCAGGCTGCTTCGGCCCGGTCGATCTGCCCGAAAATGTCCGCCTGCACCGCGCGCAGGTGCTCGGCTGCGAGGGTGCGGCGCGCCACCGCCTCGCCGATGGCGCCCTGATGCTGATTGAAGATCGGCAGCTCGAAGGAGACCCCGAGCGCCGATTCGCTCTCGATGTTGCTGTTGAGGGTGTCGGCATCGCGCAGGCCGCCGCCGCCCCAGGCGTAAGCGGGCGTCACGTGCAGTTGCGGCCAGCGCTTGGCGGCCTCGCCGCGCAGCGCGATCTCGGTCAGATCATAGGCGCGCAGCGCGTGCACGATCTGCGGACGGGCGATGAGTGCCTCGCTGCGCCAGCGCTCCGCGCCCTCGGTCTGCAGGTTCGCGATCGCGTTCCAGTCACTCCAGCGCAGCGGCACCTCGCGCACGGCCGCAGCCGGCACGCCCACCGCGCTCGCCAGACGTGCCACGGCATCCGTTGCGCGTGCGCGCGCTTCGCGCTGACGCTGCTCGGCACGTGCCAGCTCCAGCTCGTCGGTGAGCAGCAGCGGACGGCCGATGTCACCGAGCGCGAGGCGGGTGCGGTCACTGCGCAGCAGTGCCTGGCGCGCGCTCACGAGTTCATCGAGCAGCGCGCCCTCGTCGTGCGCGCAGGCCGCATCCAGCAGCGCGAGGCGCAGCGCATCGCGTACCTGCCAGATCGACTCGCTCAGGTCGGACTGCGCCAGCGCGCTCTCGAGTGCGGCCTGCTGCCGCGCCCGTCCGCGTGCGCCCGGCTCGCGCAGCAGAAAATCCAGCGACACGCCGTACAGCCACGCGGCACTCTGCGCCGCGGCCGTCAGGTACTCACCGAACAGCTGCATGTTGGGATTGGGATATTCCGCCGCGGTGCGCTCGGCGGCGATCACCGCCTCGAGCTGCGCACGCTCTTCGGCGAGCTGCGGATTGAGCGTCAGCGCTGCGGTCAGCCATTGCGCGCGGCTCCAGCCCTCCGCCGCCGGTGGCAACCCGGGCACCTCGAGGCGCCGCGCGGCGAATGCCTGCAGGGTGTCGCCCGGGGCGAGCGGCGCAGGCGGCGGCACGCTGACACAGGCGCCGAGCAGCGCCAGCGCCAGCATCGATCCCCATCGCGTGGCTGAACTCATCTCGCCCACTGACTCCCCCGCCGCGGGAGTATAGGGTGCGGCTGGGAAATTCTCCCAGCAGGTGCCGGGAGATGCGCCTGCTGCTCAGCCCGCCAGTTGCTGCGCGTGGAAGCGCAGATGATCCTCGGTGCAGGTGGCGATGAAGTAGTAATCGTGGCCGTAACCTTCGTGCCGGCGCAGCGTCAGGGGCTGGCCCGCCGTCTTGCAGGCGGCCTCGAGCAGCTCCGGCAAGAGCTGTCCCTGCGGCAGGAATTTGTCGGCCAGTCCCTGATCGACCAGGATCTGCGGGAAGACGCGCGACTTGCGCGCGGTAATGAGATCCACCGCGTCGTACTGCGCCCAGGCCGCCGGATCGTTGCCGAGATAGCGCGGCAGCGCCTTCTGGCCCCACGGGCAGCGGGTCGGCGAACAGATCGGCGCAAACGCTGATACCGAGCGATAGACGTCCGGATTGCGCAGCGCGAGCACCAGCGCGCCATGCCCGCCCATCGAGTGGCCGAAGATGCCGAGCTTGTCGGCAGTGCCGGCGAAGTTGCCGAGCACGGTTTCGCGCAATTCCTTCAGCACGTAGTCATACATGCGGAAGTACTTTGACCACGGCGCCTGGGTGGCATTCAGGTAGAAACCTGCGCCGCTGCCGAACTCCCAGTCATCGGCCTCGCCCGGGATGCCGGTGTTGCGCGGACTGGTGTCGCAGGTCACCAGCATCAGACCCAGCTGTGCCGCGACGCGCTGCGCGCCGGCCTTGATCATGAAGGTCTCTTCGGTGCAGGTGAGGCCGGCGAGGTAGAACAGCACCGGCACCTTGTGCTGCAGCGCCTGCGGTGGCTGATAGACCGAGAACTTCATGGGCAGGCCGATCACGGCCGACGGGTGGCGGTAGAAGCCCTGCAGGCCGCCAAAACAGCGTGTCTCGCTGAGGGTCTCGAGCGTCATGCGTGCAAATCCTTCCGGCAAGGTGCGTTTACGTCCGGGGCGCATTATGGAGCCTCCGCGCCGGGTGTGCGCCTCGATGCCAAAGCTGGCTCACCCATGCCAAATTGGACACGGACACATTGACGCTGTGACAGCAGCGGACGGGTGGCGCTATATTTCGCCAGCCGTCCGCGCGGCCCCGATTTGTAGCGCACTTCGGCGCACGGGCGGCACTTCGCACTTGACGCTCATGGTCGACCGCAGACCGCCCCGCCGCCGCGGGGCGGTCCTTTAAGAGCTGGATTTTTTTAACAGCGTTTGGTCTGCCGCGGCTGCGCCGCGCTCCCTAGCATGCCGATTCCCTGACTGCGTGCCACTCGAAAGGAGCGCGCGGATGAAATCGTTTTGGCCTGCAAGGGCGCTGGCCGGCTTGATCGTGGGCGCGCTGCTGTGCGGCGCGGCGCGCGCGGCGAACTTCGGCGCCATCGTGGGACTGGTGACCGATGCGAGCGGTGCTCCCGTGGCGCACGCGACGGTCACCGCAATCAGGAGCGACGGCGGCGCCACGCGCGCGACGCTCTCCGCGAGCGACGGCGTCTACACCTTCGGCGATCTGCCGGCGGGAACGTGGTCGGTGAGCGTGCAGCTTCCCGGACATGCGAAGACCACGGCAGCGGCCCTGGTCGTGGCCGCCGGCGAATCGACGCGCTCGGATCTGGTCATGAACGGCGTCGTCCCGGCGCCGGCGCTGCCGGCGCGTGTCACACCCCAGCCGGCGGCTGCGCCAGCGCCGCCCGCACTCGTCGCGCAGCTGCCCGAAGCCCTGCAGCCACCGCCGCCGGCACCCGCCGTCGACACGCAGACGCCGTTCGCCGTGGGCGATCTCGGCTGGATGAATGGCACCCCGCGCGAGAGTGCGCCGATATTCGACACCAAATTCTTCACCCCGGAAGTGCGCCTCGACGTCAATTATCTGCAGGACCTGAATCATCCGGTCGATCACACCATCGTCGGTTCCACCGAAGAGTTCCGCTCGGGCGAATTCCAGCTCGAGCAGGTGAGCCTGGGCGGCAACTTCCACTGGAACGGCGTGCAGGCGCGCTTCCTGTCGATGTTCGGGATGTACGCCACGACTACGCCGCGCAACGATGCGAGCTCCGGCGTCGGCCAGTGGGACCTGCAGGACGCCTACCGGTATTTCTCGGAGGCCAACGCCGGCTATCACTGGGACAACGTCAATCATGGCCTGAACATCGATGCCGGCATCTTTCTCTCCTACATCGGACTCTTCAGCTATTACAACTACGACAACTGGGTGTACCAGCCCTCGTTCGTGTCCTCGAACACGCCGTGGTTCTTCAACGGACTGCGGGTACAGTGGTTCCCGACCCAGACACTGAAGATCGAGCCGTGGCTGATCAACGGCTGGCAGTCGTACGCCAAGTTCAACAGTCATCCGGGTTTCGGCGGCCAGATCCTCTGGATCCCCAACGACTCGCTCAAGCTGGTGTTCAACAGTTACAGCATTGGCCAGGACAACCTCGCCAGCGGCAGCGGCTTCCCGGCCAATGGCGGTAATCCCAACGCGGCGATCGGCCTGCCGAATCCCAACGGCACCTACGTGAACTACGCCAACGTGACGCGCGTGCACGAGGACGACAGCGTGCTGTGGAAGTACTTCGACGCCGCCGAGAACGCCGGCATCTCCAAGATGGCGTTGTCCTTCACCGCAGATCTCGGCTGCGAATACGGCGGCGGGGTGCACTGCGCCCGCAATCCCAACAAGGCGAATTTCTTCGGCCTGATGCTCTACGACCGCGCCTGGTTCTATCACAACATCTTCGCGGTCACCCTCGGCGGCGGCTTCATGAACAATCCCGGACGCTATCTGGCGCTGGTGCCGCCGATCAATGGCGCGACGGCCCAGAGCGGCACCCCGTACTTCAGCGAGAACCCCGGGCAGAAGCTCTACCAGTGGGACTCGCAGCTGAACTTCCAGTACATGCCCAAGGACTGGATCACCTGGTGGACCGAGGTGACGTTCCGGCATTCCGACGTGCCGTACTGGGCCAGCTCGAACGGGGTGACGCCGCCGGGCGGCAACAATGGCTCACCGGGGAGCTTCGTGTGCAATAACGGCTCGAGCATCGGTGGTGACAACTGCGCCAGCGAAGGCGGTATCTGGTACCCGGATCTGGTCACGCGCGAGGTGATCTGGGGGGCCGGAATCCTGGTCAAGTTCTAGGTGCGCGCGCAGCCCCCGGAGCGTGCGCAGAGCAGCAATTAGCCCCCGTGAGGGGCTCCCCGCCCTTGTCAAAGACGACGTAAGTCCCACTTAGGGGAGGCGGGCATGCTAAGTTACCCTGCCCCTTCCCCGTAACACCCCCAAGGCACGCATGTCCGCCACGATCCGCAACGAAAGCGCACCGCCGCTGGTCTGGTCCAACGTGCTGATGTTCGTGCTCACTGCGGCGTGTGCCGCGGTGCTCGTGCCCTGGTACGGCCTCACGCACGGTTTCACCACGGCCGACTGGTGCGTGTTCGTGTTCTTCCTCGGGGCCAATGGCATGGCGATCACGGCGGGCTACCACCGGCTGTGGGCGCACCGCGCCTATGACGCGCACTGGTCGGTGCGGCTGTTCTACCTGGTGTTCGGCACCATGGCGCTGCAGAACAGCGCGCTCGCCTGGTGCAGCGGCCACCGTACCCATCACCTGCACGTCGATGACGTGGACCTGGACCCCTATTCGGCGCGCCGCGGCTTCTGGTTTTCGCACATCGGCTGGATGCTGCGCGACTACCCGAGCGGCCATGTCGATCTGAAGAACGTGCCGGACCTGAACAAGGATCCGATGCTGGCTTTCCAGCACCGCTTCTACGTACCGCTGGCCGTGGGCCTGAACTTCGGCCTGCCGATCATCGCCGGAGTCATCTTCCACGATGTCTGGGGCATGCTGATCCTCGCTGGCGTCCTGCGCCTCGTATGGAGCCACCACGTCACCTTCTTCATCAATTCGCTGGCGCACATGTGGGGCAGCCAGCCGTACACCGAGGACAACAGCGCGCGTGACAACCCGGTCATCGCCGTGGTGACCTACGGCGAGGGCTACCACAACTTCCACCACATCTTCGCGCACGACTACCGCAACGGCGTGCGCTGGTGGCAGTGGGATCCGACCAAGTGGCTGATCGCGGCGCTGCAGTTCCTCGGCCTCACCCGCGGCCTGAAGCGCACGCCGGTATTCCAGATCCAGCGCGCACTGCTCGATATGCAGTTCAAGCGCGCCCAGGCGCGGCTGGCGAGCTTGCCGAGCGGCGCTGCCTCGCAGGTCGAGCAGCTGCGCGCGCATATCGCGCATGAGTACGAGACCTTTACGGCAGCGCTGGCCGACTGGGCGCGTGTCAAAGAGCAGTGGCTGAACGACAAGAAGCGTGCCGTGCTCGAGCAGTGGGGGCACGTCGACGTGCAGCGCCGGCTGCGCGCCATCGAGCGGCGCCTGAGTCTGCAGCTGCGACGCATGCGCGTGCTGCAGGCGCAGCTCGCCTAGCCCGCAGCGCTGATCCGCCGGCGGCAAGCGCCGGCAGCCGCGCACTCACTTGGCGCGCGGCTTGGCAGCCGCGGCGTGCTTCGTGCACCATGCGGATCCATGGGGCGCATCTTCGAAGTCAGAAAACACACGATGTTCGCGCGGTGGAACCGCATGGCGAAGCAGTTCGCGCGCATCGCCAAGGACATCACCATGGCGGTCAAGTCGGGCGGCCCCGATCCGACCTCCAACCCGACGCTGCGCCGGACCATCCAGAACGCGCGCGCGGTCAACATGCCCAAGGACAAGATCGAAGCGGCGATCAAGCGCGCCTCGGGGCGCGATGCCGCCAACTATCAGGAAGTGCTCTACGAGGGCTACGCGCCGCACGGCGTGGCGCTGCTGGTGGAGACCGCGACCGACAACCCGACGCGTACCGTGGCAGCGGTGCGCAACGTCATCACCAAGAATGGCGGCAACCTCGCCACCAACGGCAGTGTCAGCTTTCTGTTCCGCAAGATGGGCGTGTTCCGCCTCAATCCCCAGGGCATCGACCAGGACGATCTGGAGCTGTACCTGATCGATCACGGGCTGGACGAAATGGGCGAGAGCAGCGACGACAAGGGCGAGCCGCAGCTGGTGATCCGCGGCGCGTTCGCCGACTTCGGCCATCTGCAGGAAGCACTCGAGACCCGCGGCATCGCACCGCTGTCGGCCGAGCACGAGTACATCTGCACCGTGCCGACCGAGCTACCCGAGACCCAGGCGACCGAGGTACTGACATTGATCGACCGCCTGGAGCAGGAGGACGATGTGCAGAAGGTGTTCCACACTCTCGCCTGACTTGAGAGGAGCGCTGCGTGGACGGCTACCGCCTCGAACCTGCCCGCCCCACCGATGCGGCGCTGCTGGCGCTGATGTCGCGCAGCCTGGTGGAGGCCGGCCTGCAGCACTCCTGGGATGCGCAGCGCATCCTCTGGCACGTGCGCCAGCCGGAAAGCGTGGTGCTCACCGCGCGTCACGACCGCACGACCGCCGGCTTCGCCATCATGCGTTACGCCGATACCTCGGCACATCTCAACCTGCTCGCAGTCCAGCCGGGGCACCGCCGCCGCGGCGTCGGACGGGCGCTGCTCACCTGGCTGCAGGAGACCGCGCTCACCGCCGGTACCTTCGTGATCGCGCTGGAGCTGCGTGCCGGCAACCAGGCGGCGCGCGCCTTTTACCGGGCACTCGGCTACCTGGAAGTGGGCGAGATCCGCGGCTACTACCAGGGCGTCGAGTCGGCACTGCGCATGCGGCGCGACCTGCGCGTCGGCGTGGCGCCGGCGCCGCCGACGCGTGAACAGACCCCGTGAGCGGCTAGGAGCCGATCTTGTAGTCGAGCTGGTAGGAATGTGCACCGTCGGCGGCGACCGTGATGGTCATGTTGCCGCTGAGTCCCTTGAGCTCGCCGGTGCCCGAATCCGGCACCACGCAGATGGCCGAGGTCGGCGTGCCCCGCGCCATGGTCGCGCTGTGCTGCAGGACGAAACTGCCACTGCGGCCATGCAGTTTGCCGGTCACCCGCTCGAGCGCCACGTAGCCGGCCGAACCCGGCGTATCACTCTGGATCGCCAGCATTTCACCCTTGCTGATGCCCTCGAGGTCGCCGTGGAAACGCTTGTCGATCGTCAGCCGGCCGAGATTGGCGGCGCGGGCGATCTGCGTGTCCGGTTTCTGCGGCGTGACTTTGACATCGAAGGCTCCGGCGGCGCGCTGGCTCATAGCTGAGTCTCCTTGGGGGGGCCGCGGTGGCGCAGCCGGTACCGTCGCAGTGTGCGACCGACGGACATCAGCTCGCGGGTGCTGTCGGCATAGCGGCTCATCGAGGGAAATTGTACACAGCTGACCGTATCGCGCATGGCCAGCGCGCGGGCGCCCGCGGCCGTTTCAGTCCGGCATCGCGGTCATCTGACCGGCGAGTGCCTCCTCGAAACCGAAATTGCGCAGATCCTGCACCCGCTGCGGGAACAACACCCCGTCGAGGTGATCGACCTCGTGCTGCACCACCCGCGCATGGAAGCCCTCCACGGTGCGGTCGAGCGGCGCACCGCGCAGATCGAATCCCTGATAGCGCAGCCGGCGGAAACGCGCCACCAGTCCGCGCATGCCCGGCACCGACAGGCAGCCCTCCCAGCCCTCGTCCTGCTCGGCGCCGAGCGGGGTGAGCAGCGGATTCACCAGAACCGTATAGGGGACCGGTGTCAGCTGTGGGTAGCGCGGATTGTCCTTGAGCTCGAAGATCACCACGCGCGCGCTCACGCCGATCTGCGGGGCGGCGATACCGGCGCCGTTCAGGGCGCGCATGGTGTCGTCCATGTCGGCGACCAGCGCGGCGAGCTGCGCATCGAAGTGTGCGACCGGAGCTGCCACCTGCCGCAGCAGCGGCGCGCCCATCTTCAGCACCTCTCGCACGGCCATGGGGGTGCGCTGCTAGCGGGGACCGCAGCCCTCGACCACCACCGGGATCGACACGCGGTGGTCGCGGAACTTGAGCGCCGCCGTCGCACCTTGCGCCACCGCGCGTTCGGCGCGTGCCACCGCCGCCGTGACCAGGCCGTGGTGCGGCGACAGATCACACACCGGATCAGCGTTGGCCGGATCGCCGCTGAGCAGAAAGGCCTGGCAGCGGCAACCGCCGAAGTCCTTGTGCTTCTCCGGGCAGCTGCGGCACGGCTCTTTCATCCAGCCATCGCCGCGGAAGCGGTTGAAGGCGTCCGAGTCGTACCAGATGGTACGCATGGAATCGCTCTCGACGTTCGGCAGGTTCATGCCGGGCAGCATACGCGCCGCGTGGCAGGGCATCGCGGTGCCATCCGGTGCGACTGCGAGAAACAGTTTGCCGAGTCCGGACATGCACGGCTTGGGTCGGGTCTCGAAGTAATCCGGCACCACGAAATAGATCTTCATGCGGTTGCCGACCCGCTCGCGGAAGCGCTGCGTGATGCTCTCGGCGCGCTGCAGCTGCGCGCGGCTCGGCAGCAGCTGCTCGCGGTTGAGCCAGGCCCAGCCGTAGTACTGCGTGTTGGCGAGCTCGACGTACTGCGCGCCCAGCCGCTCGGCCATCTCGAGGATCTCGCCCACGTGGTCGATGTTCTGCCGGTGCAGCACCACGTTGAGCACCATGGGGTAGTCGTGCGCACGGATCAGCGCGGCCACCTTCGCCTTGAGATCAAAGGTGCGCGTGCTGGAGAGAAAATCATTCAGCTCGCGCGTGCTGTCCTGGAAGGACAACTGGATGTGATCGAGGCCGGCGGCCTTGAGCGCCGCGATGCGCTCCGGCGTCAGGCCGATGCCCGAGGTGATCAGGTTGATATAGAAGCCGAGCCGGTGCGCTTCCGCGACCAGCGTCTCGAGATCGTCGCGTGCCAGCGGCTCGCCGCCCGAGAGCCCGAGCTGCACCGCGCCCAGCGCGCGCGCTTCGCGCAGCACGCGCAGCCACGCCGCGGTGCTGAGCTCGGCGCCGGTGCTGGCGAACTCGGTCGGGTTGTAGCAGAACACACAGTGCAGCGGGCAGCGGTAGGTGAGCTCCAGCAGCAGCCACAGCGGCGGCCCGATCTGCGGCAGCGGCTGCGCATTCATGCGCGGATCTCCAGCCACTTTTTGTCGACGGCGATCGCCAGAAATGCCTGCACGTCATCACTCAGACCGCTCGTCTGGTAGCTGTGCTCGAGGTCGGCGACGATCTCGGCGATCGTGCGCACGCCATCGCAGCGGCTCATGATCGCCCCGGCGCTGCCATTCAGTTTGACCATGCCCTCCGGATAGAGCAGCACGTGCGCCTCCTGTGCGGGCTCCCACTGCAGGCGCATGCCGTGCGCGATCGCCGGACGCGCCGCGAGCGGATAGCCGGTCACGCCCGCACCCCGTAGGCGAGCGCCATGGCATCGTTCATCTGCCACAGCACGTCGAGCTTGAACTGCAGCACCTCGAGCGCGCGCTCCTGGGCGGCGCGCGTGGTGAAGCGCTCGAGCGTGCAGGCGAGGCCGAACTCGACGTCGCGGCGTGCGAGGCTCACACGGCTCTGGAAGTAATGCAGTCCGGCCGGCTCGATCCACGGGTAGTGCTCGGGCCAGCCGGCGAGACGCTGCTGGTGAATCTCGGGCGCGAACAGCTCAGTGAGCGAGGCGCACACCGCCTCCGGCCAGGGCGCACGCCGCGCGAAATTCACGTAGGCATCGACGGCGAAGCGCACCCCGGGCAGCACCTGGCTCAGGCTCTCGACCGCAGCGCGCGCCAGGCCCGCCGCCTGCGCCAGGTGCAACCAGGACTCGATGCCGCCGGGATCATCCCCATAACCGTCATGGTCGAGGATGCGCTGTACCCAGTTGCGCCGTACCGCGCGGTCGTCGCAGTTAGCGAGAATGGCCGCATCCTTCACCGGGATATTGATCTGGTAGTAAAAGCGGTTCGCCACCCAGCCGCGGATCTGCTCCGGCGTCGCCCTGCCGCTGTTCAGCATCACGTTGAAGGGATGATGGATGTGGTAGGAGCGGCCGCGCTCGCGCAACTGCTGCTCAAACTCGGCAGGCGACCAGGCCGCGCTCACGGCTCGATCTCCATGCCGTCCCAGGCGACCTCGATGCCGCGGCGGTTGAGCTCGGCGCGCTCGGGCGAATCCTCATCCAGAATCGGGTTGGTGTTATTCACGTGGATCAGAATCCTGCGCGTGGTCGCCGGCAGCTTGTCCAGCCACTCGAGCATACCGCCCGCGCCACTTTGCGGCAGATGGCCGATCTCGCGCGCCCGTTTCTTCGACAGGCCGAGCGAGATCATCTCCTCGTCGGTCCAGAAAGTGCCATCGACCAGCACCGCGGAGGCGGCCTGCATGGCGCCCCACACCGGCGCCTCCATGGAGCCGAGCCCCGGGGCGTAGAGCACCGAGCGATCCGTGGCTGCATCACGCAGTACCAGCGCCACGTTGTCCCCGGGGACCGGGGCTTCGCGGTGCGGGGAGTAAGGCGCGGGTTTGCCCGCCACCGCGAGCGCCTGGAAGGTGATGCCCGCGACGCCCGCGACGCTGAACCGGCTGCCATCCGTCGCCATGGCGCGCCGGTCGATGCCGCAGTAGTGCCCGAGCACGTCAAAAATAGGGTTGCCACCGGTCAGGTCCGCGCAGGCTTCATCGGTGCACCACACCGGCAGGCGGTGCGTGGATTCGCGCAGCATGAAGAGCCCGGTGGTGTGATCGATCTGGCCATCCACCAGCACGATGCCGCTGATCGCCGTGTCGCGCGGGCTACGCGCCGGCTGCAGGTCGGGGTTCGCCTTGAGCTGGGCGAGAATATCGGGCGAGGCGTTGATCAGCGCCCAGGAGTTGCGGTCGTTGCCGCGCACCGCGAGAGAGGACTGGGTGCGCTCGCGCGCGCGCACGCTGCCACCGCGCACGCCTGAGCAATTGCGGCAGTTACAGTTCCATTGTGGGAAGCCGCCGCCAGCGGCCGAACCCAGGACCCGGATTTTCACAGCTTAAGTCGGCCTCGGGCCGGCTGCCGCGCCAACGGGCATGGGGCGCCCGATGACCGGGCCCCCAGCCCTCATCAACATCAACGATTGGCGATATACATCGTGATTTCCATTCCGAAACGGAAATCAACGGCTTGTGGCTTTTCCCAACGCATGGTGTTTCCTAACGAGTCAATAAAGCGGCTTGCACCGCCACGGGTGTTATCCTTCTCCCTGCGGGCGGGGGGCGAAAGCTGATCATCATGAAACTAGCCTCATGATTTTCTTGAGGCCGATCGCCGGATGAAGCTCAGAACCCGCTTGAACCTGGTGCTGCTGGGCCTCATGGCCTGCGTTGTGGCCGTGCTGGTGGCCGACCAGATCCGCGACGCACGCTCCTCGGTGCGCGAGGAGATCGAAGCCGCTAACCGCGTGGCGGCGCAGGTGCTCGGCAACCTCATCAGCACCTATGCGGCCAGCGGCGGCACCGGCGCAGTGCTCGAGATGCTGCGCGGCCTCGGCCACGTGCGTGCCAACGACCTGATCCTGCGCGATGCCGGCGGTCGCACCCTCTACCACTCGCCGCCGCCCTCCTACAAAGCCGGCCGCGAGGCGCCGCGCTGGTTCGGCAATCTGCTGCAGCCCGAGCCCGCGCGCCAGATCTTCACGCTCGGCGATGGCGCCCAGGTCGTGATCGAAGCGCAGGCTTCGCGCGCGATACTCGATGCCTGGGACGATCTGACGCGCCTGCTGTGGCTCGCAGCAGTCCTGCTGCTGGCCCTCGGCGCCCTCACCTTCTATCTGGTGGAGCGCTCGCTCGCGCCCTTCCCGGTCATCGTCCAGGGCCTTGAGCGACTGCAGCGCGGCGAGCTCACCTACCGGCTGCCACCGCTCTCGGGCAGCGAGGCCCACACTATCGGGGCCGCCTTCAATCGCATGGCGCAGGCGGTCGAGAACAACGTGCAGGCCGAGCGCGAAGCGCGCGAGGCGCGCAGCCGCCTCGAGGAGCGGCGCGAGCTGGCACTGCTGATTGAGCAGAGTGTGGAAGAGGAACGGCGCCTGATCGCGCACGAGCTGCACGATGAGTTCGGTCAGTCGGTGACCGCGATTCGCAGCCTCGCCATGGCGATCGCCACGCGCTCCACCGAGCCGGCGACGAGCGAGGCGGCGCGCCTGATCTCGGACGAGGCGGCACGCCTCTACGATGCCATGCACGGACTCATCCCGCGCCTCGCGCCGCTGTCACTCGATACGCAGGACCTGGCCGAGAGCCTCGAGCGGCTGGTGCGCGATTGGCAGCGCCGCCACCCGACGCCCCGCCTGACGCTCGAGCATCAGCTGGCGGACGAGCTCGGCGCCAGCGCGACACTCGCCGCCTACCGCGTGGTGCAGGAGGGCCTCACCAATGTGGTGCGTCACGCCAAGGCGACGCACGTTATGATCGAAGCCAAGGCCAACGGCGCCAGCATGATGATCAGCGTGGCCGACGACGGCGTCGGCCTGCCGCAGCAATGGTCGCGTCCCGGACACTTCGGGCTGCGCGGTCTCAAGGAACGGGTCGAACATCTCGGAGGAACCCTGGAGGTGCGCAATCGTGATCCGCATGGAGTCCTGCTGACCGCGCACATCCCGCTGCTGGAGGGCGCGTGATCCGCGTGCTGCTGGTCGATGACCACGCGGTGGTGCGCACCGGCTTCCGCCTGCTGCTGCAGGCGCAGAGCGACACCACCGTGGTGGGCGAAGCGGACTCGGGCGAGAGCGCCTGTCAGCGGTACGCCGAGCTGACCCCGGACGTCGTGGTCATGGATCTGGCGATGCCGGGCATGGGTGGCCTGGAGGCGCTGCGGCGCATCCGCGCCCATCACCCGCAGGCGCGCGTGCTGGCGCTCTCGGCGCATGACGACGCGCTGCATGCGCGCCGCGCACTGCGCGAGGGCGCGCGCGGCTTTCTCTCCAAGCGCAGCGCCCCGGAGGCGCTGCTCGAGGCGATCACCGCGGTCGCCGGCGGACAGCGCTACCTGGATGCGGCGCTGGCGCAGAAGCTCGCGCTGGATGAGGTCGAAGGGGCGGCGAAATCGCCGGTAGAACGGTTGTCGGAGCGCGAATTCGAAGTGTTCGTGCGTTTAGCCGCCGGCTCCACGGTGCAGCGCATCGCCGATGACCTGAAGCTGTCCGCCTCCACCGTCGGCACGCACCTCTATAACATCAAGCAGAAGCTGGCGGTGTCGAATCAGTCAGAGCTGACCCTGATCGCCATCCGCCACGGTCTCATCGAACCCTGAATGAGCCACGCGGGCTGCGCCCGCAGGGCGCTCAGCTGCCGCGGGTCGAAACCGCGACGCGCCGGGTGAGACGTTCCAGCGAACGGCGCGCCGCGGCCTTGGCAATGTGTTTGCACCACAAGGGCTCGCGCTGGCCGGACTGGCGACGGAATTTGTCGCAGTCGCACACCCAGAGAATGCGATCGCCTTCAGTTCGCAGCACCTGCACCGTACGGCTGGGGAAGCTGTAGGTGCCGATGACTTCATTCTGCGCCGGGGGGCGCCGCCGAAAGCGCATGGCCATAGCGCGAGCCTAGCGCACCTCGATTGTGAATTGCCTGTGGATTACTTGTGTATAGCAGGTGGATCGCGGCTCGGACGCTGTTGTGTTGCCGCGCGGCAGTGCGCCGCGGTGCGGGGCCGCGGATTTACGAGGAGACGATCTTGGCCTTGATGGCCTCGTATTCCGAGTCGGTGATCAGCTTCTCATCGAGCAGCTGCTTGGCCTCGCGCAGCCGGCGCACCGCTTCGCTCTCCGCGCCCGCAGCGGGCGCCGCGGCGGCCGGACCTGAGCTCACCTGGATGCCGCCGGCGCGCGCGCGCAGCTCCTCGAGCTCGCGGATGCGGCGTTTCTCGCGCCACGCCTGATCCTGACCCTGGCAGATGCGGTACACCGCCTGTGCCTGCGCCTTGCGCAGCCCGCTGAACTCGACCCGTTGCGCGCCCTGCACGCTGAGCGAGGCGAGATCGGTCGCCTTGCCGGCGCGCACGGCCAGATCCGCACTGATGATGCCGACGCGCAACGTCACTTCTTCCAGGTCCTGCCAGCGGATCGTGGCGACATCGAACCCGCCCAGCAGCTTGCGCGTCAACACGATCAGGCGGCCGCTGGTGGCCGCGATCAACAGCCGGCGGTGCGCCAGTGCGAACAGCCGCCGCTGCACCGCCCAGGCATCGAGTGTCTCACCGGGAATCAGCACCGAGCGCAGATCTGCGAGCGGTTTGTTTAACTCGGTTTCGTCGCTCGGACTGGCAGCGTTCATGGTGGTCCCCGTCGGCGAGCCGGTCTATTTGTTCTTGACGATCTCGGCGCGAAAGTCGCGCAGCTTCGCCTTGATGAGGCGCGCGTTCGCCGGCCCCATGCGAATCAGCAGCTTCTGGCCGGCGGAGCGGCTCTCGAGGCTCGCGTCCGCATACTCCCAGAACACCTTCGGCTGCACCAGCTGGATCGGCGCGGCGACCTCGGGCGCCTGCAGCATGTCGTCGATGGTCTCGACCAGGCGGTCATTGAAGTATTTGCCCGGGTAGCCCAGATCCTCGTAGGCCTGCTGAAACAGTGGGTAGAGCCGCTCGTAGACCACCGCCAGCGATTTGACGTCGCAGGCGCTGATGACGCGCACCAGTCCCGCGTAGCGTTCGAAGTTGCTGCTGCTGAGCGTGGTGATCGCGCCCTGCGAGGCGGTCAGCGTCTGCCCCGGCGTCGGCTTCAGTGGCCGCAGTTCCGCAGCCAGCTTGTGGCGCGGCAGGTTGTCCACCGTCACCACGACGTGCCGCACGATGTTCTCCGGCACGAGAAACTGCGTCACCGGCTGCTTGCCGAGCACGCCGATCAGCGAGTCGGTGACCACCTGGTCGCTGTCGTTGAGCGCGGGCAAGGCCTCCGCGCCGCCAGCCTGCGCCAGCGGATGCGCGATCTGCGGCGCAGCGTTCACCGCCGCCGGCACCGGCGCGGCGGCGTGCACCGCCTGCTCGGCCGACGCCGCCTGGTGCTGCGCGCGGTACCAGTCCCAGGCGGCGGCGATCACCGCCGCGGCACAGATGGCCCCGAGCACCCAGACCAGCGCGCCCCGCTTGCGAACCTGCTGCTCCTCGTCCCACATGATCCAGCGCCTCGCGCAGGCCAAACTTCGCGCACTTTACTCTCCTTTGGGGGCCGCGGCGCCCGCCGCCGGGCCACCCCTGGCGTGCCATACAGCCACACCGGCCGGCACCCCTGTATGTCGTGTGAATTCGCTGCGCACCAACTCCTGCAGGCGCGCGCGATGTGCTTCAATTCTCCCATGCCCCTCGAGTTCCATCCGAGCGTCACTGCCTGGTTCGAGCGCAGCTTTGCCGCCCCCACCGCCACGCAAGAGCGCGCGTGGCCGGCCATCAGCGCGGGCGAACAGGTGCTCATCGCCGCGCCCACCGGCTCCGGCAAGACCCTCGCGGCCTTCCTCGCGGTCATCGATGAGCTGGTGCGCGCCGGGATCGCCGCCAACGGCCTGCCGGATGAGACGCGTGTGGTGTACGTCTCACCGCTCAAGGCGCTCTCCAACGACATCCACAAGAACCTCGAGGCGCCGCTCGCCGGCATCCGCGCCGAACTCGCCGCGCGCGCCCTGCCGGACGTCGACATCCGCACTTTCGTGCGCACCGGCGACACACCGCAGCACGAGCGTGCCGCGATGCGCCGGCGCGCGCCGCACATCGTCGTCACCACTCCCGAGTCGCTCTACATCCTGCTGGGGTCGCAATCAGGGCGCGACATGCTCAAGACGACCCGCAGCGTCATCGTCGATGAGATCCACGCGATGGTGGGCAGCAAGCGCGGTGTACACCTGGCGCTCACCCTCGAACGGCTCGAGGCACTCAGCGGTGCGCGCCTGCGACGCATCGGCCTGTCGGCCACGCAAAAACCGATCGACGAGGTGGCGCGCTTCCTCGTAGGCACGCGCAACCTGCGCGACGACGGCAGTGCCGCCTGCACCATCATCGACTCCGGACACGTGCGCGCGCGCGATCTGCAGCTGGAGATGCCGGCCTCGCCGCTCGAGGCGGTCATGTCGGGCGAGGTCTGGACGCAGGTCTACGACCGCCTGGCCGAGCTGATCGCCGCACACCGCACCACGCTGGTATTCGTCAACACCCGCCGGCACGCCGAGCGCATCGCCCGTCACCTCTCGGAACGGCTCGGCGCCGAGCAGGTGACCGCCCACCACGGCAGCATGGCGAAGGAGTCGCGGCTGACGGCCGAGACACGCCTGAAGCGCGGCGAGCTGCGCGCCCTGGTCGCGACCGCATCGCTCGAACTCGGCATCGACATCGGCGAGGTTGACCTGGTGTGTCAGCTCGCCTCGCCGCGCTCAATCGCGGCCTTCCTGCAGCGCGTGGGTCGCTCCGGCCATTCGATCGATGGCACGCCGAAGGGACGGCTGTTTCCACTGTCACGCGATGACCTGGTCGAGTGTGCGGCGCTGCTCGCCGCGGTGCGTCGTGGCGAGCTCGACCGCCTGCACATGCCGTCGAAGCCGCTCGACGTGCTCGCGCAGCAACTGGTGGCCGAGACCGGCGCGCGCGAGTGGGACGAAGCGCAGCTGTTCGAGCTGTGCACACGCGCCTACCCCTACCGCACGCTGACGCGCGTCGAGTTCGACGAGATCGTGCGCATGCTGGCCGCGGGCTACAGCACGCGCCGCGGGCGCCACGGTGCGCTGCTGCATCACGACGGCGTCAACGGCAAGATCAAGGGCCGGCGCAATGCGCGCCTCACCGCCCTCACCTCCGGCGGCACGATTCCCGACAATGCCGACTACCAGGTGATCCTCGAGCCGCAGGCGCAGTTCGTCGGCACGGTGAATGAGGATTTCGCCGTGGAGAGTCTGCAGGGGGACATCTTCCAGCTGGGCAATGTCTCCTACCGCATCCTGCGCGTCGAGCAGGGCCGCATCCGTGTCGAGGACGCGCACGGCCAGCCGCCGTCGATTCCGTTCTGGTTGGGCGAGGCGCCCGGGCGGACCGACGAGCTTTCGGTGAGCGTCTCGCGGCTGCGCGCCGAACTCGAGCCGCGGCTCGAGCAGGGACTGGAGGCCGCGACCGCCTGGCTCGCCGACTATTGCGGCATCAGTGGCGCGGCAGCGCTGCAGCTCACCTACTATCTCGCCGCCGCGCGTCTGGCACTCGGCGCGCTGCCCACGCAGCAGACGATCATCTTCGAGCGTTTCTTCGATGAAGCCGGTGGCATGCAGCTGGTGATCCACTCGCCGTTCGGCAGCCGCATCAATCGTGCCTGGGGACTGGCGCTGCGCAAGCGCTTCTGCCGCTCCTTCAATTTCGAGCTGCAGGCGGCCGCCACCGAGGACAGCATCGTGCTGTCGCTCACCACCGCGCACAGCTTCGAGCTCGCCGAGGTCGCGCGCTACCTGCACGCCAACAGCGTACGGCCGCTGCTGGTGCAGGCGCTGTGCGCGGCGCCGATGTTCCCGGTGCGCTGGCGCTGGAGCGCCACTATCGCGCTCGCACTGCCGCGCTTCCGCAACGGCAAGAAAGTGCCCGCACCGCTCGCGCGCATGGCGGCGGAAGATCTGCTCACGGCAGTGTTTCCCGACCAGGTGGCCTGCGCCGAGAACCTGCCTGGCGAGCTGGAAATCCCCGACCACCCGCTGGTGCGTCAGGCGATCCGCGACTGCCTCGAGGACGCCATGGACATCGAGGGCTTCGAGCGGCTGCTGCGCGCGCTCGAGTCCGGCACCATCCAGGTGATCGCGCGCGATGTCACCGAGCCTTCGCCGCTCGCGCTCGAGGTGCTCTCGGCGCGACCCTACGCCTTCCTCGACGACGCACCGCTCGAGGAGCGGCGCACGCAGGCGGTGATGAGCCGGCGCTGGCTCGATCCGCAGGAGGCCGCCGACCTCGGCCAGCTCGATCCCGAAGCGATCGCGCGGGTGCGCGCCGAAGCCTGGCCGGATGCCAGCAGCGCCGATGAATTGCACGATGCGCTGCTGTGGCTCACCTGCCTGAGCGCTGCTGAGGTCGCGCGCCACGACGCCTGGCCGGTGCTCCTGGCCGAGCTCGCAGCGCAGCGCCGCGTGACCCAGCTGCAGCAGGCGGAGTTGACGTTGTGGGTGACCGCGGAGCGGCTGCCGCTGTTCAGCGCGCTCTACCCGGCGGCGCGCTGCGCACCGTCCGTGGTCACACCCGCAGCGCACCTTGCCCGCGTGGACGCCGAGCAGGCGCTGGTCGAAGTGATTCGCGGACGCCTCGAGGGGCAGGGACCGGTGAGCGCAGGCTCACTCGCCGCGCTGCTGGCGCTGCCGTTGCCGCGCATCGAGGCTGCGCTCGCGGTGCTGCAGACCGAGGGCTTCGTCATGCGCGGCGCGTTCACCCCGGGAGCCGCGCCTGCGAGCGAGTGGTGCGAGCGGCGACTGCTCGCGCGCATCCACCGCTACACCGTCAAACGTCTGCGTGCCGAGATCGAGCCGATCGAAGCGCGCGACTTCCTGCGCTTCCTGTTCGAATGGCAGCGCGTGACCAACAGCGGCCGCATGGAGGGACCGGACGCGGTGGCCGCCATCCTCGGTCAGCTCGAGGGCTTCGAGGCGGCCGCGAGCGCCTGGGAAACCGAGATCCTGCCGAGCCGCATCAGCGAATACGAGCCGGCGTGGCTCGATGAGCAGTGCCTCGCCGGGCGCTTCGTGTGGACGCGGCTCGCCTCACGCCGCAGCGACCCGGAGCGCGCGGCAGCGCCGGTGCGCGCCACGCCCATCGTACTGCTGGCGCGGCGCAACCTGCGGCTGTGGTCGACGCTTGCGGCGACTCCACAGCCGCCGCACCTGTCGGGCGCGGCGCAGCGCGTGGCTGATTTCCTCGCCACGCGCGGCGCCTCGTTCTTCGACGAGGTGGCCACAGGCAGCGGGCTCCTGCCCACGCAGGCCGAGGAAGCGCTGGCGGAGCTGGTCGCCTTCGGGCTGGTCAACTCCGACAGCTTCGCTGGCCTGCGCGCGCTGCTGGTACCCGCCGAGCGGCGCAAGCCCGCGCATGGCGGCCGCCGCCGCCGCCGCCTGGCACTGTTCGGCATGGATGCCGCCGGGCGCTGGTCGCGCATCGCGCGCGCACCACCCGACGAGCGCCGCAGCGAGGAGGAAACCATCGAACACGTGGTGCGCACACTGCTGCGCCGCTGGGGCGTGGTGTTCTGGCGCCTGCTGGCGCGCGAGGCCGACTGGCTGCCGCCGTGGCGCGATCTGCTGCGCTGCTGTCGGCGCCTGGAGGCCCGCGGCGAGATCCGCGGCGGGCGCTTCGTCGCCGGCTTCTCCGGCGAGCAGTACGCCGCACCGGAAGCGATCGGGCTGTTACGCGAGGCGCGCCGCCAGGCCCAGGAGGGTCACTACGTCTCGCTCTGCGGAGCCGATCCACTGAATCTGGTCGGCATCCTGACGCCGGGTGCGCGCCTGCCCTCGCTCATCGGCAACCGCGTGCTCTACCGCGATGGGGTGCCGGTGGCGCTGCTGGCCGGCGGCGAGGTGAGCCTGTTGACGGCGCTCGCGCCGCAGGAGGAATGGCAGGCGCGCAATCTGCTGCTGCGCCGCCACGTGCCGGCGCTGCTGGCAGATCTGGCCTGAAGAGTCTCAGCCGCGTTTGCGACGGACGCCGAGCGCCAGCAGACCCAGCGCCGCGAGACCCAGGGTTCCCGGCTCCGGCACGGCCGCGCGCCGGCTGGTGAGCGTCACGTTGTCCAACAGCGTGCCCACGTTGCCGGGGGTATTGCTGCTGAAGGTGAGAAAAGCCGTCGTGGGCGCGCTCACCGTCACCAGCTCGTTGCTGATGATGCCGCCGCTGACATCGCCGGAGGCGAGCGTGAAGGTCTGACTGTACGGACCGAAGTCGACGCTCGCCGAGGCGGTGTTGCCGCGCTGCGAGCCAATCAGGTCGAAACTCAGGTAATAGTCGACCCCGGGCACGAGCGTGAAGGCGCTGTTGGATTGCAGCATGCCCTGCGACTTGCCGCCGCTGCCGTCGAGGTCGACGCAGATGATCGTCGTCGGCGCAACGCACAGGTAGCCGAACAGCCCGCCACCCACGAGATCGACATTACTGCCGTCGATGGCCGAGAACGCGCCCACTGAAGTCACCGCCAGCTGCGGCGTGAGCTCGTTGAAATTCTCACTGAGGAGTGTCGTGGTCTGCGCCCAGCCGGCGGCCGGCAGCAGCGCCAGCGCGAGAGCGCCGCCCAGCAGGCGATTACGTGTGGTCATAGAGCCTCCCTTCCCTTAAAGCCTCGCAGCCGCATGCGGCGCATGCAGCCTCCGATACGTTGGTACCTTACGCGAGGCGGCGTCCAGCGCCGCGGTCTCAGTCCACAGAATTCGCTTTACTTAACGCCGCGCGCGCGTCCCTCAGTGCTGCGGGTGCTCGTCCTGCCATTTCTTGACCGCGGCCATGGTGTTTTCCACGTGCTTGTCCGGATCCATGGCGGTGTAGGAGTAGATGATCGCGCCGGTGGGGGCGATCACGTAGGAGGTGCGGTTGGCGTAGGCCGGGTGACTGAGCAGCACGGCATCGTAGGCCTTCATGATGCTGCCGTCGGCGTCGGAGGCGACCGCGAACTTGTTGCGGCACTCGCTCACCGAGAACTTGTCGAGCTTGTCGATCGGATCGTGCGACACGCCGATCACGGTCGCGCCCAGTTGCTGGAACTTGTCGGTCGCCTCGGCGAAGTCGTGCGCCTCGACCGTGCAGCCCGTGGTGAACGCGGCCGGGTAGAAGTACAGCACGACCGGACCCTTCGCCAGCGCGGCCGCCAGCGAAAAGTTGAATTCCTTGCCGGCGAGCGTCGCCTGCGTGTTGATGGCGGGAGCCTTGGTGCCGTCAGGCAGCGCGGCAAACAGCGGGGCGGCAGCCACGAGCGCCACGGCGGCGGACACAGTCGCAAAACGCATGAGATTCTCCGTTGGGTTGAGACGAGCTTGCTGGGGGTGGGCATCATCGGCCAACGGCGACAGCCGCGCCAGTCGCCGCGCCCGCGGCGCGTTCCTGGGCATAACCGACCAGCTCGACATAGCCGCGCGCGCGCAGCGGCTGGCCGGCGCGCGTCCCCACGGCATCCACCGCGCCTTCCCAGTAACGCGGCGTCGTGTCGAGCTCCTGGTCGGCCAGCACCGGGCGCACCTGCAGCTCGAGCGCCAGCGACGGCACCCGCAGGCGCCACGCCGCCGGATAGCGCTCACCATGCCGGCTGCGCCAGAACGCCTGGGTGTCGATCTGCACCGCGGCGGCGGTGAGCGCGCGCGTGCTGCCGTCCGCTGCCACCCAGGTACCCGCGCTGTAGGCGTCGCGGCTGCCGTCGCGATGGCGCAGCACGTAGAACATGAGCGTCGCGCCATCATCGAGCTGCAGCGCGAACCAGTCCCAGCCGCTCTCGGCGGCGGACAGCGCCCCGCTGCCCCACTCGCGATCCAGCCAGGCGCTGCCGCGCACTGCCAGCGTCCGCCCGTCGCGTAGCAGCTGCCCCTGCACCGCGAGCCGCGGTACCGAGTAGTAGTAACTGCTGGAGTCCGGGTCTGCGGATTTGCGCGACAGCCCAGCGATGCCATTCAGCACCGGCGCGCCCTGCGCCGTCAGCTCAAGGTCGAGCGCGTAGCCGGGCTGCTGCGCGTGCAGGTGCCAGGGCAGCGCCTCCGCGCCACCGGTGAGCGACCAGTCCTCGATCCACACCGCGAACGGCTGCGCCGTCGCACCTGACAGCCCGAGCGCTGCGCGCGCGAGCTTCTGCGTCGCGTGGAACTGCGCGCGCTCGACGTCGGTCACGGCGAAGTGCGCGAGGTAAATCGTGCGCGTGCGCCAGGCGGAGAGCGTCGCGGCGCGCGCCTCGGTGGGCGGTGCGAGCGCGAATCGGAAGAACGTGAGCTCGAAGCCGAAACGTGCGCCGTCGGCGCCATCCAGATTGCCGGTGACGTACCACCATTCCTGGCGAAACTGCGCATGCGGACCATGATCGGCGGGAAACGCAAACGTGCGCGGGCTCACGGCCTGCGCGAAGCCCGCCGCCGGCAGCGGCAGGACGGCGGCCGCTGGAGGCGCGGCGGCGAGCGCGCCCACGGCCGCCAGTGCCAGCAGCACGGCCAGCAGCACCAGCAGCAGAATCAGGCGATGGCGTGACATCATTCCGCCCGCAGGCCGCCGCCGCGCAGCGCACGCGCGCTGCGCGCCGCGGGGTAAAGCGCTGCCGCCAGAGCTGCGGCGAGTGCCAGGAGCAGCGCGTTGCCGAACTGCGCCGCACTCAGGTGTAGATCGATCTGCCAGCCGAAGGCGCGCCGGTTGATCACCTCGGTCAGCACCAGCGCGGTGAGGAGTCCGGCGGGGATGGCGGCCGCCAGCGCCGCGAGTGCCATGAACACGGTCTGTGCGAGCACCAGCGCCGCGCTGCCGCGCGGCGTGAGCCCGAGCGCGCGTAACAGCGTGAGCTCACGCATGCGTTCCAGCTCCCAGGCGAGGAGCGCGCTCACCAGTCCCACCGCGGCGACGCCGGCCGCGAGCCAGTAAAGCACCCGGGTGATGACGAAGGTGCGCTCGAAGATGCGCATCGACAGTTCGCGGATGTCGGCGTTGGAGCGGATGAGCAGCGCCTGGCGTCCGTGTGCCGCCGCGCGCAGCGCCGGGATGAGGCGCGCGGTGCTGGTGCCTGGCGCGAGATACAGACCCAGACCTGCGATGCCTTCATCCTGCCACTCGCGCCGGTACACGCTCAGATCCATGAGTGCCTCGCCGTGATCATTGCCGTACTCGCGGTACACCCCGGCGATCGGGAAAGCGCGCGGCCCGGCGGCCGTGGTGAGCGTGAGCGATGCGCCCGGGGCGAGCCCCAGACGCCAGGCGAGCGGCTCCGACACCAGCAATGCGCCGCGCGCGAACGCCGGCCAGGCGGCCGCAGGATCGCCGCGCGTCAGGCGAAACCCGGCGTGGCTCTCCGGCACCAGCGCCGCGGCATTCAGATCGATCTCGCCCTGCGGTGAGGCGACCGCCACCCGCCGCACTGCGCTGTAGGTGCGCACCCCGGGCACCGCCACCAGCGCCTGCACCACCTGCGGATCGAGGCGCCGCTCGAGACTCTCGGCAACCCCGGGCGCACTCACGTAGATGTCGGCGCGCATGGTCTGCAGCAGCCATTCGTGCAGTGACTCGCGGAAGCTTTGCACCATGATGGCGACGCCGATCATGGCGGTGAGCGCCATGCCGAGCGCCGCGACTGCCACGCCGGTGCGACTGAGCGAGGCGGCGATGTCGGCGCAGGCGAGCCGCGCCACCGCACTGAAGGGGGCAAGCAGCCGCGCGGCGCCCTGGGCGAGCGCGCGCAGCGCGGCCGGCGTGAGCGCGGCCACGGCCAGCAGCAGCATGAACAGCGCCGCGAAACCGGCCAACAGGCTGCGCCCGGTGAAGAGCACCAACAGTGCGGCGCCGAGCGCCAGCAGCAGGCTCGCGACCAGCAGGCCGCGCGCGAGGCGCTGCGAGCGCAGCTCGAGCACATTGCGGGCGAGGCCCAGCTGCGGCGGGCTCGCGGCCACCTCCAGCGCCGGCAGCAATGCGGCGCACAGCGCGGCGAGCAGGCCCGCGCCGAACGCCTCGGCGAGCGCGCTCGATGGCACGCTGACCGCGCGCACCGCCACGACGAAGTACAGATCGTTGATGGTCTGGGCCACCAGTCCCACGAGGAGGTGGCCGATCGCCACCCCGAGCAGCACGCCACAGGCGCCACCGGCGACGCCCAGCACCAGCGCCTCGGCGAGTACCAGGCGCAGCACCTGGCCGCGGGTCGCGCCGAGCGCCCGCAGCACCGCGAGCGTCGGCCGTCGCTGCAGCACCGCGAAGCTCACCGCGCCGTAGATGAGAAACATGCCGACCATGAGCGCGAGCAGGCTCATGGCCCTGAGGTTGGTGGTGAAGGCATCCGTGAGCGCGAAAGTCTCGCGTGCCTGCGCGCGCGTGCCCTGCAGCTCCGCCCCCGCGGGCAGCAGTGCGCGCAGCTGCGCCAGTGCGCGCTCGCCGGCCGCGCCGGCCGGAATCTCCAGATCGATGCGTGACAGGCGGCCGCGCGCCTGCAGCCACTCCTGCGCCTGAGCGATGTCGGTGAGGATCAGCCCGTCAAGGCCCGCGCCCGCAGCATCGATGCGGCTGATCACCCGCGCCGTGCGCGGCACGCCGCCGATGCTCAGCTGCAGGCGCCCGTCGGCGGGCAGCGCGAGCTCGCCTGCAGTCGCTGCGCTCAGGATGACCGTGCCCGGCTCCGTCAGCCAGGCGCGCAAGGTGTCCAGGTCCGCCGGCAGTGCCGCCGCGGCGCCCGCGCCGCCGGCCAGTGCGCGACTTGCGAACGGATCAACTCCCACCAACTGCATGACACGCTCGCCGACGGTCGCGTAGCCGGACACCACCGGGGCCGCCGAGAGCGGCGCAGCCGCGCCGGGCAGCGGCCCACGGCGCAGGCGCACGTAGAGCTGCTCGTCGATGCCGTTCGGCTGCGCGCTAATCTGGTGCGTGGCCGCACCATTGACCGCCTGCAGCGACAATTCGAAGGCACGGCGCGCGCTCGCCGTGGCGATGTCGACGGCCACGATGGTGCCGACTCCCAGAGTCAGGCCGATGAGCGCCAGCAGCAGCTGCGCCGGATGGCGCAGCAGATGGCGGACGCTCGCCGCGCGCAGCGCGCTCACCTTGCCGCCGCGCGCCGCGCCGCCGCGCGCTCGTGCAGCCGGCCCTCGCGCAACTCCAGCACCCGGTCGGCGCGTGCGGCCAGCTGTTCATCATGCGTCACCATGACCAGCGTCGTGCCGCGCTGCACCCGCAGCTGCTCGAGCAGCGCGAGCACCTCGCTGGCGCTGCTCTCGTCCAGGTTGCCGGTCGGCTCGTCGGCGAGCAGCAGCAGCGGCTCGTGCACCAGCGCGCGCGCGATCGCCACGCGCTGCTGTTCACCGCCGGAGAGCTGCTCCACCGCGCTGGCGGCGCGCTCGCGCAGACCCACCAGCGCCAGAATCGCCAGCGTACGCGCGCGCGCGGCAGCGCCGCGCACCCCGTTCAACTCCAGTACCAGGCGCACGTTCTCGGCCACAGTGAGCGTCGGGATCAGATTGAAGAACTGGTAGACGAAGCCGACCTGCGCGCGCCGGAACAGGGTGCGCGCCGGCTCCCGCAGCGAGCTCACTTCGCGCCCGTTCAGCGTCACCGTACCGGCATCGGCAAAGTCGATGCCGCTGATGAGATTCAGCAGCGTCGATTTGCCTGAGCCGCTGCGGCCCATGACCGCGAGTTTCTCGCCGGCAGCCACCTCGAGCTCGAGGTCATCGAGCACCCGGTGCACACGCCCGCCTTCGCGAAAGCTCTTAGTCAGTCGACGGATACTGAGCACGAGGCAACCCGCAGCGCTGGCGACAGGCGCATTGTAGAAACAACGCCGCTTTGGCACTGTACTAAGACCATGTCCGACCCCGAATGGCAGCTGCTGACGACCCTACCGGACCTGCCCTCGGCGCAGTCGCTGGCCGAGGTGCTCGCCGGCGAGGGTATCGCAGTGCGGGTCAGCTCCGAGGCCGGCGTGCTCGGTCAGGCGGCGCCGTCGCGCCTGTACGTGGATGCCGCCCAGCTGGAGCGCGCGCGCGCCTCGCTGGCGCAGCGCCAGTTCAGCGACGAGGAGCTGGCGGCGCTGGCGGCCGGAGCGCCGCTCGCGGGCGCGCAGAACTGAGCGCGCCGGCGTGCTCACGCTCCACCATCTCAACAACTCGCGCTCGCAGCGCATCGTGTGGCTGCTCGAGGAGCTGGGCCTGCCGTACGAGCTGAAGAAGTATCAGCGCGATGCGCGCACCCTGCTCGCGCCCGCGGAGCTGCGCCAGGTGCACCCGCTCGGCAAGTCGCCGGTGCTCACCGACGGCAGCCACACGCTCGCCGAATCGGGCGCGATCATCGGCTACGTGCTGGACCGCTATGGCGCCGAGCGACTGCGGCCGCCGCCAGGGAGCGAGGCGCGGCTGCGCTACGACTACTGGCTGCATTACGCCGAAGGCTCGGCGATGCCGCCGCTGCTGCTCAAGCTCGTCTTCCTGCGGCTGCCGCAGGCCGCACCGGCGCTGCTGCGGCCGCTGGTGCGCGGCATCGCCGCGGGCGCGCAGAAGGGCTTCATTGACCCACAGCTGCAGACGCATGTGGCGTTCTGGGAAAGCGAACTCGAGCGCACCCCGTGGTTCGCCGGCGCTGACTTCAGCGCCGCGGACATCCAGATGAGTTTCCCGCTGGAAGCGGCCGCGGCACGCGCTGCGGTGCCACTCGGCGCGCGCGTGCGCGGCTTTCTGTCAGCGATCCACGCCCGCCCCGCCTATCAGCGCGCGCTCACGGCAGCCGGCGGCTTCGATCTGCCCGGCTGAGCGCGCTCAGGCGCCGGGCTTGAAGGACTCCAGTTCCATGGTGCGGCGGACGTTGCGCACGCCGCCGCTGGAATAATCCTCTTCAATCGATTTCACCCAGCGCTTCACTTCCGGGACGTACCAGAACGCCTTGTACAGCCGCCCGGAAACCTCCCGCTCCTGGGCGTTCTGCACGTTGGTCGTCATCGCGACACCACTCTCGCCCGAGTGCGCCGCCTGCACCACGGTCTGGCCGGGCGCCACGTGCGCGGTCCAGCGCCCTTCGGCCTCGATCTTCAGCGCCTGGAACTTGCCGCCCGGCACATCGATCGTCTCGTAACCGACCACGCGATAGTTGTCGTCCCAGCTCTCGTCACGGTGATTGGCGTTGGGATTGTTCTCGGTGTAGGTCACTTTCCAGGTCTTGCCCTCCGACAGCGGAAACGCGAAGGGCCGCTCGACGACGGTCTCCTTGCCGTTGATATCGCGTGAGCGGCTCCAGTCATTGCCGAGGAATATCTCGCGCGGCGGCTGGGTCGAGCCACTCTGGTGGGCGGTGAAGTAGATGGAGGAGCCGGTGACCCGGGTGACGCTGATCTCCCATTGCGACTGGCTCCAGCCGTTCGTGCCCTTCTCCTCGGTGATGCGGTAGTTCCAGCTGTCGCCGGCATGTACCGGCGGCAGTTCGAGCTTCGGCTCGGCCGCCCCGGCGAGCAGCGCGCCCATACTGAAGGTGGCGGCGCAGGCAAGAGCAATCCTGTTCACGGTCCCTCCTGAAACGTTGCGCAAACTGCAGCGCGGCGCTGATTATAAGGATAAGGGCGTCTGCGCAGCGTGACAGGTGGCATATGCAGTCTTAATCGGCGAAACTGCGCCCCCGCTGCGGCCCACCAAAGCCGTGCCACTGCACGGCCCGCACGCCCGAAAGGTCCTCCATGACATTGCCTGCGCCACGCCGCGGCCGGAATCTGATCGTTTGCAACACCGTCGCAGCGCTGCTGACCAGCGTGCTGGTCGCCCAGGCGCAGCAGCCGCAGCAACCGCAGCCGGGCGCCTCTGGCACTGCAGCAACCGCCCCTGCCAAGAAGGCCGCACCCGCCGCGGGCGCCGCCAGCGAGAAGAGCGCTGCCAGCTACGCGCTCGGACTCACCATGGGCCAGCAGCTGAAGGAGACCGGTATCGGCCCGGACGGCATCAGCACCGAGCGCATGATGCAGGGCCTGCGCGATGCCCTGAGCGGCAAGGCCAAGGCGAGCGAAGAAGACCGCATGACGATCGCCAAGTTCATGCGCACCGCCCAGGAAGGCGCGGGCGCGAAGAACCACAGCCTGGCCGAAAAGTTTCTGGCCGAGAACGGCAAGAAGCCCGGTGTGATCACCACCGCGAGCGGACTTGAGTACAAGGTGCTGACCGAGGGGAGCGGCGCGGGCCCCAAGCCGAGCGACGATGCGACCGTCAACTACAAGGGCACGCTCCTGGATGGCACTGAGTTCGACAGCAGCTACAAGCGCGGCCAGCCGGCCACTTTTCCGGTCGGCCGGGTCATTCCGGGCTGGACGGAAGGTCTGCAGCTGATGAAGCCGGGCGGAAAGTACATGCTGTGGGTGCCGCCGAAGCTGGCGTACGACCTGCGTTCGCCGCCGAGCATCCCGCCCGGGTCGCTGCTGACCTTCGAGGTCGAGCTGCTGAGCGTCAAGGCGCCGCCGCCGGCAGCGCCGGCCGGCCCGGCACCGGGCGCGACACCGCCCGCGCCCAAGTAAGCCGCGCGCTTCAGTGCCCGGCGTTGGCGCCGGGCGCGAAGCGCATGGGTTTGGTGACGCCCATGCGCGTGAGCTCGCGCAGCAGGCTGTCGGCCAGTTCCTGGCAGGCAGCGCGCTCGAACAGCGGCGCCTGCATCCAGTCGTAGGCCCACGGCTGTGCGGCGCGCAGCGCCGCCGGCTCGTCCAGGTAGCGCGGGATGACGTGCGCGTGCAGCGCCGGATCCTGGTTGCCGAAGATGGCGTAGTTGATGCGCGCGGCGCCGGTGACCTTGAGCAGTGCATCGCCGAGGCGCGACATGTCCGAGAGGAAGGCGCCCCGCTCGCGCGCGCCCAGCGTGTTGAGGTTGGGCACGACCGGATCGGGCAGCAGCAGCGCATAACCGCGCACGAACTGGCGCTCGCCAAACACCGCCCAGCCGGAGAACAGCCGCGCGATCACCTTGGGGTCGCGCCCCTCGCGCGCGGCGATCACCTGGGCGTGGATGGCGGTAAGACTGTCCGCTTCGATTTCGTTCTTCATGTTGTACTCGGCGAACGGAACACGAAATATACCGCAGCCAGGATGCACAGTGCCGCCCACAGGTAATCGAGCTTGAGCGGCTTGTGCATGTACAGCAGCGCGAACGGCACGAACACCGCGAGCGTGATCACTTCCTGCAGGATCTTCAGCTGCGGCAGCGACAGGCGCGTATAGCCGATGCGGTTGGCGGGCACTTGCAGCAGGTACTCGAAGAAGGCGATGCCCCAGCTGGCGAGCGCCGCGATGAACCACGGTCGGTCGCTCAGGTTGCGCAGGTGCGCATACCAGGCGAAGGTCATGAACACATTGGAACCCACGAGCAGCAGCGTGGCGGAAACGATCGGATTCATGCACTAAGCCTCCGGCTGGGTGCGCGTCTGAGGTCTCGTCAGGGCGGCAGCGCGGTGACGTTGCCCGCATCCCCCGCCTGGCGGTTGACGGCCACCACGGTGGCCCGCGGAAAGAAGTTGAAGTCGGTGGCGCTCGCCCAGGTGTAGGCACCCATGGCCCGCCCGACGAGCAGATCGCCGGCCTTGAGCGGCGGCAGCATGAGGTTCTCGGCGATGACGTCGATGCTGTCGCAGGTCGGACCGGCGAGCACCGAGGGCAAGCGCTCGGCGGAGTCGCGCAGCGGTTCCACCGGATAGCGCGCATGGTCGAACAGCTGGCCGCTGTAGCTGCCGTACAGGCCGTCGTCGAGGTAGTACCACCAGTGGCCTTCGCGGCGCGCGCGCCCCATGACCGAGGCCACACCAATGACGCACGGGCCGACGACGTAGCGTCCCGGTTCCGCCAGCACGCGTACGCGTTTCGGCAGACGCGCGAGGGCTGCACGCAACGGCGCGCAGAAGCGGCCGATGTCCTGCACCGGCTGCGCGTAGTCGATGGGAAAACCGCCGCCGATGTCGAGCGTGTCGAACACGCCCAGGCGCGCACGCCGCGCGCGCGCCATCAGGCGCGCGCAGGCCTGCAGCGCTTCAACGTGTTTGGTGGCATCGGGCACCTGCGAGCCGACGTGGAACGAAAGCCCGCGCACGGTGATGCCGAGTTCGGCCGCGAGCCGCGCGAGCTCCAGCAGGTCCTCCGGGTCGCAGCCGAACTTGCGCGACAGGTCGCAGACCGCGCCGGGGCTGCGGAACGAGACGCGCAGCAGCAGCTGGGCCGCAGCGCGATGGCGCTCGAACTTGCGCACCTCGTCGGGGTTGTCGGCGACGAAGGTGCGCACGCCGAAGTGCAGCGCGTTGGCGATGTCCTCGGGCCGCTTGATGGGATGGGTATGAATGCAGCGCTCGGCTGCGACGCCCAGGCGCTCTACCAGCTGCACCTCACCGGTGGTCGCCAGATCGAGCGAGCCGCCCTCCTCGAGCACCGTCTGCACCACCGCCGGGTGCGGCATGGGCTTGAGCGCGTAGTGCAGCGCCACGTGCGGCAGCGCCTTTTTGAGCTTGCGCATCTGCACGCGCACCCGCTCGCAGTCGAGGATCAGCAGCGGTGAGCCGAACTCCGCGACCAGGCGGCGGATTTCGGCGGGCTGGAACGGATCGATGAAGCGCGGGCGGCGCACCTACGGCAGCACCGCCATCGTGCCGCTGCCGTCGTCGGCCTCCGTCACGCTGGTCGCCGCGCGCAGCAGGCGATCGCGGATGGCGTCCCAGGCCTCCCCGTCGGGCACCGCCTGCACCAGGATGCGCTGGCAGGCGGCTTTGTCGAGCGTGCGCAGGTTGTTGTAGAGGTCGCGTCCGTAGGCTTCGGGACGCCGGCCCGCATTGATCCAGGTGACGTACTTGTGGGCGCGCAGCGGCAGACGCTGCGCCAGCACCGCGACCCGCCTGCCGCCCGCGGAAGCGGCATCCGCCTGGGCATCGATCTCGCCGGCCGGCACCAGGGTGAGCGGCGTGACCGGCGCGTAATGGGTCGGGGCGCTGCCAGGCACGCGCGGCGAGTTGGCATCCGCCCCGACCAGCAGATCCTCGCCCAGCACCGCGCGCAGCTGCGCCTGCGTGACGCTGCCGGGGCGCAGCAGGCGCGCGCTGCCAGCCTCAAAAGCGACGATGGTCGACTCGAGGCCGATCTGACACTCGCCACCATCGAGAATCACGCGCAGGCTGTCGCCGAACTCCTCGCGCACGTGCTCGGCGCGTGTCGGTGACAGCCGGCCGAAGCGGTTAGCGGACGGGGCGGCAATGCCGCCGCCGAATGCGGTGAGCAACTGCTGCGCCATCGGGTGCGCCGGCACACGCACCGCGATCGTGTCCTGACCGCCGGTGATGACGTCGTGCACGTTGGCGGCGCGCGGCATCACGACCGTGAGCGGCCCGGGCCAGAAGGCCTCGGCGAGCTTGAGGGCGTTGGCCGGCACTTCGCGCACCCAGCGGTGCAGAAAGCGCGGGCTGTCGAGGTGCACGATCACCGGGTGATCGGGCGGCCGGCCCTTGGCCTCGAAGATCTTGCGCACCGCGGCCGGATTCTGTGCGTTGGCGCCGAGGCCGTAGACCGTCTCGGTCGGAAATGCCACGAGCTCACCGTCGCGCAGTGCCTGCACGGCAGTTTCGATCTCGACCTGGGTCGCTCGGACGGCTCGCACCATAGGAAGCGCGAATTCTAGCAAGGCGGCGGCGCACACGGCCGGCGTGTTGTCGGAAAGCATCACATGCGTCACAGCGCGCGCACGCGATCCGGCGCCGGACGCGGCCGATCTGCTAAGGGCGCTGTCGCCCGCCGCCGACGCGCTGCCCTACTCGAGTGCGCGCCGCGACCAGCTGCCGGCGGGCGAGCGCGTCAGCTCGTAGGCCGGCCAGTAGTGCTTGTCGAGCTTCAGCGTGATGACTTCCGGGGCATTGTTCCAGGTGATGGTCTTCAGGCGCAGTGACGAGCGGTCGGGATGCCCGGTGGTGAGCTTGAGGAAGGTATCGAGATCGGGTGTCGGTACGCCATCCACCTCGACGATGCGCCGCCCCGGATACAGCCCATAGCGCGTCGCCGGCGAGCCGTAAGCGAAGTAGGCGACGTACACGCCCTCCGGCGGGATCGCCCGCTGCACGCTCATGGCACGGTGCGGAGCCTGCAGAGTCGCCCCGGCCCACTCCACCACCCGATCGATGTCCATGCCGGGAAGCTCGGAAGTGGCGACATCGAGCGTCTGCTCGGCCTGCCCGCGCCAGACGGTGACTTTGACGCGCGGCTTGTCGGCGGCGGCCTTCTCGACCTCGCGGAAGCGCGTCACCACCTGGCCATCGAGCGCGAGCAGCAGATCCCCCTGCTGCAGCTTCGCGGCCGCATCCGAGCCGCCCACCATGCGCACCACGGTGAGCGCCTGGTGCCGCGTCGGTGTGTGCTGCGCCAGACGCTGCGTCCAGGCGTCCGACAGACCCAGCTGGCGCGCCTGCGCGAGCGGCAGCACGTCGAGCTCGACCTCGAGGGAGTGGAGCGCAGTGGAATTGCGCACCCGCTCGATCATGTCGGCGACCAGCTCGATGGGCACGCCGCGGCTGTCCTGCGCCAGCTCGCGGCCGTTGTCGAACGCGAAGCTCGACCAGGTGCCGAGTACGTTGCCGCGGGCATCACTCAGCACCCCGTCGAACTCGCTCGGCGGATTGACCAGCTGCACGGTCTCGAGGTTGCTGTCGCGGAAGCGCATGGTGCGCGACAGCGGCAGCGTCAGCGGGTCGATGCTGGCGATCTCGGTGCTGCGCGCGTGCATCTGGCTGTCAGGACCTAAGCCGACCACCCACAGCTGTTCGCCCGCGTTCAGTTCGCGCGGCGCGAGTCGCGCCGACTTCACTGCGGTATCCCCCAGCAGACGTGGATCGTAGGCGACGACCGCGTAGTTGTGCTGCGGATGGATGTACACCACGCGCGCCGGGACCTGCACGGTGCCGGCGAAGGTCACCGTCACGTCGCCGACCGACACCGGCACGGTGTTGCGATCGACCACGACCAGTCCGCGCTGCGCGTCCACGACCAGTCCGGTGCCGTGGTAGTTGCGCTCGGTGATGCCGGACACCGAGTACGGCATGTCGAAGGTCACCATGACGAGCGAAGGCGCCAGCGCGCTCAGGCGCGGGTCGGAGTAACTCGGGAATGCCGTGGAACTCACCGGCACCGGCTTCGGCGCCGGTCCCGCGGCCAGGTCCCGGCAGTCCCACAGGCCGCTCGTGTCGTTGCGCTCGCAGTGGTGCGCCGGGAACCACAGGCGGTCCATGCGCACCGCGCGCAGCTCGCTGCTGTTGGGGTCGTCGATGGTGATGTAACGCACGGTGGCGTGATCGCCGTCGCCGAGCTCGGCGATGCCGGCTTCGAACTCTGCCAGGGTGTCGGTCGACTTGCCGTTGAGCCTGAGGATCACCGCACCGCGCGGAATGCCGGCGGCGGTCATGACGTAGCCCGGGTTGGCGACGTACACCCCGCGCGCCGGCACGTTGAAATGACGCGCCTGCTGGTAGGAGAGCGTATTCACCACGACGTCGCCGAACTCGGCATAGGCAGCCGGCGTGATCGCGTGCAGATCGCCGACCGGCAGTTTCGCCGACAGCGGTTTGCCACCGCGCTCCAGCTGCAACTCGACGCTGCCGCCAACGCTGCTGTCGAGCACTTCCTCGAGCGGCTCGAATTGCGCCAGGTAGCGACCGTTGAGCTTCAGCAGAATGTCGCCCGGCTGCAATACCTGCTCACTGGGGGAGCCGGGCAGCACCTCAGTGACCACCAGCATGCCGGTGTAGCGCGGGAAGTCCTTGCGCACCGCGGCCTCGGTGGCGGAATCGAGACCCAGGCGCTCGAGCTCGTCGTACGGCATGTAGTTGAAGACCGTGTAGAGCGTGCCGCGGCTGACCGGCTTGCCCTGCTGGATCAGCTGCAGTGCACGCTTCACGCGCCCGAGCGGCAGATAGAAGCTGGAGGCCGCGCCGCTGGCGCCACCGGCGTTCAGCGCCACTACGCGGCCGTGAATGTCGATCACCGGCGAGCCGGAGGAGCCGCCCGAGGTGCTCGAGGCGGCCTGCAGGTAAAAGGTGTTGAAGTCGTTGTACTTGGTGAGGCCGTACTCGGGCGCGTCGCGGTCGAGGCGTGCGAGCGTGCCGGCGAGGATCGACAGCTGCTCACCGGCATTGTTGCCGACGACGCGGATCTCGCGGCCGATCTGCGCCCCTTCCGGGTATAGCGGCAGCGCCTTCGGCTTGATGAAACGCAGCTTCTGCGGGTCGTAGCGGTAGATGCCGAAGTCGTGCACCGGGTCGCGGTATACCGGGTAGAGCTGCACCTCCTCGCGGTTGAGGAAGGTCGCCTCGGCGGTCACCGGCCCGGGCGTGACCACGTGGCGGTTGGTGAGGATCAGGCCACGCTCGGCGTCCACCACGAAACCGGTCGCTTGCGCGGTGGTGTTCCACTCGGTATCGAATGCACGCGTCTGGTCGACGTCGATCGACACCACGCTGCTGGCGATGCGCTCGAGCGTCTCGGCCCAGTCGGGGTTGCCCTCGACGGCGGCGGCCTGCTGTGCCGCCTGCGCCGCCTGCCCCACCGGCGTCTCCGGCAGTGCCGGCGGGTTGGGCTGCGACACCGTGGCCGTGGCGTTGGCCGGGGCGGCAGTGCCGCCCACCGGACCGGCCGGGCACACGCCGGCGCAGCACAGCAGCAGACACAGCGAGGCGAGGCGCGAAAGTCGCATCAGGGAATCTTTCCTAACATCGTAGCGGTTGATACCAGGCGCTGCGCCTGCCAGGTCGCCGTCAGCGCCGCCGCTTGCGCGGCGGCGTGCTGCAGCCGCCCGTCAGCGGCCGAGCAGCACCAGCAGCCACACGGAGATCAGCAGCACGAACGACATGAACACCGCCGCGGAGCCGATGTCCTTGGCCAGACCGGCAAGCGCGTGGTGCTCGAACGAGATGCGGTCCACGGTCGCTTCGATCGCACTGTTCAGCAGCTCGACGATGAGGATGAGCAGCATCGGTCCGATCAGGAGTGCCCGCTCCACGCCCGAGTGACCAAGCCACAGGCCCAGGGGTATGACGATGAGCGCGAGCGCGAGTTCCTGGCGGAAGGCGGCCTCTTCGCGGAAGGCCCCGCTGAGACCGTTGAGACTCGCAGCGAGCGCGCGCAACACGCGGGTGAGCCCGCGGGGTTTATAGCGATCTATGGCTGCGCCGTCGGCTTCCATGTGAGATCCAGTTGTCGGGCCGCCCGCACGTCATCGAGCCGCCGTACCGGCATGGTATGCGGTGCGCTGGTCACGCGCTGGGGTTCCTGCTCGGCCTCTTGCTGGATCTGTAACATTGCCGCCACGAAGGCGTCCAGCACGTCCTTGCTCTCGGTCTCGGTCGGCTCGATCAGCAGGCATTCAGGCACCAGCAGCGGGAAGTAGGTGGTGGGTGCGTGGAAGCCGTAGTCGAGCAGACGCTTGGCGACGTCCATTGCCGTCACGTTGAGCTCGCGCGCCTGGCGCTTGAGCGTCACGATGAACTCGTGACTGGCGCGGCGCTGTGGATAGGCGGCGTCGAAACCGGCCGCCTGCAGGCGCTTGAGCAGGTAGTTAGCGTTGAGGGTGGCGTACTCACCCACCTGGTGCATGCCCTCACGACCGAGCAGCCGCATGTAGATGTAGGCGCGCAGCAGCACGCCGGCGTTGCCCATGAACGCCGACAGCCGTCCGATCGACTGCGGCAGGTCGCTTTCGCTGAGCCAGCGGTAGCGCTCACCGTCGCGGCCGACGAGCGGGATCGGCAGGAAAGGCAAAAGGCGTGCGCCCACGCCGACCGCACCGGCCCCCGGACCACCGCCACCGTGGGGGGTCGAGAAGGTCTTGTGCAGGTTCATGTGGATGACATCGAAGCCCATGTCGCCCGGGCGCACCTTGCCGAGGATGGCGTTGAGGTTGGCACCGTCGTAGTACAAAAGGCCGCCGGCCTCGTGCACGACCTGCGCCACCTGGGCGATGCGCCGCTCGAAAACCCCGAGGGTGGAGGGGTTGGTCAGCATGATGCCGGCGGTGTGCGGCCCGACCGCTGCGCGCAGGGCCTCCAAGTCGACATCGCCGGAGGGCTCGACCGGGATCTCGCGCACCACGCAGCCGCACATGGTGGCGGTCGCCGGGTTGGTGCCGTGCGCCGCCTCCGGCACGATGATCTCGTTGCGCGCCAGATCGCCGCGCGCGCGGTGATAGGCACGGATCATGGCGACACCGGCAAACTCGCCGTGCGCGCCGGCCATGGGCGAGAGCGCCACGCCCTGCATGCCGGTGACCGCCTTCAGCATCTCCTGCAGCTCATACATGCACTCGAGAAATCCCTGGCCGTGTGACTCCGGGGCGAGCGGATGGCGCGCCAGCAACTCCGGCAGCATGGCGTACTGATTGCAGGCCTTGGGGTTGTACTTCATCGTGCACGAGCCGAGCGGATAGAAGTGCGTGTCGATGGAGAAGTTGAGCTGCGACAGGCGCGTGAAGTGGCGCACCGTCTCGAGCTCGCCCACTTCCGGCAGCAGCGGCGGTTGCGCGCGGCGCAACTGCGCTGGCAGGTCGGCGAGTGCGCTCGCCGGCAGCTCGTGCGGCCACTGGTCGCTCGCCCCGCGCCCCGGGTGGGAGTATTCGAAGATCACTTTTTCGCGTGCACTCATCAGTTACCTCGTGCGCCTCAGGCAGCGCGTGCCGCCTGCAGCACTTCGCCCAGCGCGTTGCGATAACGCTCGATGTCGGCGCTGGTCTTGGTCTCGGTGGCACACACCAACAGCGCATGCCCGAGTTCGGGGTAGTA